>JAGQRI010000183.1 GCA_020425515.1 Planctomycetota bacterium | reverse complement strand
GTCGCTGAAGTGGTCGCCCTTGTTGATGCGCTCGGACAGCCAGACCGAGAACAGGTTGCCGCTGCCGCCGTAGTCGCGCCCGCCACGCCCGAGCAGGATGTTTGTCCACAGGTCGGCCATGTGGCGCCCGAAGCGTTCGTCATCGACCAGCTTCGCGACCAGCGCGCGGCGCTTTTCCTTGTCTTTGTCCTTGCAGAAGGCGGTGATTTCTTCGGCCGTCGGCGGCAGCCCCACGGTGTCGAGGTAGACGCGGCGGATGAACTCCTGGTCGCCGGACTCTTTGGTCGGCTTGACCCCGTCGCGTTCCCAGACCTTCCTGATCTCGGTGTCGATGCGGTTGCTGACCTCGCGCTCGGGCGCGCCGGTGGTGGTTTCCTTGTCCTTGGCGGCCTCGGTTGGTTCCTCCTGGGCCAGCGATGGCGTAGAGGCGACGGCGAGTACTCCACAAAACACGGCGCCGCAAAGACTTGCAGCGAGCAACAAACGACGGTTCATAGCGATCTCCGCACAGGTATCAGCCATCAAACCCTGACTGCAGCCTGAGGTTGCGACAAAACCTGACGCTGCCCGGTCCTTTTCAGTTTATCAGGTACGTCTTGACCAGCTCTTTGAGGGTGTGTTCCTCGTTCCATGAGCGCTGGTTGATGCGCGCGCGCACACTAACAGCGCGCACGCAGCCACAAGCAGTCGGGTTCGCATAATGCCCTACTCCTTCGGCGCGTAGTGGAGCTTCACGCTGCGGTCGAGTTTGAAGTAATAATGATGCTCGACCTCTGAGTTGCCGCTGGCGCTGCCCGTCTTCGACAGGCGGACCTTCACCACGCCGCCCTTTTTGAGGTCGCCTTCGAGTACCTCAAAGCCGTCGCCGCCGTCATATTCGTCGCCCCATTGCAACTCGGTGTAGTTGAACATCATGAAGTACCACTTCTCGACGTTCGCTTTCGATAAGGCCGTCGCGCCGTTCTTCAGCTTGATGCCGATTTCAATGAAGACTTCGCCGTGCCCCATGATGCGAAAGCCGCTGGCCATGGCGCTGCCCCCGCCGTCGGTTAGCCACTGGCGCTGCTCGTCATCCCTGATGGGGAAGGTCGTGAATGCGAGCGTGATCCGGTTGCCTTTCTGGATTCGCCCGGCCGCGTCAACAATTTTGATTACCGAGCCGTCGCCGCCGGACTCGTTGGCGGCCAGGTCCGGGAATTTGGAGGCGGCATCCACTGAGTTCCCGCCGGGTTCCGAGTTCCCGCGGGCCGGATCATTGGAGAGGGGCGAGGCCTTCCATTCGCCGTCGCCGTGGCCGTCGCAACCGCCCAGGCAAAGCAGCAGCACGCAGCCGACCAGCGCGGCCTGCACAGCTCGTCTCATCGGTCACTCCACTTAGGGAACCGGCCTATTAAAGGAGACGGCGTGCGGCAGACAAGTTCGCAGTGCCCACGGTCACACGAGTCTTTCGCCGTGGCTGAGCGTGCCCCGGCTGCGCTCGCAGCCCGGCCCGGCGCCCGGGGGCGGATTTTCCCGCCCCCGGAGCCGATCGCTACGCGATGGCATTCGCGGGTTCGGGCTTGACGCTGGGGAAGTCGATCTCGGTGTCCGCCACGTGGTTGATGTAGTTGGTGTAGATGTTCAGCACGACGTTGCCGACGATTTCGAGAATCTCCTCGTCGCTGTAGCCCGCCTGGCGCGTGGCCTGGAGGTCGGCGTCGCTGACCCGGCCTTTGGTCTCGAGCACCTTGCGGGCGAAGCGCAGCCCGGTGCGGGCCTTCGGGTTGCCGTTGTCGGCGTGGCGGGCCTCGGCGATGTCGGTCTCGTCCAGCCCGACCAGCTTGCCGATGGCGGTGTGTGCGCTGGCGCAGTAGGCGCAGGAGTTGGCCTCGGCGACGGTGAGGGCGATGCGCTCGCGCTGGCGGGCGTCGAGCTTCCCGCCGCCCAGGGCGCCCGACAACCCGAGGTAGCCCTCCAGCGCGCTGGGCGAGTTGGCGAAAACGCGCACGAGGTTGGGCACGCCGCCCATTTTCTTTTTCACGGCGTCCAGCAGTTCTTTCTGTTTGCCCTGTGCGGTTTCCGGGCTGACTGAGGGAATGCGCTGCATGTCGATCTCCGAATTCAGTGGGTTGTCCATAAGTAGAAAGACCATTCTTTCTATGCTTACCCCGAGAACATCCCCCCGCGCCGTCCTGTTCCCGGATTTCTGAATTTGTTTCCCGTGTTAAAAGAGAACCATGCGAACCAGGGACCCCAGCATCCGCCGGCAGCTCCTCGACACCGCCGGAGAACTCTTCAACGAACACGGCTTCCGCGCCGTCGGCGTCGAGCTGATGCTGGAAAAATCCGGCTTCGCCAAGGCCACGCTCTACCGGCACTTCAAGGGCAAGGACGCGCTGGTCGCGGCCTACCTGGCGCGGCGCGGCGAGTCGCACCTGGCCTGGCTGAAGCAGAGCGTCGAGCGCGCGAAGGGCTCGAAGCTGCTGGCCATTTTCGACGCGCTCGAGAAGTGGTTCCGGTCGCCTGACTTCTACGGCTGCAGCTTCATCCGCGCCGTAACCGAATACCCCGACCCCGAACACGAGGTCCGAAAAACCGTGGATGCGGTAATGGGCGCCATGCACGACTGGCTGACCGAGCTCGCGACAGAGGAAAAGCTGAAGCAGTCCAAGGCCAGGGCGCGCCAGTTCCTGCTGCTGATCGAGGGCGCCAAGCTGCGCGCCGAAGCCACCCGCACACCCGCTCCGGCCCGCGACGCCAAAGCGATCGCACAGGCACTGCTCGACGCCGCACGCTAAAAGAGGGTCTGGCCGTTCTGGATTGTCGCCGGGCATCCGGGTGTTAAGGACGCGGAGGCGTTATGGCTGGGCGAATGCCGGTATTCTTCATTCCCCACGGCGGCGGGCCCTGGCCCTTCGTCGAGCTGCCGATGTTCGACAAGCGCGAGGTGGACGACCTCGCCGGCTACCTGCGCGGGTTCGCCGACGGGCTGAAACCGAAGGCGTTGCTGGTGATCTCGGCCCACTGGGAAGCGCCCGTGCCGACCGTGATGACCGCCGCGCGCCCGCCGATGCTTTATGACTACTACGGCTTCCCGCCGGAATCCTACGAGATCCAGTGGCCCGCCCCAGGCGACCCCAAGCTCGCGCGCCGCGTGGCCGGGCTGTTAAAGGAAGCCGGTTTCGAAACCGCCGAGGACGACCGGCGCGGCTTCGACCACGGGACGTTTATCCCGCTCAAGCTGGCGTTCCCCGAGGCCGACGTGCCCACCGTGCAGCTCAGCCTGATCCGCGGCCTCGACCCACGGCAGCATTTTGAGTTAGGGCGCGCGCTGGCGCCCCTGCGCGACGAGGGCGTGCTGATCATCGGCAGCGGCATGAGCTACCACGACCTGAGGGCCCTAATGACAGGGCGCGGGCGCGAGCCCTCCGAGCAGTTCGACCGGTGGCTACAGGAAACCGTCAACGCCGAGCCTGGCCGGCGCAACGAGCGATTAATGGAATGGCAAAAAGCCCCAGCCGCCCGCCAGGCCCACCCAAGGGCCGAGCATCTGATACCCCTGATGGCCACATCCGGCGCCGCCGAAACCGACCAAGCCCAGACAGCATGGTCAGGCACCTTCGCCAAAGCCCGCATCACCGCCTTCGGGTTTGGATGTTGACCTCGCGATACGAGCTACGGCTGGCCAGGCGATATCCTAGATGTACCACCTAAACGGTAGCAACTTGTGATCATCCCGTGTTGGCGCAGCTGTAAGAATCGATCCGATCTTGTTGGCGAACCGGATTGTGACTGGAAGCCCGTCACCAAAGATGCAGGCATTGTAGTTGACCTTGGTAAGTGCGAACACGTCCTTCGCCACTTGCTCGATGTCAGCATCCCCTCGAACGACACGCAGGGACAACGGATTCGGCTGACCGATTCCTTGAGAATAGCCAAGTCGAGGTACGAATCCGCCTGTCCAAAGCAATGCTGTCCGAGAGTCGATCTGGACAAGCGTTCCACGCAACGGCGGATAGGCCTGCTCTGAATACAGCTTCAATGAGGGATCCTTCCGAATCCGAATACCAGTTACTTTGGTGCCTTCCTCAGCACACTTGGTCTGAAACCCCGACCACTCGTCGTCGTTGAACTCTGCTCTCCCGTGGACAAACAACTCGGCCGGCGGTTTGCCGACTTTCAGTTTGTATTGACCTATCGTCCTCTCAGCTACGACTTCTGCGGCTCTGCGAGAGAGGTGAAACTCATTGTTGCCCGTGTGCCACGGCCCGAGTCCGCCACGGAAGACGATCCCATCTCCAGAATCGATGTGAAGCTGAGCGGCGCAGCAAGCATAGTCAGGCTTGTCTTCGCGAGGGGCCTGTTTGAAAACCAATCCCAAGTAGCAAACCCCTTCTCGAATCCCATGAAGCTTCCAAGGCCTTCCACAGGCTTTGTAGTACGTCGTAGTAAGAAGGCTCCAAGCAATGTCATTTCTCTCCCAAATGTGCTCGTCTTCGGGGTCCGAGGCTACGTTGATTTCACTTGGAGACCATGCCGGACCGATTGCCAGAGTTTCTTGGCTGACTACTTGGGTTACTCCAATCCCGAGCATCCGCACTTTGAGTTGGTCGTGGAAGTCCGGCGAGAACGTGTACGTCTTGGCGATTTCCTTGCGCTGCTTGGACTTCTCTGCGTGGTCTCTCTGCATTGCGTCAAACAAGAACTTCTTCTTGTCTTCGGCTCCTCTTAGGAGGAGTTTAGCTTGAGATGGGGAGAGCCTTACCTCAGGATCAAGTCGTGTTTCCCTTAGTGAACTCCCTAGTGGACGGCAGTGATTCTCAATCTCCTTGGATACAACTATGAACCATAGGTCCGGTTGCACGTCTTCTTCTTTCGAGTACTTACCGATGGCCTTAATGTAGGTGTCGACCACCGCGAATGTACGCTGATGCCTGTCTGTGTTGCCTAGCAGGTTCCTCAGTGTTGTTGGATCAATCTCTAAGAATGCGCCGGAAACCGGGATGATCTTGGTACCGAAAGTCGCACCAAATCCCGGAAAGGTAGGTCTGGACTTGCCATCTCCGGGGACCGGTGTTTGTACACGTGCAAGCCAAGTCGAGAGTGCGTCAAGACCCTCTTTCGTTCCGACGGCCCCCACCGAAATTGAGCTTCCGCCCTTGGCGGAGTCCACTGGGCCATAAAGCGTTAGCCCATCCCTGACAAAGGCCGCCGTTTGCCCTTGGCCGAATTCCAGGACAGGTTCGTTGAGAAGCACGACTCTCGGAAACTCCACCTACTCCTCCTCCTGCGAGCCTGGCGCACTTATGGCGCCGCTGTGGCTTACGCGGTAGTCGAAGTTGACCCCGTACGTCTGAGGAGTAGCACAAACGTCCACGGTTTGATCACACCCAGTCTGAAGGGAAAGAACCGAGGCGTGGTTAGAGAGGACTTCCATAGCGACAAGCATGCGGTCTCGCCAAGTGGGGTTATACCAGCCTGCCGTGACCGAGTTGCGCTGATTATCTAGGAAGGTGATGTCGCCGTCAGCGTCTGAACCTTCCTTGTAGACACCGACTCGCGGGTAGAACGAAAAGCCAAACTGGGGATAAACATGGGCTTCAAGCTCGGCACCATAGATCCAACGCCGAGTAGCGCCTCCGATCTTGCCACTCTGCCCGTTGAGGGACCGACTATGTGCGATGCTCTCGAGCTTGGATCGTATCTTTTTGATTCCGGCGAATTCAGGCGTAAACATCACCGCATAGCTCTTCCTGAACCCCGACCGTGAAACAAACTCGTAAATCGGGGCTTCCACTTTTGTGCAGTGCAGCGCCCAAGTCTTTCGAAGGAGTTCCCGTGCTAAAGACCGGGCGCGAAAGACGCTTGCTTCGGGTAGGTGTTCACCGAGAGGCACGGATAGAAGGTGCTTGAGGGCGAACCGACTCAGTTCTCGATCAACGAATTTTGGCGATGCAAAGGTCGCCAAATAGTTCGATTGTCTGCTCCAAACAAAATCGCCGGGTAGATCTCCGAACTTATCCCCCTTGAAGTTGTCATGCTCGTAGACGTGAACGATGGGGTTGCTTTCAAGCGGGAAGAAGTTGGTCCATAGCGTCGCAGGCTCTTCAACGACATCTGAACACTCGCTGCTGACGGCGGAGATCCATGTGCGTTCGGCAATCGTTTCTGCTGAAACTTCTTTCGGAACGTCTCGCTTCTCCAAGAACGTGATGATATCGGCGAGACCCTTGGCCCAATCGCTTGCCATCGACTTGGCGTTCTTTCCTGTAAGTCCGACGGGGAGACTCCCGTAGGAAGTCTGGTCGAGTCTGACCGGCAGAATGAAGTTCGATCCTCGTTCCTTCTCGAGGGTCTTTGCCAGCTCGATCTCGTCGCGAACGCCCGGACTATCTTTTGATGCACTGCTGAAGAGGTATATGAACACGCATGCACGCTGCCTCAACACATCTTCGATCGTGCGCCACGTGTACTCTCCGCCTGCCAGACTAGCGACGTCCGCCCAGACTCGATATCCAAGCAAGCCTAAACGGGAAGCCAGCCACAACGTGGGTTCGTTGTCAGCGGGGTTCGCGTGGCAGATGAACAAGGTGTCTAACTCAGGTGGCACTGTGTCTCCGCAGCCTTCAAATTGCCACTAGCAGTGTAGCATGATAGAAAATGCTAGCGCAAAAAAGTGGGAACTTCGTGGCTAGACAGGACGATCCGGCGAGTACATATCTGTCCGACTAGCTTTTCGCGCCCTTGCTCTCACGGACGATGCGGGACTTATTGCGGGCGGTGCTTGTTTGAACAGGGCTCCGAATGCTGCCTTGTCGAGCTGGTCATTCCCTTAGATGTGGCGCGAGTAGCTACTTCCACTCGACCTTGGCTTTGGTTTCGGCGAACCAGGTCTTTAGGCCTTCATCGTTGAAGTCGTCGGCCAGCTCCTGGGCTCTTGCCATTACCTTGTCGTAGGCGGGGCGGTCGTCTTTCAGTGTGAATGACTTCGCCATCGCGAGGTTTATGAAGGCCTCGTCCACTACCTCTTCGCCGTGCTTGCTGATGACCTCCAGCGCGTGGGCCGCGAACTCGAGCGCCTTGTCCGGCTGGTTCAAGCGGTTGTGCACGATCGCCAACAGGTAATCGGCGCGCTCTTCGTTCTCCCAGGTCCCGCACTTCACCCAGAAGTCGCGCGCGGCCTTCGCGGCCTTGAGCATCAGGTCGTCTTCGGCCTCTGTGCGTGTTTCCTTCTCGCTCAACTCGCTGGCGATGTTGTTGCTGGTCATGGCGAGCGCCTGGTCGCAGGCGAGCTTCTCGTCGCGCGAGCGTGCCGTCTGCAGCGCCGCGTCGTACATCGGCACGGCTTCATCAAGCCGCCCGGCCTCGATCAGCGCCGCGGCGATCAGCACGCGCGTGCGCACCATCATGCTGATCGGCTCCATGTCGGTCAGGCGCACGCTGTGCAACTCGTTGGCGAGCGCGTCGGCCTGCTTGCCGGCCATGTACTGCGCGACGGCGAGGTTGCTGTAGGGCGCCGCCAGCTCGTGGGCGTCGGCGCGCCCTTGCATTACGCGCTCGGCCAATGCCGCGGCGCGGGGCCAGTCCGTTAGATGGCCGCCGATGGTGTGGTTCGCGAGTTGCATGAAAGCGCCGACGTGGGCCGGCGTCTCGGCGAGCGCGACGTTGGCTTCGAGGTCCTTGGCCAGCGCTTCCGATTCCTTGTCATGCCGCGCCCATCCGTTGTTGATCAAGTCCTTGATGTCCATGACTAGTCCCTTGAGGTCTCGCGTTTCCCGCGCAGGGTCACCAGCGCGGCCGAGAAGAGGCCGAGCAAGAGCATCCAGAATCCGTTGCCTTCGCCGGTGCTGCAGTTGCTGTCGTCATCGCCCCCGCCGCCGCTGCTGCTGCCGACGGGTATGGTCGCGCCATACTCGAAGGCGCCGATGTCCACGCCGTTGCCGTCGTCGCGCGAGTAGCCGCGCTGGTCGGTGGTCAGGCTCAAAGGGTTGATGCCGACGTTGCGCGCCGGGCTGGTGCTTGCGATGGCGTGGGTGAACGTCGCCCCGCCGTTATCGGCCAGGCTGCCGAGCATCGGGTTGGTGTCGAGCAGGTTGCCGGTGCCGCTGCTGACGGTAAGCCCTGTCGAGTCGCCGACAAGGCTGGCGTTGACTGTGCCGACTGTGCCGTCCACATCGTTGGCCGCGTCACCCGTGTTGTCGCTGAGAATGCTGCTCTGGATGGTGACAGTGGAGCTGTTGACGAAGAGGGCGCCGCCACTGCTGGGGATGGTCGCGCCGCCGAATGCACTCGTCGACGAGGTGTTGCCGGTGCCGGCGCTGCCGGGCGTGCCGGTGGTGGCCGCGGAGTTGAAAGCCACGGTCGAGTTGGAAAGCGTCAGCGTGCCGCCGCCGGAGTAGATCCCGCCGCCGGTGATCTCACTGGCGTTGCCGCCGTTGCCGCCCACGCCGCTTGGGCCGCCGTTCGCGCCGTCGCCGCCGTCGCCGCCGTCGCCCGTCGTGCCTGAGTTGCCGGAGATGGTCACGCTGGTCAGTACCAGGGTGCCCAACGAGTAGATACCGATTCCCGAGCCGCCCGCGCCTGCGCCGCCGTCGCCGCCGTCGCCGCCGCCGGATGGGCCCGTGCCGCCACTGCCGGCGTCGCCGCCGTTGCCGCCCGCGCCGCTGTTGCCGCTGATGGTGGAGTCGGTGACAGTCAGGCTGGCCGTGCCGCCGAAAATGCCCGCGCCGTATACGTTCCCGCCCTGGGCGCCGTTTCCGCCGTTGCCGCCGATGCTGCCGGTTCCGTCGCCCGCCCGCCCGCCATTACCGCCGGCGCCGCCTGTGAGGGTGTTCGCGGCGATGGTGCTGCCGGAAACCGTCAGCGAGCCGACGCCGCACAATATCCCGCCGCCGGTGCCTTGCCCCCCGTACCCGCCATCACCGCCGACTCCGCCTCTGCCGCTGAATGTCGCGCTGCCGCCGACGCTAACGTTCCCGCCGGCCCCGGCGTTGGCGGCATTGCCGCTGATCGTGCCGGACGAAAACGACACCGTGCCGTTCACGAAGCAAATCGCGCCTCCTGCGTTGCCGCCGTTTCCGCCCGCCCCGGAGTCGCCGCCGTCGCCATCGGACGCGTCACCGCCGTAGCCACCGGTGCCGCCGGCGCCAGCGGTGCAGACGCCGTTTTCGAGGTCAGTGGTGCTGATGTCCAGGGTGCCTTGCTCGGAGCAGATTCCGGAACCGAGGGCGCTGCCGCCGCTTCCGCCCACTCCGCCATTTGCGCCCGATGTGCTGAAGCCGTTTCCGCCACCGCCGCCGTTTCCGCCAATGCCGCCGACGACCGAGTTCGCGCTGAACGTTGAGGAGTCGATTGTCATCGAGGCCGTCAGGTTGGCGTAAACACCGCCTCCCGTGCTCTCGCCCCCGGCCCCGCCGTTGCCGCCGTCGTACGCGCCGAAGCTGGACGACCCGCCACGCCCGCCAGCGCCGCCGGCGCCGCCCGTAGCGGAGTTGCCGGCGAATGTGCTGCCGCTGATCGTAACGGCGCCCCCGCTACACCAGGCACCAGCGCCATGCCCGCTGCCGCCGGCCCCAGCGTTGCCGCCGGGGCCGCCCGTGCTGGATGAGGTATAGCCGTCGCCGCCGTCGCCGCCGGTCCCCCCGATTGCATTGTTGTTGCTGAAGTCGCAACCGGTGATCTGCACACTGCCGCCGTTGGCAAACAACCCGCCGCCGTTGGCATCACTGCCGTCGACGCCAACACCGCCGGTCGGCGACGAAGAAGTGCCGTTCGCGCCGTTGGCGCCATCGGCCCCTTGCGCCGTGTTGTTGCTGAACGTGACGTTTTCCAGTACCAGGTCGCCGTCCGACTGCAGAATGCCGCCGCCGTGCGCGGTGCCGGCCGAGCCGCCGTCGTCCGTGGCGAGCCCGTTCTGGATCGTCAGGTCGCGGATCGTGACCGTTACCGTCGAGCCGGGTGACAGGTTGAACGCGCGGTCTTCACTGTTGGCGTCGATGATCGTGCTGGTCTGCCCCGCGCCGATGATTTCCAGGTTGCCGCTGGCCTTGGTGACCTCAAGGTCGCCGGTGCCCGCGTTCAGGCGCCCCGCGTCCAGCGTGATCGTGCCGGATGCGATCAGAATGCGGTCGTCCGTCATCGACGCGTTCACTGCCGTGAGCGCCGTGCGCAACGAGGCCAGGTCGTTTACGTTGTGGTCGACGGCGAGCGCCTCCTGCGCGCAGACGCCCGCCAGCGCGAACGGCAGCGACATCAGCAGGGCGCGGTTGGGATTCAGGTTGCGGTAGAACGGCAGGCGCTTGCACATGGTGTGCTCCGGGCTGGCAGGGGGGAGGCGTATTCTCCCGGCCCGGGTGCGGACGTTCCAGTGTTAATTCTCACGCGGCCGCCGGTGTCAGTAACTTGTGTGGCGCGTTGCTTGACCGTGCCGTGACCCGCCGCCACAATCGACGGGCTAGAGCACTCAGCCGCCCGCCGGCTCACACGAACAACCGCAGGGAGCAGCCATGTCGAAGACCGCCGTCGATACCAAGGGACTTACCAACGAACAGATCCTCAACGCCTACAAAACCATGATCACCTCGCGCATGGTTGAGGACAAATGCTCCATCATCCTGCGCCAGTCCAAGGGCGGCACCTTCCAGATCTCCGGCCCCGGCCACGAGGCCGCGCTGGTCGCCGGCAGCATGGTCATGCGCCCCGGCCACGACTGGTCGCTCTGCCACTACCGCGACCTGACGTTCGTGCTCGGGCTCGGCGTCACCACCGAGGAAATCTTCACCGGCTTCATGGCCCGCGAGGGCGACCCCGCCAGCAACTCGCGCCAGATGCCCGCCCACTTCGGCCACGCCGCGCACCGCATTATCAGCAAGTCGAGCTGCGTCGGCACCCAGTGGCTGCAGGCGGCCGGTCGCGCGTACGGGGCGAAGCTCGACGGCACCGACGAGGTCTGCTACGTCAGCGGCGGCGACGCCGGCTGCGCCCAGGGCGAATTCCACGAGGCGCTGAACTTCGCGACCATCCACAAGTCACCGGTCCTCTTTCACGTAGAAGACAACGGCTACGGCATTTCGACGCCCGCCAGCCAGGAGCGCGCCCAGCCCGTCGAGCAATGGGTCAAGGGCTACAATAACCTCGGCGTGTACGCCTGCGACGGGCTCGACCTGTTCGCCAGCTACGAGGCCTTCAAGAAAGCCCACAAGCACGCCAGCAGCGGCAAGGGCCCGGCGATCGTGGTCAGCCACGTCGTGCGCCTGTGGGGCCACAGCAGCTCGGACAACCGCAAGCTCTACATGACCGACGAGCAAATCGCCGAGGAGCAGGCCAAGGACCCCAACAAGAAACTCCGCGACTGGATCATCGAAAACGGGCTCGCCGAAGACGACGAACTGGTCGCGCTCGAGGAGCAGGTCAAGGCCGAGATCGACGACGCTGCCGACCGCGCCGACGCCAAGCCGCACCCGGACCCGGCCGACGCCCCGAAAAACGTCTTCTTTGAAGGCGAAAACAGCCTGCTGGATGGGAGCGCGGACGTCCCGTCCGCACCCGCATCAGAAGGGGAAAAAATCCCCATGATCGAGGCCATCAACCACGCGCTGCACGAAGAATTCGAGCGCGACCAGCACCTCGTCTGCTGGGGCCAGGACGTCCAGGACGGCAAGGGCGGCGTGTTCGGCGCCACCAAGGGGCTCAGCACCAAGTTCGGCACCGAGCGCGTGTTTAATAGCCCGCTCGCCGAAGCCACCATCATCGGCACCAGCCTCGGCTACAGCTATAAAGAGGGCCGCAAGGCCGTCTGCGAAATCCAGTTCGGCGACTACATCTTCCCGGCCATGATGCAGGTGATCAACGAAGTCGCGACCACGCGCTACCGCAGCGGCGGCAACTGGGCCTCGCCGATGGTGATCCGCGTGCCCGTGGGCGGCTACATCCAGGGCGCGATGTACCACAGCCAGTGCATCGACGGCATTTTCGCCACGCGCCCGGGGCTGCGCATCGCGATGCCCAGCAACGCGGCCGACGCCAAGGGGTTGTTGAAGGCCGCGATCCGCGGCAACGACCCGGTGCTGTTCATGGAGTGCAAGAACCTTTACCGGCAGGAGCGCTGCAAGAGCCCCGAGCCGGACAAGGACTACGTGCTGCCGTTCGGCAAGGGGCGCATCGTGCGCGAGGGCAGCGACATCACACTGGTGACATGGGGCAACACGGTCATGATCAGCCAGAACGCGGCCCAGGACCTGGAGAGCAAAGGCATCGAGGTAGAGATCATCGATTTGAGAACGATTCTCCCGTGGGACCAGCAGCTCGTATTCGACAGCATCGCCAAGACCAACCGCTGCCTGGTAGTCCACGAGGACACGATCACCATGGGCTTCGGCGCCGAGATCTCAGCCAGAATCATGGAAGAAGCCTTCGAGCAACTCGACGCGCCCGTGCAGAGGGTAGCCGCCAAAGACAGCTTCTGCCCCTACGCCAAGCCTCTAGAAAACGGCGTCCTGCCCCAAAAGGATCAGGTGATCGCGGCGGTGGAGCAGTTGGTGCAGTACTAACGTAGCGCAGGCGTCTCGCCTGCACCGGCCGTGGGCGACTCGCCCGCGGCACCGAAGGAAACAACCATGGGCTGCCTAGGCGTTCATTTCGCCATCACCGAAGAACAGGCCCACGCCCTCATCGCCGCAACGGACGATGAAGCGGTCATGGCAATCATCGAGGATATCGAAGAAGAAACCTGGGAAGAGGCCAAGGAAGCAGGCCTCCTGGCCGAGACGGACAAGGCCTGGGACGCCATCCACCGCTGCCTGACCAATGGGCGAATGACCTGGGACGGTGGCGAGGAGCCGCTGAAATGGGCCATCCTCGGCGGTCGCCGCATGTACGACGGTGACGAGTACATCGTAACTCTGATCGACCCGCAGCAGGTGCAGGCCGTGGCCGAAGCCCTGAAGGACATCGACGAGGCTGAGCTACGCAGCCGCTACGACTACATGGCCGACGACTACTGGGTGGAAAAGAACGACGAAGACTTCGAGTACACCTGGCACTGGTTCCAGAACGCAAAGCAGTTCTTCCAGACCGCTGCCAAGGCCGGCCGGTACGTAGTTTTCACGGCAGAGCAGTAGGTGGAAAGCATTGCGCCAACCCTAGGTTGCAGCATCAAAGCAGCCTGACTTTTCACGTCCCAGAACTCACACCGCGCTTCACCAGTAGCTAAGGCTTCAATTCTGCTATCAACGCCTCGGCTAACGCATCAAAGAGGAGTTCACCGTCTTTTTTAGAGCATTCTCAGGCGCCTCGTAGACTGCTTGGCCAACAACAAGCTTACACGCTTCTTCTGTTGCATCGTTCCAGGGCTTCTTTAATTTCAAGAACGCATTCTTGATGCGGTCACTCCACTTGGCTTGGTGTCCTGTGTAGTGAACGGAAGTCAGTATTCCTCCGAACTGGGTTGCGAACGGGATTGAGTAGCACTGCTCGTTGATCAAATCCTCGGAGGTAGAAAGGGGTCAGGGAGGTAGAAAGGGGGAGGTAGAAAGGGGTCAGGCTACTTTTAGGTGCCGTGTTTCTAGGCCTTTTGGTGGGTTTGGGATGAGTTACGACCTTACTTTGCTGGACCTGGATCGGGCTATGTCGCGGGCTGAGGTTGAGCCGATCCTTGCGCGGGTCTATGAGGCGGCCTCGCGCCGCGACTCTGTTTCGCCGCGTTTGGAACGCTTCCTCACGGCGCTGCATGCTGAAGTCCCGCTTGAGCTGGGCGATGACCACCCCTGGAGCATGGAGCCGGTTTACGCGCCCGAGGGCGTCGGCCTGCTGATGGTCTGGAGTTCGGTCCCGGAATTGCCCGAGCTGATCGAAGACCTCGCCATCGACCACGGGCTCGCCATCTACAACCCGCAGGGTTTCACCAAGAACACCGGCGCCTACCTCAGGCAGGCCCCCTATCTGAAACTGGACTGCGGCATGGGCTACCCGGCCTTGAACCCGCGCTCCGAAGTGCTGCACAGCGCCCTGGACAAGGTGCTCGACGGCGAGTTCGAGTTCGCCATCCTGAGCCGAAAGAGCGGCGACTACATCCAGATGGCCCCGGATGAAGACGGCTACGTGATCGAGTGGCAGGAGGGCGGGCTCGACAACCACTGGCAGGGCTTCAGCGACGTCACGCTGCGGTTGAAACAGGCCTTCGACGACTTCGCCAACGGCGGCCAGGCCTACCGCACCATGTACAACTTCGAAAAGCTCGATTTGTAGCGTAGCGCCACGGGCGTCTATCCAAGCCCAGCCTGCAAGGGCTGGGGTGCTTTGCCGGGAGGCGGCGCCGACTTTTGACCCCAGTCCTCGCGGACTGGGCTTGGATTGGTTGTTGCTGCCCGGGTTGCTAAACTGCTTGCCTCAACCAACCGCGGCATCCGTTGATGCCGATCCTATTGCACCAACTCAATTCGGCTTTACGTATTCGGCTTTTGCGGGCTGCCCGGGCTGTGTTTGCGGGGCGTTGCCCGGGGTGGGCCTGCTACTACGCGCTTAACGACCCGGGCTCATGGTCGTTTCTGGGTTGCGAGATGCACGACTGTGGCGAACCGCTCTGCACGCGCGATCCCACACTCCCGCCGGGATACCCGGACGTGACGGCCGGCGGGCATGCCCGGCACGACTATTTTATCCCGATCGACGACTGGCACGCCGTGGGCTGGTACGAGATCGCATGCGCGTACGGCTTCGGCGGGTACGAGTATTGGGACCGCAACGCATGGCGGCGCGAGCGCTACCAGCGCCGCAAGGCTTGGAAGCGGCGGGAGTCATGAATCGAAGCCCAGCCCGCGAGGGCTGGGGTGCTTTGTAGGGAAGCGGTGCCGACTCATGACCCCAGCCCTCGCAGGCTGGGCTTCGATTTGTTGCTGCCGTTTGTCAGCCCGGCATGCGAATGCCGGGCCTTCGTGGGCTTGCCTTTGCCCTTCGCTTGGGTCTCTTTCCTTGCGTGGCGTGCGTCCCTGCACGAAGGCCCGCCACTTGCGTGGCGGGCTGACGGGTTGCAATCGTGGCGCGGGGGTTTGGAATCACTGGCGGAGGGGTTATGGCTTCCACCTACGCTAAGGCTTCGGCGGACGGGAACTCCGCTTGTAAGGAAACCGGGGTTGTGGCGCCGGTGATTGATCGCAACCGCTGCGAGGGCAAGGAGGATTGCGTTCGCGTCTGCCCTTACGGCGTGTTCTCGATCCGGAAACTGGAGCCCTCCGAGCGCGCGGGGCTGTCGCTGATCGGACGTCTCAAGGCCTGGGGGCACGGTTACAAACAGGCGTTCGTTGATCCCGAACTCTGCCACGCCTGCGGGCTGTGCGTCCCGGCCTGCCCGGAGAAGGCCATCAAACTGAACCCGCGGGTGTCTTGAATCGAAGCCCAGTCCGTTCGCGGAGCGAACGTACCTGAACGGGCAATTGGCTGTTCAGGATGGCTGGGGTGTTGTTCCGTGTGATGGCGCCGGTTTCCTGTCCGACCCCAGCCCTCGCAGGCTGGGCTTGGATTCCGCGGTTTGCGGGTCTGAGTATTGTACGGGGTTCCCAATGGCCGCGCGCATCGCAGAATGTGGGCATGTACGGCGAGATCTGCGCACAGTTCTATGACCTCGACAAACCCTACGCGCCGGCGCTCGCGCTGGAGTGGTATTGCGAGGCGCTCAAGGGTCGCGGGCGAGTTTTCGAGCCTATGTGCGGCTCGGGTCGCTTCCTGGTGGCGATGCTCAAGCGCGGGTTCGAGGTCGACGGCGCGGACCCATCCACGCCGATGTTGCAGCGCTGCCGCGACAAGCTTGCGGCGGCCGGCGAACTCGGCTACCAACCGCAACTGTTCGAGCAATCGATGCAGGAGTTGGACACGCCGGGCGGGTATGCCGCGGCGTTCATCCCCTCGGGTTCGTTCGGGTTGATCTTTGAACCCGCCGCCGCGCAGGCCGCACTGACTCACCTGCGCAGCCAGCTCAGTTCTGGGGCGCCGGTGCTGATCGAGTTCGAGCTGCCGCACCCGGAAATCAACTGGCCGGGCGAGGCGGTGAAGACGGTAACGCAGGGCGGCACGCAGATCCGGCTGGTGTCGCGCGTCGAGTACGACTTTGCCAGCCAGCTTGAGACCTACCACAACGTCTACGAACTGAAGCAGTCCGGCACGGTAGTTCAGACCGAGGACGAGACCTTCAAGCTGCGCTGCTACGCGCCGGACGAAATGCGCACCGAGCTTGAGAAGGCGGGCTGCCGCGACATCGTAATCGACCACCCGGACTTCGGCTGGGTGGCACGGGCGCACGCTTAAAGGCAACCGGCGCCTTGCGGCGCCGGTCGTCTGCTGTGGGAGAAAGCTCTCTAGCCGCCGTGGCGCTTGCGTTCGAGTTCGGACATGCGCTCGAAGTAACGGCGCATCATCTGCTTGAAGTCGGCCAGCTCGTCGGGGTTCTGGTCGAAGCGCTCTTCCGCGCTGCGGAACATCTCCAGCACCTGCACCGGGATGTCCTTCTCGGTCGTGCCCTCGGACAGGATATCGGCGATGGTGCTGAACACGTCGCACTCGGCGTCGGTCAGTTGTTCGACGAAGTCGTACTTCAGCAGGAACTTGATGCTGTAGGCGACGGTTGCGCTCTGCCACGGCTGCGACATCACGCCGCGCAGGAACTTGTCCCAGTGCTTCCAGAACTGTTCCGGAACTCGGTCGTACTTGTCGCCGAGCAGGCGCTTCATCTGTTCGCGGATGGCATCAACCCGCCCGCGAATCGCCCAGTCGTCAAGCAGGACGTCTTCGCAGGGCTGGATCTGCACGCCGCCCTTGTTGATCAGCGCGCACTGGCGGAAGGCGAACTGCTGGTCGCCGGCAAGCGCGCCGCCGTGGCTGGGCTCAGCCAGGTAGCCGTTTGCGGTATGGCGCAGGGTCAGCCCGCCGTCGACGTCGAGATTGACGCCGTCGACAGTCGAGCGCATGCCGTTGCCGCTGTTTTCGAAGTACAGGTCGCCGTCGATCGGCTCGAAGTCGGGGGTGCCGTCGGCGTCGGCGTCCAGCAGGCGCGCTTTCGCGCCCGGCGCCAGTACGACCGTGCCGCCGTTGACCGAGACTACCGCGTGCGTGTCGGAGGGGGCGGAGATCACCGCGGGCAGCGGGAAGTCGCCGTCGAGTTGCTTGCCGCGCTGCTTTGCGTCGCCGGACGACACTTCCAGTTCGCCTTCACTGAAGGCGACCACGTGCGTCGTCGGGCCAGTGTAGGTTTTCCCGGACCCGACCGAGCCGCCGGCCAGCCCGGAAGGCTTCTCGAAGGCCAGCGTCGAGGCGTCCTGGGGCTTGCCGCCGCTGTTGAACGCGGCCGAGGCGATCAGCAGCCCGAGCACCATCAGGATGGCCGCCGCGGCTGCCCAGTGCTTGTAGCCACCGGTCGGCAGGCGCAATACAGGCGCGCCGGCAGGCTCAGCCTTTTCGAGCCCGCTAAGGATGCGGTTGGTGAAGTCAGACGGCAGGCGCGATTCGGACAGCAGGTTCATGCTGTTGTGAACGCGCTCGAGTTCGAGGTGGAGGTCGCGCAGGGAAGCGTCGCCGTCGAGCGCCGCCTGCAACTCGGCCTCTTCACGGGGCGACAGGTCGCCGTCCAGGTGGCGCGAGGCGAGCAATTCGAGATGTTCACGGTCTGACATGGTTCTGCCTTCGGTACTTCCTGCCCCTAGTCATCGCCGGGGGCAAAAGCTTTCAGTTTTTCCGCCAGGGCTTTGCGGGCGCGCAGCAGGATCATGTGCACCGCGCCTTCGCTTACCCCCAGTTCCTTCCCGATTACCCGCCCGCGCTGCTTGTCGAAGTAGTGCAATTGCAGGGCCGTGCGGTAGTTCTCGGGCAACTCCTCAATTGCTGATCGAACGGCTTCCAGCGTCTCGACGTTGGCCAGTTGTTCCAGACCGGCCTGCCGGTTCTCGGTTGCGCCTTCGAGCAGGTCGAGGTTGGCAATTTCCTTTTTTCGCCGCCGCAGCAGGTTGAGGGCGATTCCGATCACCCAACTGCGGAAACTTGCTGCCTTTTCGAGCTTGTCCAAGGTGGTGTAGGCGGTGATGAACGCGTCCTGTACCACTTCCTGGGCCTTCTCGGGGTCCCGGCATCGCCCCAGGATGTAGGCGTAAATGCCTTCCTGATAGCGATTTACGAGGGCCGTAAAGGCGTCCTTGTCGCCGGATCGCGCGCTTACCACAAGCGCTGAGGTTTCTTCTTGCGATCCGTCGGACATGCGCCGTCCTTAGTGATTCGGCGATCGAAAACTCTCACGCGAATTATTAGTGCAGGTCGTGCAAAATCGACTTTTCCTGCCGTCCGGCCCTTGTAGCAAGCAAGCCCGGATGCCGAAACAGCCACGCCACCACCCATGCCTTCCGTTTCATGACGTCGACCCGGATGGTAACTT
Source organism: Planctomycetota bacterium (assembly GCA_020425515.1). Classification (GTDB taxonomy): domain Bacteria; phylum Planctomycetota; class UBA8742; order UBA2392; family UBA2392; genus JACKID01. The sequence goes on along the minus strand of JAGQRI010000183.1, from coordinate 19,279 downwards.
GGCGGTCATGAGCACGGCCGCCACAATCGAAGCCCCGACAGCGTCCGCCGGGCGTGAGTCGCCGCAGGCAGCGCCTGAAAAGCGCGACGGCATCCGGTTCAAAGTGGCGAAACTCCAGAAGCGCGTGCCTTCGCCGTGGGAAGCGTACTCGCTGACCATCCTGCTGGGCGCCGCGATCTACATACCGCTTTCCTACATGGTGGACTGGCTGCCCGACCTGAAAAGCCCACTGCGCTACATGGGCGGGGCCTGCCCGTTGTGCGGCGGGACGCGGGCGGTGACGGCGCTGGTCACGGGGCGGGTCCTGCTGGCGATCAAGTACAACCCGCTGGCGCTGGTGATTTTCGCGCTGTTCATCTGGTCGATGATCAGCTACCTGTTCATCGTGGTCCCGTTCAAGCGCCGTATTGTGCTGGTAGTGACGAAGAAGCAGCGCCGGGTGTTCTGGCTGGTCGTGCTGATGGCCTTCTTCGCGAACTGGGCCTACGTTTTCTACGCCGGCATGTACAAGGTGCCGCTTGACCCCCGCCGTTCTGATCAGCAGGCCGCGATCGAGCCGGGAAGCTAGAATCCGATTTGTCCCTCTTCATTCGTACCAGCGTTGACCGCTGATGCAGCGACAGGTCCAATGCGCCCATGGCTGAACCCGGCTACACCGTCCTCACCCGCAAGTACCGCCCCGCGAAATTCGCGGACATGGTGGGCCAGCCGCATGTCGTCAAGGCGCTCAGCAACGCGATCACAACGAACCGCGTGGCGCAGGCGTTCCTGTTCACCGGCTCGCGTGGTACGGGCAAGACCAGCACCGCGCGCATCCTGGCCTGTGCGTTGAACTGCAGTGAACGAAAGCCGGACGGTTTTGAACCGTGCGGAAAATGCGCCAGTTGCCGTGACATTGCCCGCAGCGAAGACCTCGACGTCGTCGAGATGGACGCAGCTTCCAACAGCCGCGTCGACGACGTTCGCGAGCGCCTCGAAAGCGTGGATACCCGCCCGGCGCGCGGGCGCTATCGCATCTTCATCATCGACGAAGTTCACATGCTTTCGACCAGCGCCTTCAACGCGCTGCTGAAAACGATCGAGGAGCCGCCGCCGCATGTGAAATTCATCCTGGCGACGACGAATCCGGAGAAGATTCCGGAAACCATCCTGTCGCGCTGCCAGCGCTACGACTTCCGGCGCGTCACGCTGGGCGAGATCGTCGAGTGGCTGGAGGGCATCTGCAAGAACGAGAAGCTGAAGCCGGGTGACGGCGTCCTGCGCGCCGTGGCCGAGATGGCCGAGGGCGGCATGCGTGACGCGCTGGGGCGCCTGGACCAGTTGGTCGCTTTCAGTGGCGAGAGGCCGGGGCTCGAAGAAGCCGAGCGGGTGTTCGGGCTGGTCAGCCGCGGCAAGCTGCTGGACCTGCTGCAGGCGCTGGCGAAGGGCGATGCGCGCGCCGGCGTGCTGTTTGCCGAGGAAGTGTTCGACAGTGGCAAGGACGTCGCCGAGGTGCTGGCGTCGCTGGTCGGGCTGGCGCGCACGCTGCTGCTGGTCGCGGCCGGCGGCGGCGATGACCGCGGCATCGACGTCCCGGCAAGCGAGCTTCCCGCGCTGAAGGAGGCCGCGAAAGCGTACGGTATACATGGCTTGGTCTATCTCGCGGAGCTGCTGACGGACTGCCGGCAGCGCGTTCGGCGGGCGGCCTTCCCTCGTGTGCTGGTCGAGACGACGCTGGTGAAGCTTTCGATGGTGGGGCGGCTGGAGTCGCTGGAGGTGTTGCTTTCACGGCTGGACGAGGCGGCGGACGCTCCGGTATCAAAAACGAGAAACGAATCACAGTCCGCGAATGCGGAGATATCGCATCAGGAACCAAATCCCGCACAGAATGCCCCGGCGAGTGACAAACAGAATCGCGCGCTCAGCGAGCGTGAGAAGTCGGCGTTGGACGCCCTAAAGCGCCAATTTGGCGTGAGTTAGGTCAATTTGCCAATGTCACAAGATAGACTTGCGTATAGCTAACCAGTCATTTATATATTTTGGCACTTCGATGGAGGAAGTATGTCAGGCTTAGGCAACTTCAGCGAGCTCATGAAACAGGCCCAGCGCATGCAGCGCGACATGGGCAAGATCCAGGAAGAGCTCAAGGAGCGCTACGTTGAAGGATCGGCCGGCGACGGCCTGGTCAAAGTGATCTGCTCGGGCGCTCAAGAACTCGTAAAGATCGAAATCAGCGAAGACGCCGTCGATGAAGACGACATGTCGCTCCTCGAAGACCTGGTGGTGGCCGCCGTCAACAGCGGCCTGAAGAAAGCCGAAGAGCTTCGCCAGGCGGAAATGGCAAAGGTCACCGGCGGCATGAACTTCCCGGGGATGATGTGATGCGATCCGGGAAGGAGCTGCGGGCCATGTTCGTTCCATGATGGGCGAGGGTTGTCCCCCGAGTTGAAAGGAAACCATAGATGCACGCCACTGAGATGCTACGAGACATCCCCTTACTACGAGGCCTTTCCGAAGAGACGCTCAGCGAACTCGAAGGCCGCGCAACCATCAAACGCCTTGAAGAAGGCGAGGTCTACCTGAACGCCGGGCAGCCGCCCAAGGCCTTCTGCGTGGTGCTTTCCGGGCAACTCAAGTTCTTCCGGGTCAACAAGGCCGGCAAGGAACAGGTGTTCGGCTACGCCCGACCGCACGACGTGTTCGGGCTGACTTCGCTGACCGACCCGTACAAGTCGGTGCCGGTGAACTGTCTGGCGCGGTCCGTGACCGAGATCGCGGAAATCGATCTGCCCGCGATCCGCGAGCTCATGCACCGCGAGCCGCAACTCGCCGTCGCGATTCTCAAGGAGCAGTCGAAGCGTTACAGCGACATGCTCGATCTGGTTGACCAGCTCAGCCTCAAGGACGCCCACAACCGCCTTGCCAAGTGGCTCGACGCCTGGATCGACGAGAACCACCCCGAGGCCGGCGAAAACGAAGTACTGGTCGTGCTGCCCTACACACAGAGTGAAATCGCGGCGCAGATCGGGACGGTACGGGAAGTCGTCTCGCGCGGTTTCAGCCGCATGGAAAAGGACGGCATTCTTCGTGCGAGCGGCAAGCGCGTGACCATCCTGTCGCGCAAGCGCCTGCGCCAGATGGCCGAAAGCTAGACCACAACCACTTGCTCACGCATCGAGGCCGGGAGAAATCCCGGCCTCGGTGCATTCAGGGGACTGTCCCCGCGGTTGGGGACTGTCCCCGTAGCAGATTTAGGGAAAGGTGGCGGAGGCAGAACGGGCATGCCGGAAAGCTGCCGGCATTCGAACTTCGTCCGCACTGTGACGGGAGATTGAAGACAGGGACAGTCCCCAACTTCGGGGACAGTCCCTATTCCGTAATCCCCAGCAGCCACAGCAGCCATTCGAGCAGCAGCGTGCCCAGTGCGATCCAGAGCAGTGCGCCCGGCAGGTAGTCGCGCCAGTCCGGCTCGACTTGGTGGCTGAACAGTTCGTCGAGGTCCACCCTCGACTGGTTATCAATGCCGATCGTGCCCGGCAGTTTGCGCAACGCCGTGAATCTCGCGACCTCGCTGCCGCTACGCAGAACTGCGTGCTCGCCCGGAATCGCGAACGGGCCCAACCGCCCGCGACCATCTGCGCCCGTGGTCAGCCGGTACGACTTGGGTCCGAAACTGGGCAGCCAGTGATTTCCCCTGGCGACTTCGATCTGGAGTTCACCCTGCTGGTCCAGTTGGAATTCGGTTTCGGCGTCCGCATCAACGAACGGCGGAAACAGCACACGCTCGTCGGCCTGGATGGCGCTCAGCCAGCGCAACAAAAGCAGCAGCCCCGACGAGTCCTGCAACAACGTGCTGCGGTGCGGCAGGAAACCGGAGTACAGCAACTCGGGTTGTCCGCGTCGGACACCGACCAGCGTCTCGCCGCTCAGCAGCTTGGCCAGCGGCGCAAGTTTGTGACCGGGCTCGAGGGGGATGGCGTCGCGCCCGTTGATCAGGGTCAGCTCGGGCACTTCAAAGCCGAGGTCTTTCGGCGGCTCCACGCGAAGTTGCAGGTTGGGGCGGGCGTCAACCGGGGCGCCGGTCGCACCGAAAGCGGGCGGCAACACGCCGAAGCACAACAGGAAGCGCGCGTCGGAAACTTCCGGCAGCACGCGGTCGCAAACCAGCAAGTCGGCCTTCACAGGCTCGCCGGGCGCGACGGCGCGGGTCTCGACCGTGCGTCCTGGCAGCAGCATTTCCAGAGTGCGCACAAGGAACGGGTTGGGATCCTCGTCGGCGGGGTGACAGAGGGTCACCGTGGCCAGTCGCCTCGGGTGCAGGCGCAGCATCAGCGTGTTGTCCTGCATCAGTACGTCGGGGTTGGTCAATGACAGGCGAACCTCAAGAGGCTCCGCCTGGATCGGCAGAACGACCCGCCCGTCGCTTACTTCAAGCGCTTTGCCCGTCGTCAGTTCACGCGCCTCGACTTTGCCGTTTCGAAGGGTCTTGAACTCGACCGTGCCCGCGGTGCCGTCGCCTTCGGCGGGCGGGAGGTAGCGTGCGGACCAGAACCCGTCGTTGGGAGCGCGCGGTCCGAAGCGCTCGGTCCGTACGGGCACGCCGACGTCCGGTTTGAAGTCGCGTTCGGACAGCATGATCGCGAGCCGTTGTGGCGGCGGGTTTGCAGGTATGTCCGGCGGCAGTGGGATGCCTGCCAGGTTCGCTTGCGCCGTACCGGGCGCCCAGTCGGTTGCGGGTGCGTCTCCCAATTGGTCGCCATGCTTGAGCCATGCGCCGACGACCGCGCGCCCGTTCTGTTTCCAGACCAACGCCGCGCGGTCGTGCTCGTCGAGTTTATTCACGATCTGCTGCGCGCGTTCCTGCGCGAGCGCGGCCAAGGTTTTGTTGTCTTGGACGGCGCGCATGCCGGGGCCGTTGTCGACCAGCAGGAACACGACCAGCGGCGCGGGCTGTTCGCCCTTGGGGCGTTGCAGACCGGCCGCGTACAACACGACCGAACTGAGCAGCACGCCGGAGATGAACAGCGTCAATGCCGTGCGCACGATGCGTTTCCAGCCGGGCGGCAGAACCTTCTTCGCCACGCGCTCCCAGATTTGCCCGTAGGTCACGCGCTGTTTGCGGTAACGCCGTGCGAACCACCACGCGACGTAGAACACGCCAACCAGCGCAAACAGCCACAACCATTGCTCACGGGCGAACTCGAGCATTCACGAAGCATAGCGCATTGGAGCCCGAAGCGTTAGCGAAGGGGCAACGCTATGCACCCAATACACCGGCGCGCATCAGGTCGACGATCAGGGGCTCGATGGGGTCCGCGGAGTCCAGCTCAATGAAGGCCGCGCCGGCGGCGTGCACGGCGCGGGTGATGCCTTCGCGGTACAGCTTCACTTCTTCGCGGTAGGCCTGCAGCACGCGCTCGTCGACGCGCATGCGGGTCTCACCGCCGCTGACGGCCTGCAGGCGGGTGAAGCCTTCCAGGGTGGGGTTCAACTCTTCCTCGGCGGCGATGCTGATGGCGATCGCGCGTACGCCGCTGCGCCGGGCATCGCGCAGCAGTTTCAGCAGCGGCTCGGCGTCCTGGAAGTCGCTGACGAGCACCAGCACGGAGTCGCGCCCGCGTCGCTCAAACAGCGAGTGCAGGGGCGCCGATGCTGCTGGCCCATCGCGCAGGGGCATTTCCTCCAGCAGTTGCAGCAGGCGTGATTCGCCCGTGCCGTCGAAGTTCACCGGCTTGGGCTGGCCGAGGCGCGACAGCAGAACCTTCTCGCTGCCTTCGAGCGCGATCAGCCCGACCGCGCCGAGTGCACGCCGGGCGGCCAGCCACTTGTCGTGCTCGCCGAAGTTCATAGTGGGCGCGTCGTCGGCAACCAGCAGCACGCGCAATTGCCCCGGCTGCTCGAACAGCTTCAGGAACAACTGACCGAGGCGCCCGTAGACGTTCCAGTCCACGCGCCGCAGGTCGTCGCCCTGGGCGTACGGGCGGTGCGCGCCGAATTCCTGCCCCGCGCCGAACTGCCGGCTGAGTCGCTCGCCCCGTGCGCCGCCGCGCTGGACACGCCCGGCCGCGAGGCGCAATCGGCGCAGGCGGGTCAGCGTGGTTTCGTCGAACAGCGGCATCGGACAATTTCGAATCGGGAATTACGAATCTCGAATCAGGCCAGCAGCCTGAATTCGCAATTGACTACCCCTCTTCCCGCCGGGCTTTCAGGCGGGCGAGCTCGGCCGTGCGTTTGCGGATGCCGATGGCCTGGAAGATGATGAACCCGAGCAGCGCCGCCCACACGGCCGAGTTCGAGAGCCACAAGCTGCGCAGCGAGCCCTCGTAGCTTTCGCGTTCCTGGGTGAGGCGCTTTTCCAGCTCGGCGCGGTACTTCGCCTCAAGGTCGGCGTCCGTGGCGGTGTCTGCCGGCTTCGAAGTCGGCGGAGTTTCCGTTTTTTCCGTCTTGTTGCCGTCCAGCGGCTTCAGGTTTTCATCCTTGCTGTCGGCGAACACCGGCGAAGCAAGCAACATCAGCAACACGACCAGCAGCACGCGCGCAGCCCCTGACCTCCGACCTCTGACCTCTGGCCTCTGATTCACGCTGCACGCTCCTGCTCGATCTGCTGGTTGAGTCGGTTCATCTGGTAGCGCAGCGCCACGAGGGACGCCAGCGCAATCGTTACGGCAATACTCGCGAGATACTTCGTAGTCGCAATCTCCGGCGCGCTCAGCAGGTCGCTGAAGCTGCGCGGGTGGCTGGTACGCCCGAGTTCCACAGCTTTGCTGACCAGTGGGTACATTGGCCCCAGCAGGATGCCGTACACGGCGGTCATCACGCTGCGCTGGCGTGGCGTGTCCATCGATTTGCGCAGCACAAGCAGTGCGGCAAACGCCAGCCACAGGATCAGCATGGTCGTCAGGCGCGGTTCCCAGTTCCAGCCGCTGCCGATGCGCCCGCTGCCCCATGCGTAGTCGGCCCAGAGCGTTCCCGTCAGCAGCACGATAGCGCCAACGAACAGCCCGGTTTCCGCGGCTGCCGTGGTCAGCGCTTCCCACTTTTCTTTTCGCGTCAGCAGCCACATCACGCCGCCGACAAGGCAGACGGTGCAGCACAGCGCCGTGGTGTAGGCGCTCGGCAAGTGGATGAAGAAGATGCGGTAGGACTCGTACAGGTTGATGGGCGCGCCGCCGTCCGGCGTGACGACCCATAGCGTGCCGGGCGTGATCTGTACAGGCGTGTAGTAGTAGCTCAGGTACAGCACCACCTCGGCGCCGATCAGGCCCAGCGCGGCCAGCACGACCGTGACAAGCCAGGCCTTCGAGGATTTTTCGTTCGTCTTCATGTCGTCGTAGGGGCCGCCCTAAGTGGCGGCCCGCCGGGCCGCCCCTACCCTTCGTTCAGGCGCCCGTACAGCAGCAGCCCGAGGCCTGTGAACATAGCGCAGCAGATACCCAGCAGCAACAGGAACGGCGCGGCCGACTGCGCGCCAAGGCCTGCCTGCAGCGCGTCCGTGACGCCTGTCGCCCCCAGGAATACCGGCACGGCGACCGGCAGCAGCGCGATCGTTAGCAGCGCCTCACCGCCGCGCACGCGGCTTGTGCCGGTCGAAAGCAGCACGCCGGGCGCGAGGACGCCAAGATCCGCAAGCGGCACGACGAGCAGCATCAGCGGCTGGTCGAAGAAGTCGAGCTTCAGCAGCGGGACGCTGACGACAATCATGATCGCTTGCGTAAGCAGCAGGAACACGAGCGTCGAGACCAGGCGTACGAAGTAGACCAGCGCCGGGTCGTGCGGCAGCAGCATCAGCGCCTGGAAGAAATCTTTGCGTCGGTCGGCCGTGGCGCTGCGGTTAAGCCCGACCACGGCCGCGAACATCGTGCATACCCACAGCATGGCCAGCACGAAGCGGTGGTAGGTTTCGTTGCTGCTGATACCGCGCACGCCCAGCCCGACGATCACGATGCACAGCAGGGCAAACAACCCCATGCTCGTGAGCAGTGACTTGGTGCGCAACTCAACGCGAATCTCGCGTGCAAACAGCACGCCGACGGCGCGAACAAACGAAGGTGTAGTGGCGGACTCGGCCATGGAGTGCGTGTAACCCCGCTAGTCGTCGAGCAGGCCGTACTGTTTGCGTTTTTCCCAGAGGTTCTTGCGGCTGATGCCGAGGATCTGCGCGGCTTCTTCGATCTTACCGCCAGTCAGACTGAGCACGTTCTTGATGTGGGCTTTCTCGGCGGCGGCCACGACGTCCTTGAGCGTGCGGCGGTCGTCGCCGGGTGTGGACGACTCCGTACCCTGCGGCAACTCGGCGCTGTAGTCGCGCAGGAAGTGTTCCTTCTTCAGCACGCCGCCGGCTTTGCCGAATGCAATCGCGCGCTGGACGCTGTGTTGCAGCTCGCGGACGTTGCCCGGCCACGGGTAGGCGACGAGGGCCGACATCGCTTCGGGCTCGATGGTCAGTTCGACGTCCGGCGCGTAGCGCTTCACGAAATGCTCGACGAGGATCGAGATGTCGCCTTCGCGCTCGCGCAGGGGCGGGACGTTCAGGTCGATGACGTTGATGCGGTGGTAAAGGTCCTGGCGGAAGGTGCCTTCTTTGACCTTCTCGTTCAGGTCCACCTTGGTGCTGGCGATCACGCGGATGTTGACCTTCAGCGGCTTGTCGCCGCCGAGGCGCTCGATCTCGCGTTCCTGCAGCACACGCAACAGCTTGGCCTGGGTGTCGATCGGCATGTCGTCGATGTCGTCCAGGTAAATCGTACCGCCGTCGGCCTGCTCGAAACGCCCGATACGCCGTGAGCTTGCGCCGGTGAAGGCGCCCGGTTCGTGGCCGAACAGCTCGTCCTCGAGCAGGTTCACGTTGGCGATGTGGCAGCCGACCTTGATCAGCGGGCCCTTGCAGCGGGCGCTGTGCTGGTGCAGCACGGTGGCGATGACCTCTTTGCCGGTGCCGTTTTCGCCCTGGATCAGCACGCTGAAATCGGATTCGGCGACGGTCTTGATGTCCTGGTACAGCTTCTTCATCTGGGGGCTGTTGCCCACCATCTGGTCGACTTTGAACTCGCTGCTGACCTCTTCAACGAGCTGCTTGTAGTTGCGTCCGGTCTGCTGGCTTTCACCGTAGCCGTTGACCAGCAGGACGATCTTTTCGTTGTTGAAGGGTTTCTCGACGAAGTCCTTGGCGCCGAGGCGCATGGCCTCGAGGGCGCGCTCGACCGTCGCGTTGCCGGTGATCATGATGCTTATGATGTCCGGCACCTTCTCGTGCGCGAAGCGCAGCAGCGACATGCCGTCGACCTTGGGCATGACCACGTCGCTGATCATGCAGTCGAAGTGCTGCTTGCCGAGCTCTTTCATCGCGAGCTCGCCGTCTTCGACCGCGACGACCTCGTGCCCGGCCTCTTCCAGGTCTTCGGAAAGGGTCAGGCGGATGCCACGTTCGTCGTCAGCAAGCAGGATTTTCATAGTCGTGGTCCGTGGGTCGAGGCCCGTGGCCCGCGCGAATGGGCGAACCACGGTACACGATACACGAAAATCTACCTTCCGCGCAGCTTGGGATTGAACGCCTCGCGAAGCCCCTCACCCAGCAGGTTGAAGGACAGTACGGTAATCAGGATCGCAATACCCGGGATCCACGTCAGCCAAGGCGCGTCAAAGATGTACTCGCGACCCTCGCTCAAGATCAGGCCCCAGGTTGTCTGGTCGGCTTTGGCGCCGATGCCAAGGAAGCTCAAGGTCGATTCGGCAAGTACCGCGCCCGCGACGCCAAGTGTCGCGCTAACGAGCACAGGACTGATCGCGTTCGGAACCAGGTGTCGCCAGATGATACGGAAGTCGGAAAGTCCGAGCGCCTGGGCGGACTGAACGAAGTCCTGCTCACGCAGGGACAGAATCTCCGCGCGCACGAAACGTGTCGTGCCCATCCAGCTTGTCAGGCCGATGACACCCATGGTGATGTATACGTCTTTTTCGAAGATCGCGAGGATCGCAAGGATCAGAAAGATCACCGGAACGGTCAGCATGATTTCGGTGAACCGCATAACGAGGTCGTCGACGGAAATTGTCGGCAGATAGGCCAACCGCAGACCTTTCAGCTTGTCGGTCACGACGGCCTGGGACGCCGCCATGATTGTCAGTGCTGCAACGACCAGCAGCAGATACAGCATCGTTGTTGTCAGGAAGTGGCTGCTGAAGCGATAGAACGAGTAGCGGTAGCTTCCGTTCAATTCTTCCGCTACGTGCAGTGCCGTGAGCCCGTAACGCATGGCGGTCTCGTAACGGATGACATAGGCCTTGCGGAGCTTGCCGCGGCGATCGACCAAGCCGCTGCTGCCCTGCACACTCCAGGGAGCCAGCAGCTTTCCGGCCACATCCGCGTCGGATTCTTCCTTTGCTTTCTTCAGTCCCTCAAGGCTTTCCTTCGCGTCGGCGACGGCCTTTTCGGCCTTGGTCTTTGCGCCTTTGGCCGCAGCAAGCTGCTTGTTGAGTTCGGCCAGGCCGGCGTCGCCTTCAGCTGCGTCCGCCTTGCGATCTTCAATAGACGCGTTGAGTGCCTGAATGCGCAGGTTGGCGTCGGCAAGATCGAATTCCGCCGATGCCTGCGCCCAGGTTCGGAGAATATCTTCGACTTCAAACTGCCGTGCACGCAACGACTCATCGTTCGTCGCACCGCTTTCCAAGATTTTCTGGAGTGCCTTGTCGGCGTTTTCAATAGCCTCCGCGCGGGTCTGGAGCGGATCAGCGGCCGCGTCGATTACCTTCCTGTAATAGGCTTCGTTCGCCTGCCCGATGGCGCGGGTTTTGGCGATGCGGGCTTTCAGCGCCTCGGGGTCGAAAGTGTTCTTGCGGATTGCGAATTCGGACGCGCGCTCGGCCATGGCGCGACCTTCATCGCGGCGATCTTCCTTGAAGAGCCGGTCGCGTTCGGCCATTGCCTCTTGTTCGTTCTCGGCCGCCTCCTTGTTGCGGTCGGCGTAGGCATCGATGAATCCTTCCAGATGTTCGGCGCGATCTTGCTGGTCGCGGGCGAGGCGCAGGTTCTGCTGGTTCCCGGCATCGTACTTCGCCCCATCCAGACGGGCGACCTGCAGATCGAGTTGCCGGGTGCCGATTTCGACTCTGAGTTGGCCGGCATAAAGCCATTCGGGCATATCCTTGCCGGCGTTCAGATTCTTGAGGTTGTCCGGCGCGGATTCTTCCCAGCCTTTGACTTCGCGGCCGTAGTCCCGGATCGCCAGCAGTTCGTCATAGGACTTGCGATGTGTCCTGGCTGCTTCCGCGTAGACCTGTCCCTCCGGAGTGGCGGTTTCCACATGATGGTTGTAAAGGCTGAACGAGGCGAACAGGGCGACGACCACGACAAAAAACGCAACCGACTTCCAGCGCGCGCCGACGGCGGAGATACCCAGTTGCGCCATCAGCAGAGCCATGCCCAGGCCGAAGCATATCCAGGCCGGTAATGGCAGACCTGCCGCCAGCAGAATGCCCCACACAAGCAGCAGCAACAGGGTGGCCAGCACGATCAGGCCTACACGCGAGCGTCCGAAGTAGCCCGCGATACCGCCAAGGCTGATGCCGAGCACGATGGAAATGCCGACCGCGAGAAAGCCTATGATCAGGCTGATGGTGCTACCCGCCCACAGTCTAGCCAGCACATCGCGTCCGAGGTGATCGGTACCCAGCCAGTAGAATTTCTCGTCCGGGTGGGCGTTACTGTTCGAAAGTGGTGGCAGGAATGTGTCTTTGAGCTCGGGCGAAACGGGGTCAAGCACGGCCCCTTCCACCGCTTCGGTCTTGTAGTTGTCGCCGACGAGTTTTGCTTCCTCCATGCGGACGCGCTCGGCGGCGTCGGCGCGCTTGCCGGTCCAGACGGCGCCCGTGGCGGCTGAAGCCGCCAGCAAGGCGAGCATGAAGAACGCAACCAGCGCCGGTTTGTTGCGTGCAAAAATCCGGAGCGCGTCCTTGAGCGGTGAGCTGGGCTTGCGTTGTTGCGGCATTCCGAATTCCTACGACAGGCGGACGCGAGGGTCCACGACACTAAGCATGAGGTCCGAGATCAGGATGCCGATCAGGGTCAACGCGGAGCCGACAAACAGGTTCGTCATGACGATGTAGATGTCCCGTGTGAAGACCGCTTCCAGGAACCAGCGGCCGAGGCCAGGCCAGGCATAGATAGCTTCAAAAACCACCGAGCCACCGAAAAGGCTCGGCAGGAGGCCTGCCAACATCGTCACGAAAGGCAACGACGCAGGCCGCAAGGCGTGCTTGTAGTAGACCGTGTCAGCATCCAGCCCCTTGGCCTTGGCGGTACGGATATAGTCCTGATCCATAACCTCAAGCATCTGACCTTTTACGTAGCGGGTGAGCACGGCGACACCGGTGAGCGACGCAACAATTGCGGGAATCGCCACGTGCCAAGTTCGGTCGAAAAACTCGCGCGGGCCTTCAAGCTCCACACCGATAGTCTCGGGTGAGACTATCGGTATCCCGAGGGTCTTCGTTATGAACCCGATGATCAACAGGGCTATCCAGAAACCCGGGAACGCAATCAGCGTGTAGCTGATCACGGTGATGGCGCGGTCCTTGAACGTGTTTCGTCTTAGTGCCGAATAGATGCCAACCGGGAACGACAGGCACCACACAACCAACGTGGTTACGAGGACGAGAGGCAGGGTCACGCCGGCTTTGCGCCACATGGTGGGCAGCACGGGCTCTTTCGCCGTTTCGCTGTTGAGCTTCCACGCATAGCCGTCGTCGGCGTAGATGACGGCGCCGAGATCCTGGAAGAACTTGCCGTAGAAATCGAGGTACTTCTTGACGACCGGGTCGTCGTAGCCGATTTCGTCGCGGCGGCGCTCGAGGTCGGCGTCTTTCTTCTTCGGGTCAAGCTGCGACGCCAGCGGATCGCCCGGCGCGAGCGCGACAATCAGGAAGCTGATTACGCTGACGATAAACAACGTCAGCGCCATCTGAAACAGGCGTCGCACTATGTACGTGAGCATCCTTTACCTCTTGTAATCCTCGGGCTTCCACTCGGGTGCTTCTTCCACGCGCTTCAGTTGGCCGAGGAAGTACTTCAGGTTGGCACGGGCGTTCTTGACGTAGTCGTTGTTTACCGGTCGGTCTTCTAGCAGAGGCTCGCCGTCAGGGCCGACGCCAACTTTCTTGCGCCAGATGATGCGGTTGTCCATCACAGTGGTGGAAAGCGGCGAATACAGGAAGACGTAGGGGAAATCCTGGGCGATCAGGTCGAAAATCTTGTGGCTCATTTTCACCTGTGTGTCGTAGTCGTACACCTTAATGATCTCTTCCATCAACTTGTCGGCTTCGGGGTTGGAATACGCCGCGAGGTTGAGCCCGCCGGCCGTGGGCCACTGGTCCGACTTCCACAGTTGGCGCATGTCGAAATCGATGCCTCCGCTCCAGCCCAGCATGCAGACGTCGAATTTGAGCGCCATGATGTACTGCTGGATGAAGACGTTCCACTCGTACTCGCGGTAGTCGACATCCACTCCGAGTTTCTGCCAGTTGTCCTTGGCCAGCAGCGCGGTGTTCTTGCGTGCGCCGCCGCCCGTTGAGTTGATGAACTCCAGGCGCAGGGGCTTGCCATCCTTGACCAGCTTGCCGTTTACGTCCTCATAGCCGGCCTGGAGCAGGATGGCCTTCGCTTCGTCAGGGTCGTAAGGCAGGTACTTGATCTTCTCAGTCTTCCCCTTGCGGTGGACGACGTTTCCGTCGGCGTCCTTGGTGTCGGTAAGCCAGGTATGTTCGATCATGAAGTCCTGGTCGTACCACGGAAGCACGGGGTAGCCCGGCCCGTTGATGCGCGTTCCTTGATCGTAAACGACGTATTTCAGAATTTGCTCAACGTCGATGGCCATGGAGAGCGCCATGCGTACGCGTTTATCGGCAAGTTGCGGTTTGCTGCAATTGAAACCCAGGTACTCGTACTGGTTCGGCTGGCGTTTGATGACGGTGTACTTTTCCGTCTGTTCCTCATAGCGCTTCACCTGAAAGTCGCGCGGACTGTAGATGTCGAGACCGCCGGTGTTGAACACGACCTCGGCCGTTTCGCGCCCGAGATTGGGGTCGAAGATGTAGTAGTCAATGAACTGGTATTCCGGCTTGCGGTCCCAGTAGAACTCGTTGCGACGCAGGCGGCAGCGCTTGCCGTTTTCCCACAACGGCAGCGTGTCGCCGTTCAGTGGTTCAATTACCATGTAACCAAGGGTGGACGGCCGACGGCCGAACTCACGTTCGCGTGAAGGCAGTTGCAGCATCGGGTCGTAAACCGCATGGGTCTGGCCGACGTCCTCGGGGCCTTTGCCGCGACGGATGGCTTCTTCCTTCCAGGCCATCGTGTTCCAGACGTGGTAAGGCAGGATGTCGCCGGCCAGGTCGCCCAACGCGGGTGAGTACAATTCGCCGTATACGACATCCAGCTTGTAAGGGTCGTCGTCGTAGGTGCGTACTTCTTCAATGCTGAGGTAGCTGGAACGCCGCGGGCTGTTGAAACGCGGGTCCTTGAGGTATTCGAAGGTCAGCTTGACGTCGCGCGAGGTCAGTTCCGGGCCTTTTCCCCACCAATAGCCGCCTTCTTCGCTGCCGAAGGTCTCGGCGTAGGTGCTGGCAGTGTATTCGGCCTGATCCGGATTCTCGACAAGGCCTTTGGCCCTGAGTTTTGCGAGAGCGTCCTGCTCGCTGTCGGCTGTGACCCATCCACAGGGCTCGCCGTTACAGGTTCCCTTCCAGACATGTGCCTTGTCGTCGAAAAACGGTCCATCCGTCCAGTAGACGCCTTTACGCATGTGGAACTCCAGAATCGGAGCGTGGCTCGTGGTCGAGACGTCGACGTGGACCAGTGCTTCTTCGATGTTCTTGCTCAATACTTCGTCGGTGAGTTCCTTTACACGATCCTCCGGGACAAGTGCTTTAGCGCGTTCCAGCAGGAGCTTCGCATCCATCGAACCCCATGGTTTGCGCCCGAGTCGCTTTTCCAGCAGTTCCTCGAAATCCGGTTCGATGGCGGAAGTGATTTCGTTCTGCTTGGGTTCAGGCACCAGCAAAACACGTACCTTGGCCGACTGATGGATCGGGAGGACCAGTTGTCCCTCCGCCGGTTGGGCATCTTTTGCGAGCATTTCGCCCGTGGTGATATCGAACCGCGCTGTGGGCTCAGCTTCCTTGAGTACTTTTACGTCTTTCAGCTTGCCGCCGAACATCCCGGCAAGTTCGGACTTGAACTGTTCCACCGTCATATCGTCCGGGACTCGCGCGTCGATCTGGTGTTTGACGAGCACTGAGTCCGCCAGCCCCGGCTGCATCTCGTAGTCTTTGTTGATCTTGATCAGGCCTTCGTACAGGTAGTCACTAATCGTGGAGTCTGAAGTCTTTGTCGATGTCCACGAGTCCATGTCTTCCGGGTTCGCGCCCATGTACAGCATCAGGCGGTCCAGGCGACTTTCGTTGTCCGAAACAGCGCTGGTGCTAGGTACCCAGAAGATCGACTGGATAAGGAAGACAAGCACCAGGATCGGGAGAAGTACTAACGAGCGCTTGATCCACATGGGACACCACCTCTGGCGAATGTACGGGGGTTTGGTTTGCTGGTCCCGTGATCGCAGTTACTGCGGACGCAGGTACTGCGCCCATTCATGGTAGGGGTTTTATGGCTGATCCTCGTCGTATTCAACGAATTCAGAGCCGTTTGAGGCAAGATATTGCTTCACTGTTTCTGAGCGAACTCAAAGACCCCCGTATGAAGGGTCTTATATCCATCACACAGGTCAAGGTCAGTAAAGACCTTTCCCATGCGCGGGTTTACTGGTCCGTAATGGGCAGCGACTCCGACCAGCGCACCGCGGCCCGCTTCATTGAGGGCGCCCGCGGCTTCATCCAGAAGCGCGTGGCCCAGGGGCTCGACATCCGCACCACGCCGCATCTCGAATTCATCTTCGATGACTCGATTGCAAAGGGCGTCGAGGTGTCTAAGCTCATAGATGAGGCGCTGGAGGCCGACGCCAAGGGGCGCGAGGGCAACGCGCCGGCCGCTGACGACGAATAAACCACGGGCCGGGAAACCGAATGGCGCGCTCATCGACACGAAAAGCGCCGTCCATCGACATCGACGGGCTGTTGGGCAAGTTTGAGAGCTTTCTGCAAAGGAAGTCACTCAAGCTGACCACGCAGCGCCGCAAGATCCTTGAGAAAATCCTCGAGATGGACAAAACGCACTTTACGGCCGACGACCTGGTCGACCAGTTCCGCAATGAGCGCCCGCGGGTCAGCAAAGCCACAGTCTACCGCGCGCTTTCGGTGCTGGTCGAGGCCGAGATTCTGGAAGAACACCAGTTCGGCGACAGCTACAAGGTGTACGAGCTGTCCGAGGGGCGCCCGCACCACGATCACCTGATCTGCACCAACTGCGGCAAGATTCTCGAGTTCTTCAACGAAGAAATGGAAAAGCTGCAGGACAAGGTCGCCAAGGGAAACGGCTTCCACCCAACCCACCACAGCCAGAAGATTTACGGCATCTGCGCCGCCTGCTGGGGCAAAGGCGTGCGCGCCTGATCTGGTCTGTTGAACAATGGACATGGATCATTGATCATTGCTGACCATGACCTCCGGGCCGGAATCCGAAGACCGCCGCAACTTCCTGCGCATTGCCGTGATCGGCGGCATCGGTGTTATCGCGGCCGGCGTGGGCAGCGCCTCAGTGTTCCTGCCGCCGACACCCGGCGAAAGCGTAGCGGAAGGCTCTCGCCCGCTGGTTCCCATGATCAAGCTGGGCGCGCTGGAGAAAGACAAGCCTCTCGCGGTTGAGCTGACACTTTCAGTGCGCGACGCCTGGCGCGTGCGCAAACGCACCCAGTTGGTTTATGTGGTCCGCACGGCCGATTCCGAGGACGCTTCTTCTTTTACTGCACTGAGCTCGATCTGCCCGCATGCCGGCTGCACGATCGAAGTGAAGGACGACAAGTTCGCCTGCCCGTGCCACGGCGCGCAGTTCGAGGTCAGCGGCAAGGTCACCAAGGGCCCGGCGCCGCGCGACATGGACCCCCTGGCCGTGAGCATCGCCGACTACAGCGGACAGCCGTGGCTGTTCGTGGACTGGCAGGAGTTCATGGTCGGCTCCGAAGAGCGAACGCCGCGGGGTAGCTCATGAGCGGCGTCTCGGAATCTTCGACGCAGATCCACGACGAGCTGCTGGCCGAGGTCAAGCTCGAGCTTGAGCGGCGCGGCACATCCCAGATCGTGCGCAAACCGGCAATCGAGCAGGACGCCATCGCCGGGTTCGCCGTCACCACAATCCTGACCTGCCTGGCGCTGCTGGCCGGCACCGGCGTTGCCATGGCCGTGGTTTATGTGCCCAGCATGGAAGACGCCAACGCCTCGACGGCCTGGTTTCAGTCGGGGGCATTGGGCGCGGTGATCCGGGCGATTCACTGGCATGCATCCAACCTGCTGATCGTCCTGAGCGCCGCCTACCTGGGCTACCTGGCGTGGAAGGGGCTGTTTCGGCGTCCCGGCCAGTGGCGCTGGTGGCGGGCGGCCTTGCTGCTGGCGCTGGTGCTGGGTTTCAGCCTGACTGGCCAGACACTGCCCGCCGACCAGAACGCGCTGCACGGCACGGCGATTCGTCTCAGCTACCTGGCCGAGTTGCCCGTTTTGGGTGAGCTGCTGCGCCATCACGTTCAGGGGGGCGACAGCATCGGCAGCGCAACCCTCGCGCGCATCTTCGGGCTGCATGCGCTGGTGTTTCCCGCGTTGACTGTGATCCTGCTGCGCTGGCTGTGGAAGGACGGCGAAACCGAGAACTCGCTCACACCGCACTTCGGTGTGGCGGGCGCGGTGGCGGCGATCGTCACAGTGGTTTCCGTACTGGTGGCCGCGCCGCTGGGGCTGCAGGGCAACCTGAGCGTGCCGTACCCGGAGGCCCGCCCGGAGTGGTTCGCGCTGCCGCTGTACGCGATTCTGAAAATCGTCCCACCTGGCGCGCTGCACATACTGTTCCTGTTCCTGCCGCCCCTGCTGGGCGCGGCCGCGGTAGTCGCTTTGCCGTTCATCGAGAAAGCCGCCGACCAGCCCGCACGCCTGCGCAAGCCGATCCAGATCGGGTTGATCGCGAGCGTGGCGATGTTCCTGATTTTCGCCGCCGTTCCGCTGATCCAGGACATGTCCGACCACGAGGGCTGGTTCCGCAATTACTCGCCCGAGGACATCATGACGGCCATGGGCGAGCGCAACGCGGAGCTGCGTAACTCGGCCGAGCCTTTGCCCGAGGACGCCCACAACCCGGCGCGCGACATCGCCCTGCTGCACGAGAGCCTGGTCGGCAACTACCCGGAGAAAATCGAGGACGCCCAGAAGGCCGATTGGGACAAGTTTGCCCACGAGGGCGCCGCGGCCGCGCGCAAACTGCTGCGGGCGCCGGACGCCGAATCACAGCAGGCGGCCCGCCAGGAGCTCCGCAAAGCCTGCGAGGGCTGCCACAAGCAACACGACAAAGAGGAAGTCCGCATCGACCCGCCGCCCGTGTTCGGTGTGCCTGCGGTGAAGAAAGACCCCGAGCCGAAGTCCGAGTTCTTCTTCAAACAGGATGAACTGGCGACTCTGAAGCCCACCGAGATTCCGAAGCGCCTCAGCACCACCAAGCTGATGGACCAGATGAAATACCGCATCAAGGACATCCTGATCGAGGCCGGTGCGCTGACCGACAATCGCGACCCGGAACAGGAACACCGCACGCGCGAACAGGCGCTCGTGGACCTGATCAGCCTGACCGGGCTGGTGGAGGACTACTACGAGAAGAACGCCGGCAGCTTTTACGACGAGGCCAAGTGGAAGAAATGGGTCGAAAACCTGCACCTGACGGCGGTCGAACTGGCGAAGGCCAAGGACCCCGCCGACGTCGGCAAGAAGGCGGCCGCGGTGGGCAAAGCCTGCGAAACCTGCCATAGCGGCGCCGATGACCTTGATGAACCCATCGAGTGGACGTTCCGCAGCATGCTGGCCGGCGAAGACTAGCGCTTGCTTCGCTTGGCAATTACACGGCGCAAATCCGTACTACAATGCAGCGTTGCGGCGCGAGCTTTCGTCACAACGGAGTTCCGTCTCGTGGGTTAAACAGACCGCGGCGTTAGAATCGGCGCGCTCAGGGGACCAGCCAGTAGTGAGGTCATGGACGAGAACGCGACAACCGGCATCAGCACCGAGACCGAGGACTCCGGGTTTCTCGTGCTGGATTCCATGGCGTCGATGCAGCGTGTCGGCGACACCGGCGTAAGCGCGTTCTTTGAAGGCGGCAGCACGCTGA
>JAGQRI010000182.1:2224-3577 GCA_020425515.1 Planctomycetota bacterium | reverse complement strand
TTCGCCGTGCGGCGCGCGCGCATGCGCCGGGCGAACCAGCCGTCCAGCATGTCGGAGGCGGCGGCCGCGACCATCAGCGCCAGCAGCACCCAGGGCCAGCGCGCCACGAACCAGGCGGCGACGGCCATCGGCAACCGCGCCAGCGTAAGCAGGTTGGGCAAGGAAAGGATCGGCTCGCGCGCGTCGGGATCGGGCTGATTCACCAAGGCAGTCTAGCCCCGGAAGTGATTCCGGGGCATAGCGCGGTGAAGTTACGGCTTGCGACCAATGATGAAGAAACTGCTCTCCCTGACGCTGCCCGTTTTGTGGATCCCCGTGTGCCGTCCGAGGGTCTTTCCGTCCTGGCTAAAGGTGCACTTGCTTCCGTTGCCCGCGGGGATGGAATGCTCGGAAAGCAACTCGACCTTCTCGACGTCAACCAGCAGGACGCTCATGGAGGTACACACCAGCAAGTGATTTCCCGAAGCAAGCCAGTAGATCTTCTCTATCGCGTTCTTGTGCTCCAGTTCACCAAGCAGAACCCCCGTCGCAGTGTGGTAAAGCGACAGCCTGCGGGCAGTGATTGTCTTTCCGGGTTCCCCCTCATAAGTCTGTATTGCGAACACCTTCCCGTCATACGACGGCGAGATGGACTGGAGGTTTGCGTACTCCATCTTCAGGGTGTTGATCTCTTTTTGAGTCTTCATATCCACCACGATGATTTGCCCCTTTGTACCGAAGAACCCGGTTGAGCCGTCACCGGAGAATGCCAGGCCTCCCATGGAGCGGACGGTGGGGAACGAGCAGATTTCCTTTCCTGTTTCCGTGTCCCACAACTGCGGACGATTTATCGAGTTGCAGGTGAAGACGCTTTTTCCGCCCGGCAACAACCTGGTCAGAACGGCCTTCATCAGGACCGAGCCTTCGGTGGGGGCAAACGACATCACCATCTTACCGCTGGTGATGTCCCATTTTTGGACTGTGTCTCCGCGGTCGGACCCGGTGTAAAGAAACTTCTCGTCGGGAGACATGCCGACAATCAGCAAGTTGTGTGCGTCGGGCTTTTTGAAACGTCTTTCGACG
Organism: Planctomycetota bacterium; assembly: GCA_020425515.1. GTDB lineage: Bacteria > Planctomycetota > UBA8742 > UBA2392 > UBA2392 > JACKID01. The sequence goes on along the minus strand of JAGQRI010000182.1, from coordinate 2,515 downwards.
GACCCATCAGTGCCGATCAGGCAGATATTGGTTTCGGTCGCGTCGAATAGAATCAACCGCCCGTCACTCAACTGCTCGTAGTTGCCCATGAAGCCGAAGTTGATGCCGACCGTACGCTCCTGCAGTATTTCCGGGTTGCCCCAGCGCCACAACTCGAGGGCGCCCTGCAGTTCGCTGTCACTTGCCTCACCGCTGTAACCTTCGAGCGCGGCTGCGGCTTCGGTTTCCGTGGTGCATCCCTTGAACAGGTTGATCAACTCGGCGGCGTGTGACTTGACCGGCAGCCCGAGC
>JAGQRI010000182.1:344-2126 GCA_020425515.1 Planctomycetota bacterium | reverse complement strand
GCGGGCGTGGCGGTTTTCTTGAGCTGCTCGGCCACCGCCTGGTACTCGGCGAAGTCGAACTCGGCCAGTTTGCGCTCGAGCATCGTGTCCAGCGTCTCGGCCTGCACGGTGCCGGTGTACAGCGCGCGTCCTTCGCGGGCCGCCTTGGCAGTCCTGGCTTCCTTGATGGCGTCCATCGCCGGCCAGTGGGCGTTCGGCGCCTCTGTGGGCGTGGTGTCGACCTCCACCGGCGGCTTCGGTTTCGGCGCAATTGCCACCTGGTTCGGCGAAGGTGACGACTGCCCGCAAGCCGCCAGCAGCAAAAGCAGAAATGGAATCGCCCGTTTCATACGCAGTCTCCGCAACCCGGTAGTGGTGTAAACCGGATTGCGGAGACAGTCAATTCTTATGGCGCGGCTAGCGCTTCAGCTTCGTCAACTCGCACAGCACAGTTCCGTCCGGCGCGATGTCTTTCACCTGGATGGGGATGCCGTCCAGCTCAATGAAGTAGCGGACGAATTTGACCTTGCGCTCCTTGCCGTCGGTTTCGTGCACGGTCCACTTGAAGCATTCGAACTTGCCGGCTTTGCAACTCACCGTCGTCAGCTTCTTGTTGTCGCGCGACCAACGGAACGTACCCCCGGCCGACCAGCAACCGCTGCCGTGGTTTGTAGTGGCGGACTTGGTCCAGTTTTCGTCCCCGTCTTCGTCGTAGGTGCGGTTCTCGACCCGGAAGCGGAAGCCCTTGATGTCGCCCTTGATGAGCGGGCGCGGCTCCTTGACCCACTCGCCGTCGAGGTACGTGATGCGGCTCCATTGCCAGCTCGTGCGCCCGTTGCGGACCTCCCGGTGCTGCCAGCTTGAGCCGGGTTTCATCTCGTCCTCGTCGCCGGTCGTGGTCTCGTGTGAGTCGTCCGCGCCGCGCAACCCGGGATCGTCGGAGTCTCCCGCGTCGTCGGGTGCGCCGGCCCCGGCTTCCGTCCCGCCCGCCACGCCGACGACGCCCTCGATCTCGTCGATGAACGCGCCCGCCAGCCGCTCATTGGCCTTGAATGTCGCGTACTCGGCCTGGTTGAACTTATTGTCGTTGTTCTTGTCGATGCGTTGCAGGTCTTCGGGCTTGAAGTCGGCCGGGTAGGCCAGCGCGAGTTCAACGAACGAGATCAGCTTGTCGTTGTCTTCGTCCATCAGCTCAAGCAACGCGTCCCAGTTGGCGGCGACCCAGAGTTTGGTCATCTGCTCGTGGTGCCAGAGCTCGGGCTTCGGGCGTTTGCCGTCGGCGCAGAGAAGGTTGAAGCTGCGCAACTCGGCCACGCTGGTGACCAGGTCCTGGTTCGCGTCGGCGAGCAGGAAGTCCATCGGCTCAAGCAGCGCGGCGTAGTCGAGCTCGACCTGATCGCGCGCGTCGTCGGTCTTGGCGTTGGCTAGGCGGGTTTCGAAATCGGTCCGGGTTTGCTGGACCTCGGCCCATTCGATTTTGCCGTTGCGGTTCTTGTCGTGCAGCTTGACCGCGTCCGCAGGGTCGGGCTGCGCGACCACGGCCGAGCCAAGAAGTAGCAGCAGGAAGAGTGCGGGAAGGAAACGCATGCCGGTGCTTTCGCAGGCCCCAGGGGCGGGCGTTTCAGGGAAGACATATGATGGCATTGCCCACGCACATAATGAAGCGCCGCAGGCAAGTGCCTGTGAGACTCGGCGAGGAAACGGCACTCGTTGCCGATGCGCACACCGGCGCTACTTGCTCAGCGCTTTGTGCCCTTCGACGATCTTTTCCACGACCGTGGGATCGGCCAGCGTGGTGATGTC
>JAGQRI010000182.1:0-293 GCA_020425515.1 Planctomycetota bacterium | reverse complement strand
CTTGCCGCTGCGGGTCTTGGGCAGCCCGGGCACGAACTGGATGTGGTCCGGCGTGGCGATCGGGCCGATCACTTCGCGCACCTTTTCCTTTAACTGGCCGATCAGCTCGTCACCCGGTTTGGCGTCCGGCGTCAGGTAGCAGTACGCGTAAATCCCCTGGCCCTTGATCTCGTGCGGGCAGCCGACCACGGCCGCTTCGGCGACGGCGTCGTGCTCCACCAGCGCGCTTTCGACCTCGGCCGTGCCGAGCCTGTGCCCGCTGACGTTCAGCACGTCGTCGACGCGCCCGGTGA
>JAGQRI010000181.1 GCA_020425515.1 Planctomycetota bacterium | reverse complement strand
GACGAGGACATCGAGCTCGCCACCAGTCTCGGCAGCCAGGCCGGCGTGGCCATTGAAAACGTCCGCCTGATGGACGCCATCACCAACCTGTTCGAGCGCTTCGTGATCGCTTGCGTGCAGGCGGTGGAACAGCGCGATCCCGCCACGGCAGGCCATTCCGGTCGCGTGGACCGCATCACCATGGCGCTCGCTGACGAAGTGAACAAGGCGAAGGAAGGGCCCTACGCGGACGAGATGTTCAGCGACGCGGAAATGGTCGAGTTGCACTACGCGTCGCTGCTGCACGACTTCGGCAAGATCGGCGTGCGCGAGCACGTGCTGACCAAGGCCGAGAAGCTGTACCCGGCGCAGGCCCAGGCGATCGACTTCAGGGGCGAGATCATCCGGCGCGAGCTGAAGATCGAAGCCCTTGAACGCAAGGCGCGCCTGTACGCCGACGAAAACGCCACGGATGAATACCTGAAAGCCATCGACGACGAGCTGGACGGGAAGTTGAAGAAGCTCGACGAAGACCTCGAATTCCTGCACACGCACATCAAGCCGGTGTTTTTGTCCGAGGATGGTGAGAAGCGTCTGGAACAGATCTTCGAAAGCCCGTGGAAAATCGGCGAAAGCGTCCAGCCGCTGATCGGCAAGGACGAGTACGAGAGCCTCAAGACCAGGCGCGGTACGCTGAACCCCGAAGAGCGCAAGGAAATCGAAAACCACGTCGCCGACAGCTGGAAGTTCCTGAAGCGCATCCCGTGGACCGATGACCTGTCGCGCGTGCCCGAAATCGCGGGCCAGCATCACGAAAAGATGCGCGGCGGCGGCTACCCCAACGGCGTGCCGGCCGGTGAGACACCGCTCGGCTCCAGGCTGATGGCCGTGGCAGACGTGTTCGACAGCCTCACGGCCAGTGACCGCCCGTACAAGCCGGCGATCCCGCTGGAGCGCGCGATCAAGATCCTGCAGGCGATGGCCGACGAAGGCGACCTCGACCCGGACGTGGTGAAGCTGTTCCAGGACGCGAAAATCTGGGAGAAGCTGCGCCTCAAGCTGGTGCGCCTCGCCGACGCCACCGCTGAGCAGAAAGCCGCACGCTGACCCACCGTTGCCATGCCTGCGCTGGGGGCTAGACTCCGGCCCTTCTTGAACAGCGCAGGAATCCGATGCCCGAGCCGAAGTCCATCACCGTTGCCCATTCGCCTGACGCCGACGACGCGTTCATGTTTCACGCACTCGCCAACCACAAGATCGACACCGGCTGGCTGACCATCAACCACGAGTTGTGTGACATCGAAACGCTGAACCAGCGTGCCAGGCGCGACGAACTCGAGGTCACGGCTGTCAGCTTTCATGCCTACCCGTACATCGCGGACAAGTACGTCATCACCCGCGCCGGCGCCAGCATGGGCGACCGCTACGGACCGGTGCTCGTCAGCAAGGAACCGATCAACCCGGCCGAGCTGGCGGGCAAGAAGGTTGCGGTGCCCGGGCCGCTTACCAGCGCGACGCTGGCCATGCGTCTCTACAACGACGACGTCGAGCTGGTAAACCTCGACTTCAACAAGGTGCAGGACGCCGTGCTGGACGGCAGCGTCGACGCCGGCGTGATCATCCACGAAGGCCAGGTGACCTACAACGACCTGAAGCTGTTCAAGGTCGTGGACCTGGGCGAGTGGTGGTACACCAAGCACGAGCTGCCGCTGCCGCTCGGCTGCAACGTCGCGCGCCGCGACCTCGGCGAAGAAGTGATCGCGCAGTTCAGCAAGTGCTTCGGCGAGAGCATCAAGTACGCGCTGGAGCATCGCGAAGAGGCGCTCGACTACGCGTTGACCTACGGCCGCGGCCTCGACCGCGGGCGCGCTGACAAGTTCGTCGGCATGTACGTCAACGACTACACCATCGACATCGGCGAGCGCGGCATGGAGTCGGCGAAGCTCTTCCTCAAGCTCGGGCGCGAGCGCGGTTTCGTCACCAGCGATGCCGAACCCGAGTGGATCTGAACCATGGGCAACCCGCGCGTTGAAGCTCTCGTGTTATGCAAGCGCGTTGAGTTGGGCGGGCAGGAAACGCGCTGGTCCGGCACGCTTCATGATGCCTACCGCGTGCCGCACAACATGGCGGTCTGGATGACGCTCGTGCACGTCCAGCCGTTCGCCGTGCAGGTCTGCATCCGAAACAGCGGCGGCGCCGGTCTTCAGTCCGAACTGATCGAAGTAGCCGCGGGGGAGACCGAACTCGTCCTCGATCTTCCGCTGGCGCAGTCAGGCCTGCCGCCCGGTGCGTACGAGGTCTGCGTTCTGCATGGCGATTCCGAACTCAAAGGCAGTGCCGTCAGCTTCAAGGAAGGCGGCGAGGGACCGGTGCAGCCCGTCGATGCCGCCTGCTGGCTGATCCGGGCCAACCATCGCGCCGACCGCCCCGACGTGCGCTTCAACCCCCTGCCGAAATCGTAGCCCGCCCGGTATCCTGCGGGCATGTCGGACAACAAGCCCGAGAACCCGGAAAAACGTGAGGCCATGCGCCGCTTCGCCGGTGACGCCGCGCGCTATGCCACTCGCTTCGTGCCGGGCTCCAGGCTGGTCCAGAACTGGGACTCCGACCTTTTCCGGAAGCTGTACGAAGGCGGCATGGCCAAGGGTTCCGGGGTGCCGCGCGACTTTACCGACATGCACGGGCGAAAATTCTTCCGCCCGCCGGGCGCGATCCACGAAGACAAGTTCAACGACGTCTGCAGCAAGTGCAACAAATGCGTCGAGGCTTGCCCCGAGAAAGTCATCGTCCGCAGCAACGGCAAGGACGGCGGCCAGGAAGGCACGCCGATGCTGCGCCCGAACCACGCGGCGTGCACGCTGTGCGGCGAATGCATGGAAGTCTGCCCGACCGGCGCGCTGAAGAAAACGCCGGTGGGGGAGATTCGCATCGGCATCGCGGTGGTTGAGCCCGACACCTGCCTCGGCTATCTCGGCAAGACCTGCCGAGTCTGCCAAGAGGCCTGCCCGCTCGAGCCCAACGCCATTGACTTTGAGGCCACCGTGCCGAAAGTCGACAGCCGCATCTGCACCGGCTGCGGGCTGTGCGTCGAGGACTGCCCGACCAAGCCGTCCAGCATCGTGGTGCTGCCGCGCCCCAAAAGGAAGTCGAAGTGACGGTCAAGGAATACATCTACTGCGACTACGCCGCCGGAGCGCCCTGCCGCCGCGAGGCGCTGGGCGAAATCGAAAAGTACGCGCTGGAACAGTACAGCAACCCGGGCGCGCACCATCCGCTTGCGTACATCGCGAAGCACAAGCTGGAGGAACTGCACCAGCGTGCGGGGAAGTGTATCGGGGCCGACCCGCGCGAGATCATCTTCACCAGCGGCGGCACCGAGGGCGACGCGCTTGCGCTGCGCGGTGTGCTGGCCAACACTACTGGCGAGCGGCGCGGGCTGGTGGTCAGCAAGATCGAACATCACGCCGTGCTGCTGGAGGCAGAGCGCCTGGAGAAGGAAGGCGTGCCGGTTGCCTACGCGCCGGTCAAGCCGGACGGCGTGCTGGACCTGGATGCGCTGCGCGGGCTGGTCAGCGACGAGACCGCGCTGGTCAGCGTCATGTACGCCAACAACGAAACCGGCGTGCTGCAGCCTGTCGGCGAAGTCGCGAAGATCGCGCATGACGCAGGCGCGAAGTTCCACTGCGATGCCGTGCAGGCTTACGGCAAGCTGCCGCTGCATCCCAAGGAATTCGGCGCCGACCTGATGACGCTTGCGAGCGCGAAGTTCGGCGGGCCGAAGGGCATGGGGCTTGTCTACAACGACATGACCAACCGCATCGCGCCGCTGATTGTAGGCGGGCCGCAGGAGTGGGGTTTCCGCGCCGGCACGGAAGACCTGCCCGGTATGGCCGGTATGACCAAGGCAATGGAGTTGGCCGAGGCCGAGCGCGAAAGCGTCTGGGCGCGCGTCGGCGAAATCCGCGACCGCATGGAGCAGCGCATCCTGAACGGGCTGGAAGGCCACGTGCGGATCAACGGACGCGGCGCGTCTAGATTGCCGAACATCAGCAACATCAGCTTTCTCGAAATCGAAGGCCAGGCGCTCGCGATTGAACTTGGCGAGCAAGGCTACTGCGTCGGGCTCGGCAGCGCGTGCGCGCCCGGTGAGACCGACCCCAGTCACGTGCTGGCCGCGATGGGTTTGAGCTGGGAAGACGCGATCGGTTGCATTCGCGTCAGCTTCGGCCCGGACGTCACGCAGGAACAGGCCGACCGTTTGGCCGACCTGTGCGTGGCCAACTACAAGGCCCTCAGGGGGCTGGGATAATCGCGTGGCACAGGCAATCCTGCCTGTGTCCGGACCAATTGCCGAAAGGCTAGTCGCGGCAAAATCGCCGCGACCACCGGCAGGATTGCCGGTGCCACGCGCATGCCGAACCGAATTCTCAAACCGATCGACAAGCCGCTCGACGTGCGCCTTGAGCTGCCGGGCTCGAAGTCGTTTTCGAACCGGGCGCTGGTCTGCGCGGCGTTGTCCGGATCAGCCTGCACGATCGAAAACCTGTCCCCGGCCGACGATACGGCGTTGATGCTGAACGTGCTGGCGAACCTGGGGTTGAAGGTGCAGCGCCCCAATCCGCTGTCGAAGGATGTGACTGTCGCGCCTCAACCCGGCTTGCCGCCTTCGCCTTACCGCATCGAAATCTTCACCGGACCGGCCGGCACGGTAACGCGATTTGCCTGCGCACTGCTGACCGTGATGCCGGGGCAGTTCCTGCTGGACGGCAACGAGCGCATGCGCGAACGCCCGATGGGGGAGTTGATCGCCGCGCTGCGGCAACTTGGCGCAAGCATCACCGAGAAAGGCAAGCCAGGTTGCGTGCCGCTGGAGATCGAAGGCGCGTCGTTGCGTGGCGGCAGGTGCACGCTGAGGGGCGACGTAAGCAGCCAGTTCCTGTCGGCCTTGCTCATGGTCGGCCCGACGCGCGGCGGGGGCATCGAGATTGAGATCGAGGGTGAACTGGTCAGCAAACCTTACGTGGACATTACCATTGAGGTGATGCGGGCGTTCGGGTTTGAAGTCGAGCGCGACGGGTATGCGCGGTTTCACGCGGTTGAGTCGCGGGGCGGGGCGCCCCGCGACCGCGGGCGAGGCGCCCACGCCACTTCCTACAACTGCCCGCCGGACGGGACGGCTGCGAGCTACTTCTGGGGCGCGGCGGCGGTTGCGGGTGGCAAGTGCGTGATCGACGGGCTGACGCGTGAAAGCGTGCAGGGCGATGTGAAGTTCGCCGAATTGCTTCAGCAGATGGGCTGCGAGTTGCTGGAGTTTCCGAATGGTCTGGGCGTAGGGGCGGACCCGCGTGTCCGCCCACTGCGTGCAATCGATGCCGACCTGTCGAGCCTGCCGGACTGCGCCCAGACGCTGGCGGTAGTGTGTGCCTTCGCGGAAGGGACATCACGCTTGACCGGTTTGGGTACTTTGCGCGTGAAGGAGACCGACCGCATTGCCGCGTTGCAGATCGAGTTGAAGAAGTTGGGTGTCGTTACGCGTGCGGGGGACGACTGGCTGGAGGTGGATGGCAAAGGGCCGCTCGCTTACGCTTCGCGCTCCACGCCGGTTGAGATCTCAACCTACGACGATCACCGGATGGCGATGAGCTTTGCAATTGCCGGGCTGCGCGCGCCGCTGGAGATCGAGAACCCGGAGTGCGTGTCCAAGAGCTTCCCGACGTTCTGGGACTACTGGTCGCGAATACAGGGAACATGAGCCCGGAGCGCAAGCGACGGGTTGAACCTCATTGCGCCGATGACAATCAACCCGTCGCTTGCCTTGAATCGCAATGCGCTTCTCCGGCAAGTTCGGCTTCGCCGAATGCTCCGGGCTCTTGTTATCAGGTGGCGAGCCAGAGGATCAGGAAGGTGATCGCGGCAATCGCGGCGCCGGCCGCTACGCCCCAGGCGACCTTCGCGGCGGCCGCGGCTTCGTCGGCGCGCGTCTCCAGATCCTTGATCTTGCCGGCGAGCTCGTTGTGCCGGCTCTTTTCGATGTTCAGCGCGCGCATGATGCTGCTTTTGCCGATTTCGTAGCGCGTGGCGGCCTTGGCCTTGTGGGCGTCGCGCAGCGCCTCAAGGTCCGCGAACAGGCTGTTGATGTTGCTGTAGCGGTTGTTCGGGTCCTTTTCCAGCATGTGGTTCAGCACGTTGATCACGTCGTCCGTCAGGCTGGGGCGGTAGGTGCGCGGGTCCGGCATCGGCGTGCGCGTGTGCGCGAGCATCACCTTGCTGGGCGTGCCGTCGTACATCGGGCGGCCTGTCAGCATGTGGTACAGCGTCGCGCCGAGGCTGTAGATGTCGGCGCGGTAGTCGACGTCTTCCTTGCCCATGGCCTGCTCGGGCGCGATGTAGTCCGGCGTGCCGAGAACCATGCCTTCGTAGCCGAGCTCCTTGTCCAGCTTCGACTTCACGAAACCGAAGTCGCCCAGCTTCACCAGGCCTGAGCGCGTGATCATGATGTTGCTCGGCTTGATGTCGCGGTGGACGATGTCGAAGTCCTTGTAGTAGTTGATCGCGCGCAGCGTCTGGATGCAGATGTCCACGGCGCGCCCGACTTCCATCTGGCGGCGCGGCGCCTCGCGGATCAGGTCCTCGACCGTACGCCCGTCGACGAACTCCATGCTGAAATAGTAGTAGTCGGCCTCGCGCCCGACGTCGTACACCTGGATCAGGTTCTGGTGGCTGAGCTTGCCGACGATGCGCGCTTCCAGCACGAAGCGCTTGCGGAACTCGTCGTCGTCGATCCACTGGTTGTGCAGCACCTTGAAGGCGACCAGGCGGTTCATGCTGACCTGGCGCGACTTGAACACGCTGCCCAGCCCGCCCTCACCGAGGGTACTGATGATTTCGTAGCCCTTGAACTTGAGGTCCTGCTTGCGCTCGCGGTCCTGGGTCAACTGCTGCTGGGCGCGCTCGACGCGCTGGACCTCTTCCTCGGTCATCATCTGTGCCGCGAGGATGATGTCCTTGAGCGTCTTGTTTTCACCGAGGTTGGCGCTGGCGGCCTGCTTGGCGCGGCAGTCGTCGAGTTGTTCGGACGACAGCAGCCCGTTCCGGACCGCGAGCACGCCGAAATCCAGGGCGCCGCGACCTTCCCGGAATTCCAGTGGGTCGGTTACAGTGCCCGGGGCATCCGACATCGCAACTCCAGCAAGTGACCGGCGAGCGACCGGTTAGCTGTTCAGGGTAATCCCCAACTCGGCCAGTTTCTGGCGTACTTCGTTCAACGAGGTCTGGCCGAAGTTCGGCGCGGCCAGCAGCTCCGCTTCCGACTGATCGACCAATTCGCCGATCGTCTTGATCCCAAGTCGCTCCATGCATCGGCGCGAGCGGACGGAAAGCTCCAGCGCGTCGATCGACATGCTGAGCTGGTCGTCGGCGCTCGGCGGCGGCGCGGAGCCGTCTTCGGGCGGGGCGTAGGCGAGCGCGTCTTCGGTGCGCATGCCCAGTCGCAGCGCCTTGCTTGCGAGGATCGACTTTATTTCCTGCAGGCTGGTCTCGCCGAAGTTCTTGTAGCTCAGCAACTCGGACTCGGTCTTCAGTATAAGGTCGCCGAGCGTATCGATCTTCATCTTCTGCAGGCAGTTGCGCGAGCGCACCGACAGCTCGAAGTCGGTGACCGGCGTACGCAGGATCTGCAGGCGCTTGTCTTCCTTGCGCTCTCGATCCTCGTCGTAATACATGTTCTTGCTGGCTTCGGCGTCGCGCTTGAACAGGCGCGCGCGCGGGTGCGTCGGGTACGCGGCCAGCACGGTCTCATAGCACTTGATGGCGAGATCCCAGTGGGCCTCGTCTTCGTACAGGGTGCCGAGGTTGATCAGCACGTCGACGGCGACCGGCGGCTGCTGCGCAATCTGTTCATAGGCGCGGCGGGCTGACTCGTCGTCGCCGGCGGCCTGGGCGATCTGCGCGTAGACGAACGCCACCTGGCGGTCCGTCTGCACCTCATTGTAGAGCGCGACGATTTCGTCCATCGCGGTCTCGAGGTCGCCTTCGCGGTACTTGAGTTCGATGAAGCAGGCCTGGATGGTCGGGTGCTCGCCCTTGTAGGCCTTGAGCGACTTGGCCGCGTCCTCGTAGTTCCCCTGCATCATCTGCGCGCGGTACAGCGGCACGATGACTTCGAGGTCCT
>JAGQRI010000180.1 GCA_020425515.1 Planctomycetota bacterium | reverse complement strand
CTCGACCTGCGCGCCAGGCCACTCAAAGCCCGCGCGCTGCTGGGCTACCTCGGGCACGAAAGCATGCTCGATTCGGCGCTCAGCATGCGCGAAAACCTGCACATGTTCGCGGGCTTGTACGGCGCACCGGGCACGCGGGCGGACGCACTCATCGAGCGCTTCGAGGCCAAACACTACGCCGACCTGCCCGTCAGCGAGCTGTCCAGGGGCCAGGAACAGACGGGCGCTCTGTGCCGCGCGCTGGTGCACTCGCCGAAGCTGCTGCTGCTGGATGAACCCTCCACCGGGCTCGATAAGGAAGCCCGCGAGCGCCTATGGAAAGCCGCCCGCGAGCAGGCAAGCGAGGGCGCGGTCGTGATCTTCAGCACCCACGACCACGACAGCGCCGGGCGCGTGGCCGACAGGGTGGTCGAACTGGCGGAAGGCAAGCTGGCATAGGGACTTGCCACGGCTTACTTTGCGCAGACAAGGCGTTACCCAACTGACACCAAACTTGCACAAAGACGCACCGGGGGTAGCATATGGTGCCCCTGAGGAATGTGTTGAAATCACGCTGCGAGCGGCATTTGCGTCAAATGCCGTGCGCTCGCTTCGAGTTCTGGCGTAGGGTTTGCATAGAACCCTGCACGGACGGTCACTGGAGGTCCGATGAGACGCTCATCGCGGTCAGGGTTTACCCTGATCGAAATCATGATTGTAGTCGGCATTATCGCCATCCTCGTGGTGGTGCTGCTCGCCTCGGTGCTCATGGCACGCAAGAAGGGCGACGTCGGCAAGGCGCAGGACTTCTGCACCTCGCTCATCCCCGCCGCCATTACCAAGTGGCAGGGCGACAACGGCAAAGACAGCAACACCTATCCGAAAAGCCCGAGCCTGGGTGACGGCGACGGTTACTGGCAGGGCAATGCCGAGTTGTTCAATGAGCTGGTGACCAAGCCCAAGAAGGCCGGCAAGGAAGCCTACGTCCCCGACGACTCGTACGTCGAAGGCGAAGAAGGCGGCAAGAAGGTGTTCCTGGACCCGTGGAACAAGTTCTACATCTACCGGAACTACTCGGCCAAGAAGACCATCAGCGGCAAGAACCGCACGTACACCGGGCGCCGCTACAACAAGAGCACCTACGACATCATCTCTTTGGGGCCTGACGGCACGTTGTATGAACTCAATGGCGACAACGACGACGTTCACAACTAGCGGGGGCCACGAAACATGAAGAACCATATGAACAAACGCAGGGCCGGCTTTACGTTGATCGAACTGATGATCGTGGTCGGCATTATCGTCGTGTTGATGGCGGTGCTGGCCATCGCCGTGATGCCGTGGCTGCGCAAGTCCGACGAAAAGGCCACGCGCACGCTGATGATGAACATCGGCCCGTCGATCTGCAGCCACAAGCCGGCGTACACTCTGAAGTCGTTCAAGAAGGATGCCGCGGATCTTTCCGGGCGCATCAGCGCGGACGAAAAGATCGCCAGCAGCCAGATGATGCTGTTCTACACGGCGCCCGACCGCTCGGTGTGGGACGCGGCGAAGTTCTATAAGGGGCGGAACTACGACCCGGACCAGAACCCGGAACAGTACGCCGAGTTCACCAAGGAAGAAGGCGGCATGCTGCCGTACCTGGTTGACGCCTGGGACCACCCGGTCTGGTACGAGTACGACAAGACCATCAAGAAGGGGTTCGTGTTCTCCAGGGGTGAAGACAACCTCTGGAACACTCCCGATGACCTGATCTTCGATTCACGCAACAACCAGGTCACGAAACGCGAAGACTTGGGCTCCTAGCGCCCGGAGAAACGACATGACAGACAGACGGCAAAAACGCGGGTTCACCCTGATGGAGCTGCTGGTCGTTATCGCGATCATC
>JAGQRI010000020.1 GCA_020425515.1 Planctomycetota bacterium | reverse complement strand
TCGCTGCTGATGCCGATGTTGGCGTTGACCTTGGTCTTGGTCTTGCGTCCGATGGCGCGCGGTGCGAAGTCGTGATTAATGTTCTTCGGGATGACCAGGTGGCCCATCGCGATCAGGTCACGCACCTCTTCGGGCGTCAGCTCTTCCTGCTCGGCCACGTAGGCCATTTCGTCGGTGATTTTGCCTTCACGCGCGAATTGAAGCTGAGTTGGCATAGTATTCCCGTGCTTTGCCCGTGCCCCGAAACTCTGCCCGTTCGGTCGCGCGCAGGATAGTATGACCAAACTCCTTCACCAGTGGGGGTACACCAAGGAGCCAACATGGACGCCGTAGCCGCATTGTTGCAGTCGTTTGACGACGCGTGGAAAGACCCGTTCGAGAGCCTGACCGACGCGTGCGTAGATTTAACTGAAGAGGAATCCGTCTGGCAGCCGCCCGCCTACAAGCGCGAACCGCACGACAAAGGCGTGGGCAGGCCTGGCAGCATCCTGTGGCATCTCAACCATCTCGAGATGTGCCACCGTCACTACATTGCGACGCTGAAGACGCGCGACCCGGACAACTCGCCGGATACGGACCCGCCGGGCGAGCTTGCGCTCAAGCCTGCATTGAAAGCGCTGGGGGACGCGACGCTGGAATTGCGCGAGGTGATTGCCGAACTCAAGCCGGAAGACCTGTCGGTCATGGTGCGCCCGAAGATGAGCATCGCCGGCTTCGTCGCCATGCTGACAAGGCACATCACCTGGCACGCCGCCCAGATCAAGCAGACCCGCAGGTTGCACGCGACCCGGGCACGCACCGGCAAAGTCGATGAATAGGAAACAGGCCCGCCGAAGCGGGCCTGTTTTCGGAACGCTGCCTGTCTAGTCGATCAAGACTGTACCGCCTGAGCCCGTACCGTCCGGGTCGGCCTGCACCAGTGAACCCGCATCCTGCGGGATGTTGGCGCCTCCGGTACCCGCGGCATTCAAGATGATGGTGCCACCGTCGCCGTTGGTGGCGCCGCCATTGGCGGTGACTGCGCCCGTCGACGTCAGGTGAATCGTGCGCAGCGTGGATGAGCCGATTGTGACTGCGCCGCCGTTGCCGCCGGCTGGACCGGCGCCACCGTTGGCTGACAGGCTGCCTTCGATGACGACCTGCGTTTGTGATCCGCCAGTCAGGCCGATCGAATTGCCGTCACCACCGTTGTTCGTGCCATCGCCGCCGTCCACCGAGATATCACCCAGGAAGTCGAGAATGCCCCCGGGCTGCACGATACTGATGATCACGGTGCCACCTGTGCCCCCCGCGTCGGATCCGTCGCCGCCGCTCAGGTCGAAATCAGCGCCAATCGTCGCGGACTGCCCGTTGAAGTTGCCCCAGTCCAGTAAACCGCCAGTCCCGCCGCCCTGCGAACCGGAGACGGTTCCGCCGGCGCCGCCACTGAGGTCGAACGACGAGCTGGTCATGGTAATCGGGCCGTATTGATCCATGTCAAACACACCGCCGGTTCCACCGGCGCCCTGCGCGCTGTCGCCGCCGTTCTGGGTGATGGTAAGACTGTTCGTCTCCAACACCGCGTAGGTTCCGACATCCATGTTGACCAATCCGCCGGTTCCGCCGTCGGCCGTGCCGGTCCCGGCGCCGCCCCGGCTGCTGAAAGTGCCTGACAGCCAGAAGCTGCCTGCGACTGTGGCTGAGGAACCGCCGATGTCCAGGCTGCCGCCGGTTCCACCGCTGCCGACCGTTCCCGCGCCGCCGTCGGCCGTCACGGAAAGGGTTACGTTGTTGCCGGAGCCACCGCCGCTGCTTGAGCCGGTCGCATTGACATTCATGCTTCCGCCGGTTCCGCCGTTCTCGCCGGCGCCGCCGTTGAGACTTGCGGTGACGGTGTAACTGCCGACACCGGAGCTGTCCTGATCCACCGCGAGGTAGCCGCCCGTCCCGCCACTGCCAAGTGAGGCTGCGCCGCCGTTCATGGTGGCATTGACGACCGTGTTGTCACTGATGCCGCCGTAGTCCGCATAGGCTGAAGTCACCAGCAAGGTCCCCCCGGCGCCGCCGCTCGCTACGGACGCCGAGCCCGGGCCTCCCGCGAGTCCGCCGGAGGCGTTAGCCGTGACAGTCGTATCGAGGATGTTGCCGTAGCTTTCGATATCCAGGTAGCCGCCGCTGCCGCCGGCTGTCCCGGCTGTCGCGTCGCCGCCATCGGCGTTCCAGACGATCGTCCAGCCGTCCATGTCGGCGCCGGCCATGTATCCGACGAAGAGGTAACTGTCGTTGTTGTCGGCATTGCCGCCGGAGCCACTCGCGGAGGTAGTGGCGTCGCCGCCGTTCTGGTTCGCCGTGAAGTCGACGTTACGGCAGAGTCCTTCGAACTCGATGTCGAAGTGGCCGCCGTTGCCGCCTGTGGCCGTCGAGCTGCCACCGTTCACGTCTGCCGTGAACTCGCTGTCAAACACCGACCCGTGGAAGTAGCCGCTGATGTAGCCGCCGACTCCGCCGATGCTTCCACCGGAGCCACCGTCCAGGGACGCGGTCACGCTCAAGTTGGTGTAGCTGACGCAATCACCAAAGAGATCGAACTGATTCCCGTCGCCCGCGGTGCCTGTACCGGTCGCGCTGCCGCCATTCACCGTGGCCGTGAAAGCAACGTTCGTGACGTTGCCGCCGCCGCCGCTGCTTGAGCCGTCCAGCGCGGCATTGACGTATCCGCCGCTGCCGCCGTCGGCATTCGTGCCGGTACCGTTCCCGCCGCCGGCGTCGAGCGTGTAGGTCACGTTGTAGATGGTCTGGTTGAAGTAGCTGTAGTTGTTGAAAGCATCGCCTCCCGCGCTGGCGCCGTTTCCACCATTCGAGTCGAGATCGAACGAAAGGTTCAGGCAGTCGCCGTAGAAGTACACGTCGGTTTCGCCACCTCGCCCGCCTGTCGAAGTCGAGCCGACGCCACCGTTGAGTTGGGCCGTCACAGCATGGGACGCCGCGTGGCTGTAGGCGTAGTACTTGAGGCTTCCGCCGGATCCGCCGGCCGTTCCTGTGCCGCCGTTCAGGAACGCGTCGAACTCGATGCTGGTGGCCTGCCCCCAGACATAGAAGTCGGCGGAACCTCCAGCACCGCCGTTGCCGGAAGCACCCACGCCACCATTCATGTCCACGCTGCAGTCGATGTTCCAGCCGTCACCGTAATAGAGGTACTCGCCGGTGGAGAAGTAGAAGGTGCCCGCATTTCCGCCCACGCCTGAGTTCAGCGAGTCACCGCCGTTGGCATCGCCGATAACTGTGACGTTCCCGGCATCGCCGCCTGGGTAGCAGTAGATATATCCTCCGGCGCCGGCGTCCTGCCCGCCGTCTCCACCATTCACCAAGGCATCCACCAGCACCTGCTGGAAGACATACCCGTGGTTCTGGATGTACGCCGTGCCGCCCGCCCCACCGTTGCCGCCGGTACCACCGGCGCCGCCCATGGCGCTGACCACGAACGCGAAGCTGTAGAGGTCGTTGTTCGCGCTGACGTAGCCCTCTCCCGCGTCGCCGCCGCTGCCCGCACTGCCCGTGCCGCCGTCGGCGTTAACCGACATCACGCCCCAGGTATTCTCGGCGTAAAGGTTGGCATTCCCGCCATCTCCGGCCGAGTCGCCGGAGCCGCCCATCACCTCGAAATACGCGAACATTTGGGTCAGCCCGTTTGTGTACAGGTCAATGTCGCCCGCATCGCCGCCGTCACCGCCTGCTGTCGCCGCGCCGCCATTGGCCTGGAAGCCCCACGAAATGTCGTGCACGAGTGACGTCGTCGTACCCTGCCAGTTCATGTCGCCGGCGTTACCGCCGTCGCCGCTGGCGTTGCTTGAAACCCCGCCGTTGGTGCGCATGATCCCGTCGCGTACGCAGATGTTCACGGCCGCGACAATGCTGACGTCGCCGCCTGTCCCGCCGCCGCCGATTCCGTTCCCCACGCCGCCAATCGCAGTGATTGTCCCACCGACAGCGACAGAGCCGGACTTGGCGGTAAGGGATACATCACCGCCGTTCATTCTGGTGTCGCCGTCCGTCGTGATGGTGCCGTCCACCGCGATGCCGATCGACCCGGCAGGGTTGGCCTCGAGGATCAGATTCACGGAGGTCGCGCCGGTGCGAGTCGTCGTCACGTCACCGTCGATACGGATGTAGTCATCCGCTCCCTGCGTCTTGATGTACACCGTGTTGATCGACCCCGAGCCGGACAGATCGAGAGTCGCACCAGACGGCAGGTAGAAGTCCCATCCATACAGGAAGATCGTCACCGTCGTGCCCGAGGTGTTCACCGCCGTGGTATCGATGGTCGTGAGTTCCGTGTAGCTGACCGTGTTGTCCGCCAGCACCGTTGAGGTCAGGAAGTTGTTATCGATACCCGGACGAGAGGGGCCCGCGTCGGTCATCATCACCCCCTGGGTGGCGGCGAAGTCGATGTCGCCTCCGATTCCGCCATCCGCGGCAGTAGGCGCCTCTCCGCCGGACGTATCGATCACGACGGTCTTGCCGGTCAGCGTGGGACGATCCGTGGGCGGTGCGGCGTAGGTGAATGACCCCCCGCTGCTGCCCTTGTCGTCATGGTTGCACGCGCCCACGACCAGCGCCGCCATCAGCAACAGGGCGGTCGCCACCGACTTGCGCCCGAAGCAATTCGAGTAAAACGGAGTATTCACGAGATTCTCCCGGTTCAACGCCACGCCGCCGGACGCCAGCCGGCATATACACCAAAAAGTAGTCGTGGATGTTTCTAGTCTGCATCGCAGGCGTAGGCAATCTCTGCCTGCCAACAGCTGGTCAGGCGCCGGCGTAAGTGGCTTCGCGGCGGCAGGCTTGTTCGTCGGCAAGGCGGATGGCGTTCAGCATGGCGGTTTCGGTGGCTTGGTTTTTGCCCGCTATGTCGAAAGCCGTCCCGTGGTCCGGTGACGTCCGCACGATGGGCAGCCCCAGCGTCACGTTGACGCCTTCGTCGAACGCCAGCGTCTTGACCGGGATCAGCCCCTGGTCGTGGTACATGGCGACCACCGCATCGTAGCGGCCCTGCTTCGCGTGGTGGAAGACCGTGTCCCCGGGCAGCGGACCGGTTGCGTTGATGCCGCGCTTGATTGCCGACTTGACGGCCGGCTCGATCACCTTGATCTCTTCCTTGCCGAACTTGCCGTTCTCGCCGGCGTGCGGGTTGAAACCACAGACCGCGATGCGCGGCTCGGCGATGCCGAAATCCTCACGCAAGGCCCGCTCGGTAGTCTCGATGGTGGCAAGCACGTCCTTGCGATTCAGCATCCGCGCGACCTTGGCCAGCGGCTCGTGAATCGTCACAAGGCTGACGCGCAGTCCGCCGCCCACCAGCATCATGACCGCCCGCTTTTCCTCGCAGGCGTCGGCGAAAAACTCGGTCTGGCCGGGGAACGGGAAGGCCTCGCGCGGCATCACTTCTTTGCAGATCGGCGCGGTGCAAACCGCGTCGGCGAGTTCCTCAATCAGCAACTCGACGGCACAGTTCAGGTAGGTCGTGGCGCGATCGCCGGTGAGGCCTGTGGGCTTGCCGGGCTTCACCGCATTCTGGTCCTTGAAACCGCAGTCCAGAAAGATCGGGCGCCAGGGCTTGTCCTTTGCGGGCATCAGGTGATCGACGAGGTAGCCGAAGTCCTCAAGGAAATCGTCAACCGGCACGATGTTGTAGGTATGCATCGCGCTGGGTTTGTCGAGGTGCATCGCGTACAGGAACGCGTCCCCCACCACCACGACCGGGCGCTCGTGCAGGATCTCCTTGCGGCGCTGCAGCTTCTTGATGGCCTTGTGCGCGACCTCGGCGCCGATACCCGCGGGGTCGCCAGCCGTGATCACCAGCGGCGCCGGGACCTCGATGGTTTCGTACTCGCCCGTTTCTTCCTTCAACTGCGTCTCCGGATCAGCCGCTCGATCGGCAACACCAGCATGAACAGCGTAAGAAGATACAGTACAGGCAGGATCGCCTCACGGGTGAAGGCTGTGACTTCCGGCGGACGCGGCTTCAACGGGGCAAGCTGCGCGGCATCGTCGACGGCAAACTGCCGCGAGTCGATAGCCGGAACTTCCGCCACGTAGACGTCGCCGATGCTGCGCGATACGGGCTCCGTGCCGCCGATCGTTTCGATCACCTCGCCGGCGCCAAGCGGCAGATCCGCTTCACTCGAAAGCCGCCCGTCCTTCAGCTTCAGCGGCACGTCGCCGTCTGGCGTGCGCAGGCTGTAGTCCGCCCCCTCTATCGGGTCGAGTATCCGGATGCCGCCCGGACCGGCCTCGGCCAACAGGCGCACGTCGGGCTCCTCGCGCGGCAGCAGCCAGCGCAACGATGCGGCAAAGATAGCGGGGAAATCGGCCCAGCCGGTGAGTTCCCCCAGCGCCTTCGGCTCGGTGCCCGCACCCCAGAACGCGACACGCCCGAGCCCGTAGCCCTGGAAAGCGAGCGTCGGTGTGGGACCGTCCTCGTCCGTCACTACGGTCAACGCAACCGCGGCGCCGTCGCGGGCGTCGTTGCGCGCAACCCAGGCGACCTTCGGCGCATCTTCGGGAATGGCGTCGGCGCCGAACAACTGGTCCCCCATCGGGCCGAGTTGCAGGGGGAACGTACCCGGCAGGACATCCACCTTGGGCGGCTCCTTTTCTTTGTTTTTCTGCTCTTCGAGGCGACGTTTGCGCTCAGCGTCTTCTTCCTTCTTCTTGTCGTCGTAGGCCTCGAACGCCATCTCGACCGAGTCCACGAAGATCACGTCCGCCTTAAGCGCGTTTGCCGCGTTGGCGGCAACATGCACGTACTCATTGCGAGTCGCGAGTTCTCGGACGACCTTCAACGCGCTGCGGCTTCTGGGCGTCGAACCGTCGAACTCCTCGCCGATGCCGACCGTGACAATGTTGATGTTGTTGGCTATGGCGTCGGCCTTGAGGTCGGAATGTTTCAAGCCGGCCGTCGTGTTGGCGTCACGGTCCGAGCCGTCCGTCAGCATCACAATCACCTTCACCGCGCTCTTTTCCTCTTTCATGACCTCAATGGCGGCCTTCGTCGCGGCGTAGATGTCGGTGTTGTAGCCCTGCTCGTCGAACTCGGCGGGGTCGATCTGCGTCAGCTCTTCGCCCATGCGGTCCAGTTGCTTGACGATCTGCCCGCGGTCGTACGGGAAGGCCGTGTTCATCTCGTACACCCAGTTCTGCTTCAGGGTGAAGGCCAAGACGCCGATGCGCGTAGCGTACGACTCGCTGTGTTTGTCCGCGGTCTCACGCCGTCCGCCTTCTTCGACAAGCTTGATGCTCTTGGCCACACCCGTGGTGGCGACCTTCCAGCGAGTGGTGGTGGTGTTGCCGATGGTCTGGGTCATGCTGTAGGAGCGATCCAGCACGAAGCAGATGCTGACTTTCGCCACCTCGGCCTTGCCGGCCTTTTCATCCACGGGCGGATCGTCCGGCGGCGGCTTCTTGCCCTCCTTGCGCAGGATCACCGGCAGCAGGTTGCGGGCGTCGGTCGGCAGGTACTCCGGCGCGACGTACTTCGCTCCGTCGCCGGTAACGAACAAGCCGCCGCCGCGCGCGACAAAACCGGCCAGCGAGAAACACTGGTCCGAGTTCAGCTTGTTCAGCCCGTCGACGCTGATCAGCACGAGGTCAACGGCGTGCCCGCCGCGTTGCAGGCTGGCCTCGCCGAACTGCTCGGCCATGGCGCTCGCGAAATCCATCTCCGGCGCCATGGCAATCGCACGTTGAAGCTGCTCAGGGCCCAGGCCCACCGCCAGCACGCTCGGCTTGTCGCCGACACGGAACACCTGGCCGGTGCGTTGCAGTTCGTTCCCCTGCGCGTCCGACAGCACGGATTCGAGCACGTGGCGACCGGGCTGATCGCTGCGGACCTCGGCCTGGCCGTCCTTCAGTTTCAGCGGTTTGCCGTCGAGATACGCCCGCATCTCAGCGGGCGGACCGGCCTGCGTGAACTTCGCCACCAGCGGCTCGCCGGGCTGGACCTGGCGGGGGGCGTCGATGCCGGTCAGCACCGGGCGCGAAGCCGGCTGCTCCTCGACCGGAAAGTGCGGCGTGCATGGAACCCCCAGCGCTTGCACCGCATCCCGCGCGGCGAGGGTATCTTCGCGTCGTGTCCCCCACACCTCGGTCTGCGCGGGCGGGGTCTCGCCGGCGAGGGCATTGCGAAGGCGGTTCACGAAGGCGTTCGGCGATTCGCTGAAGTCCTGCGCGTCACCCTTGGGCGGCTGCGCGCCATCCAGAACCAGGCGCCACGTACCGGCCGGCTCGTAGCGCTGCTCGGTCTCGCCGACCGTCACGAATCCGGCAATCGCAAACACCAGCACGCCGATCACCAGCGCGCGAAGCAGCCCGGCAACGGCCACCGTCCGCCTGGAATGACGCCACGGGAGCACCAGGCTCGCCACGCCGAGCAGCAATGCAACTCCCACCCAGGGCAGAACCTCGGGCTTTGCGATCTGCAGGCTGTTCCAGTCAGGCCACTCCATCGTCCACCGGTTGTAAGCCCGATAGGTCCCATGCATAGTGCCCGCGTAACCTCACGGGACATGCGATGACCAGTGTAACTGTCAGCGAGTTGAAGCAACACGTCGATCAGGAAGTCGAGTTAAGGGGTTGGCTGTACAATCGACGCGGCAGCGGCAAGCTGCTGTTCCTGCAGTTCCGCGACGGCACCGGCGTCGTGCAGGTGGTGGTCAGCAAGAAGGAAGTCCCCGAAGAGGTCTTCGAGGCCGCCAAGCGCATCGGCATCGAGAGCAGCATCACGGTGCGCGGCAAGGTCAGCAAGGACGACCGCAGCGCCATCGGCGTCGAGATTCACGGCAGCGACGTGCAGGTGATGCAGGAAGTCCACGACTACCCGATCCAGATCACCGAAGACGTCCCGAACATCGACAAGCTGCTCGACCTGCGGCACCTGTGGGTGCGCAGCAAGCGCCCTCACGCGATCCTGAAAGTCCGCAGCGAGGTAGTGCAGGCGATCCGCGATTTCTACTACGAGCGCGACTTCGTGCTGTACGACGCGCCGATCTTCACGCCGGCGAGCTGCGAAGGCACCGCCACCCTGTTTGAGGTCCCGTACTTCGAAGACACCGGTTACCTGACCCAGTCGGGACAGCTCTACGGCGAAACCGGTGCGATGGCCTTCGGCAAAGTCGTTGTGTTCGGCCCGACCTTCCGCGCCGAGAAGTCGAAGACGCGCCGCCACCTGACCGAGTTCTGGATGGTCGAGCCGGAGGTCGCGTTCCTGGAACTCGACGGAATCATGGACCTCGCGGAGCAGCAGATCCAGTACGTCGTCGGGCGGGCGCTGGAGCGCTGCAAGAACGAACTGATCGAGCTTGAGCGCGACACCGCGATCCTGGAAGCCGTCACCAAACCGTTCCCGCGCATCCACTATGAGGAAGCGCAGAAGGTCCTGCAGCAGCTCAAGGACGAGTTCGGCAAGTCCGCCGACCCCGAGAAGCAGAAGCTGTCAAAGGACATTCTCAAGAACGGGCTCGGCGACGACCTCGGCGCGGCGGACGAAACCGCCATCGGCATGCATTACGGCCAGTGCGTCTGCATCCACCACTACCCGCGCGAAGTGAAGGCGTTCTACATGAAGGCCGACGAAACCGGGAAGTACGCGATGGGCGTCGACGTGATCGCGCCGGAAGGCGTCGGCGAAATCGTCGGCGGCGGCCAGCGCGAAGACAGCCTGGAAGTGCTTGAAGATCAGATCAAGAAGCACAACATCCCGCCCGAGTCGGTCAGTTGGTATGTTGACCTGCGCAAGTACGGCAGCGTACCCCACGGCGGCTTCGGAATGGGCGTCGAGCGCTGCGTGCAGT
>JAGQRI010000179.1 GCA_020425515.1 Planctomycetota bacterium | reverse complement strand
TTCGAGTCCAGTAACGCCCACCATCAAAGCGGCCCGCGAAAGCGGGCCGCTTTGATGGTGTCCTGAGCGAGCGAAGGGCAATCCCCATAACTGTACGCCGTAGATGCGAATACCCCGGGTCTGCACCCGGGGCTAGACTTTGGCCTTTTGACTTCCGCCGCAGGCGGCCTATTTCTTCTGTTCTTTCGTCCAGTCCTCGACGTCCTTGGCGAACTGCTTGGCCGAGTCCGTCATCAGATCCTGCACGTCTTTCTTGAACACGCGGTCCGAGCGCTTCATATCGGTGATCGCCTTGTGGAACGCCTGCGTGTCCTTGTACTTCGCGTTCTTGGTTACCTTGATTGCCTCGGCCCAGATGTCGTCCGACTTGTAGGCCTCGTTGGCTTTCACTTTCGCGAGCGCGAGTTCATAGAACTTGGCGTAGACGAGCTTGACGTCGGCATACAGCTTCTTGCCGTCTTCCGTCATCTCGCGCTTGGGGGCTTCTTTTTCGCCCTCTTCCGCGGCGGGTTTCTCGGTCTTCTTTTCGTCGTCTTTCTTGGTGTCGTCCTGGGCGAACAGCGGCGCGGAAACGGCGAGCGCCAGCACCAACATCAGGATTTTCATACGCATGGTCATGCCTCCCGGCCTCCCTACTGTAACGTCATTGTAGGCGTGAAGGTTCCTTTTTCCGGGTGCAGGAATTCTGGCAGGATTTCGTGGTTCGTGTTTCGTGGCCCGGAAAAGAACACGCCCGGCGATTGCCGGGCATGTTCGAATCACGATCCACGAACTACGAACCACGATCAACCGATGTTCATCGTCATCAGGAACTCGGCGTTGCTGTTGGTCTTCTTGAGCTTCTCCTTCAGCAACTCCATGGCCTCGATCGGGTTCATGTCATTGAGGATTCTGCGCAGGACCCACATGCGTTTCTGCTCTTCGGGGTCGAGCAGCAGCTCTTCCTTGCGGGTGCCGCTTCGGGTCACGTCGATGGCCGGGTAGACGCGGCGGTCGGCAAGGCGACGGTCCAGGTGCAACTCGGCGTTGCCGGTGCCCTTGAACTCCTCGAAAATCACCTCGTCCATGCGCGAGCCGGTATCGATCAGTGCCGTCGAGATGATCGACAGGCTGCCGCCCTCCTCAATGTTGCGCGCCGCACCGAAGAAGCGTTTCGGGCGCTGCAGGGCGCTGGCGTCGACACCACCGGTGAGGATCTTGCCGCTGTGCGGCTGCTCGGCGTTGTAGGCGCGCCCGAGGCGGGTGATGCTGTCCAGCAGGATCACGACGTCCACCTTGTGCTCGACCAGGCGCTTGGCCTTGCCCAGCACCATCTCGGTCACCTGCACGTGGCGGCTGGTCGGCTCGTCGAATGTCGAGGCGATCACCTCGGCGTCGACGGTGCGTTCCATGTCGGTCACTTCTTCGGGGCGCTCGTCGATCAGCAGGACGATCACGTAGATGTCCGGGTGGTTGGCGCGGATCGCGTTGGCGATCTTCTGCATGATCACGGTTTTGCCGGTGCGGGGCGGCGCCACGATCAGGCAGCGCTGGCCCATGCCGATCGGAGTGACCAGATCGATGATGCGCAGGTTCAGGTCGTTCTTGACCTCGAGGAAGATGCGCCGGTCCGGGTACAGCGGCGTAAGTTCCTCGAACGGCACGACCTCGGCCAGTTTGTTCGGGTCTTCGCCGTTGACCTTCTCGACCTTCAGCAGCGCGAAGTAGCGTTCGTTTTCCTTGGGCGGGCGGATCTGCCCG
This sequence comes from Planctomycetota bacterium, assembly GCA_020425515.1. Taxonomy (GTDB): domain Bacteria; phylum Planctomycetota; class UBA8742; order UBA2392; family UBA2392; genus JACKID01. The sequence continues at coordinate 9,075 of JAGQRI010000179.1, read as the reverse complement.
GCGACCACGTGGCCTGACTTCAGGCCGAAGCGGCGAATCTGGCTTGGCGAGACGTAGATGTCGTCCGGGCTGGGCAGGTAGTTGTAGTCCGGGCTGCGCAGGAAGCCGAAGCCTTCGTTCAGCACTTCCATCACGCCCTCGCCGCTGATCACGGCGCCCTGCTTCACGCGGTCCTTCAGCAACTGGAAGATCAGGTCCTGCTTCTTGAGGCCCGTCACGTCCTGGATGCCGAGCTTGCGCACTTCGCGCTGCAGGTTTTCCATCTTCATCTTCTGAAGGTCGTTCAGGTTGATGAAGACCTGCTTGCCCTTGGGGGCGGGCTCGGCCTCGGGTTCCGGCTCGCCGTTGTCGTCGGCGGATGCTTCGGGCGGGGCGGGCTCGGCCTTGGCGCTCGCGAGCGCCGCCGCGGTTTCGTCATCGACGTCGCCGTTTTCGCCGGCCTTGTTGCCGTCGCCGTTGTTGCCTTCCTTGGCGGCGCGGCGGCGTGCCTCGGCTTCTTCTTTCTCGCGCTTGGCTTCCATGCGGGCCATTTCGGCCTGGCGGGCGAACTCTTCGGCCATGACGTCGGTCTGGTCCTTCTTGCGGACCGGCTTGCGCCTGCCTCCGCCACCGCCGGTTCGATTGTTGCTGCGGCCCCTGCCGCGTTTGCGAGGTGCTGACTTTCCTTCAGCTGACATTCTTGCTCCAGCGCTCTTGCGAGCCTGGCCGCGGGGCGAGGAACCCCTTGGCCCTTGTCCCCGCCGGGCGGCGGGAACGCCATTCCGGGATGGGATCGTCAATGGCCCCCGGCGGCCGAACGTTCAACGTATGTGTGCCAGACTTCCTCCACCTGGCGGTCCAATTCTTCGAGCGTGCCGTTGTTGTGGATGACGACGTCGGCGCGCCGTTGTTTTTCATCTAAGCTCAGTTGATTGGCCTGGCGTCGGGCGACTTCGCCCTGCCCCCAGCCGCGTGTGTTCGCGGCGCGTTTTTCGCGGGATGCCTCATCTGCTTCAACGAAGACCAGCAGCGAAAACTTCCCTTCGTATGCGCCTGATTCCAGCAGCAGGCTTATGTCAAGCACGACAGCTTTGGCGTCGGGGTTAACCAGTCCTGCTTCAATCTTTGCCTGAGTGTTCTTTCGAATTCGCGGGTGGGTGATGGCGTTCAGTGTAGCCAATTTTGCGGCGTCGCCGAATACCAAAGCACCAAGTTTTTGCCTGTCAACTTCGCCCTTTTCATCGAACACGCCCGCACCGAACGCATCCCGGATTTCCTGTTTCACCGCCGGATCAAGCAGCACCGCGTGGCCTTCCACGTCGGCATCGACGACCACCGCGCCGCGCCTGGTGAAGGCCCGCGCGACGGCCGACTTGCCGCTGGCCACGCCGCCCACGAGCGCGATCACCGGCTTGGCAGTCATTGGCTGATGTCCAAAACACAACGCCAGGACGCCAGGCTGCGCCACGCGCCGCCCTTGGTTTGTACTCGGCCTGCAATTCCGCATGCATGTGTGACGCTCGGAAACAAGTGATTCGTGGCGTTTCCTGGCGTCCTGGCGTTGATTGCTGTTCCGAACTTCACTTGTCCTGTCCCATTGTGCCGACGTTCCAGCCGACCAGCGGCTCGAACTCGGGGGCTTCGGTGGCCGGCTCGGCGGTTGCGCCTGCGAACAGCTTGATCGCTTCCTGCTTGAGCGCGCGGCGGAACTCACCGTCTTTCACACCGTTGCTGACCACTTCGAATGTCAAAAGCTCGTCGCCCGCTTTCAGGATGCCGAGCAGGTTGTTTTCGCTGCTGCTGTCGTCGTAGTCGAAACAGACGATCGGTAGCGTTGCACCTTCCGGTACATAGCCCTCCGAGAACTTGCCGCTGTCCACTTTCAGACGGCGGTTGAAGGTGGTGTCGCTGCGCAGTCTCGCGCGCAGGTCGCCTTCGGCCTCGGATGGCTTGAGCCTGCGGATCAGGATCCATGGCTCGGCGCCCTTGCCGTCGATCTGGATGGTCGAGTCGCCGCCGATTTTGCGGACGAGAAGACCTTCGGAGATGGAAAGCTTGAGGGTGCCGTCAGGGAACCGCAGGGTGCCCCGGAGCTGCTCGGCAAGCGAACTCGTGCACTTATGCTTGGGAGAGCCTTCTAAAGCAAGTTCCCGCTTGATGGAAATGCCGTCGAGGATTGATTTGGCAGCATCTTTGGGTTTGAAGGGCGCAGCGCCGGATTTTCTGCGACCTTCCAGAACAACGTCCCACTCGAAAGTGCGGCCTTTCAACCTGCGCGACATATAGCAGTAGCTGTAGTCGCCTTGCTTTGCGAGGTGAAGTTGACTCGTGCTTTCATTCCCCGAGCTGTCTTCGACTACAACTCCCAGGTAGTTCGCCGTGCCTCCACGAGTTTTCCCCAGCGCTTCCATGCGCGCGTTCAGGGTTGAAGCGCTGGCCTTCGCGAGGGCTACGGACCATTCCACATCACTCGTCTCGCTTAGTTCGATGGCCATCAACTCGGTGCCATACCAATCGACGGGCCACAGTTTGAGCCCGCCGAAGAAGAGTTCGTCCTGGTCGGTCCAGCTGAATTGCAGAAGTACCTGCTCGTCGGAGCCCTTGGGGGCGAGCCGCAAACGCCGGCTCTGGTCGCGGTCGAGCCCTTCGAAGTATTCCGGGTAGTCGTGCTGGTCGTCGGGGACGAACGACAGCCACTCGATGCCGGCCTGCTTGCCGATGTCGAGGAAATCGGACTGCGCCTCGCGCGGGCGCCACTGGTCGCGGTGTTCATCGACCTGGTGATTGTCCGGCGCGTTGTTCGCCTGCGGCTGGCTGCATGCGGTGAGCAGCAATAGCAGAAGACAGGAGCCGGGAGCGCAAGCGACCGGCAGGCGCGCGAACCACCGGAATGCATGCCAACCCTCGCTTGTGCTTCGGGCTCTTGTTCCCCGGGCTCGCGTCATTTTGCCTCCAGCCAGTTGGGGCCTATGCCGGCGTCCACGTCGAGCGGCACTTTCAGCTTCATGGCGCTGCTCATGACCTCTTTCGCGAACTCGGCGCAGGCCTTGGCTTCCTTCTTCGGCGCTTCGAATACCAGTTCGTCGTGCACCTGCAGCAGCATGCGGTAGGGCAGCTTCTTTTTCTCGATCTCGTGGTGCGCGTTCAGCATCGCCATTTTGATCAGGTCGGCCGAGGTCCCCTGCAGCACCGTGTTGAAGGCCTGACGCTCGGCCTGCTTGCGCACCATCACGTTGCGGCTGCCGATCTCGGGCAGGTAGCGTTTGCGCCCGGCCAGCGTCGTCACGTAGCCGTTGTTGCGGCAGTCCTCGAGCACCTGGTCGGTCAGCTTCTGCACCTTCGGGTGCGAGTTGAAGTAGTTGTCGATGAACTCCTTGGCCTCGGCGCGCGAGATGCCCAGCCCCTGGCTTAAACCAAACGCGCTCTGCCCGTACAGCACCGCGTAGTTGACCGTCTTGGCGACGTTGCGCTGGTGGGTGTCCACGTCATCCGGTTTCACGCCGAAGATGCCGGCCGCGGTGGCCTTGTGAATGTCCACGCCGTCCTTGAAGGCCTGGATCATGTGCTTCTCGTCGGCGATGTGCGCGAGGATGCGCAACTCGATCTGGCTGTAGTCGGCGCTGATCAGCTCGAAGCCGTCCTGTGCGATGAAGGCGCGGCGGATCTTCTTGCCGTCGTCGGTCCGCACCGGGATGTTCTGAAGATTGGGGTCTTTGCTGCTGAGGCGACCTGTCGCAACCGTCTGCCGGTAGGTGGTGTGCACGCGGTCTTCGTCGTCGGCGAGCTGCGGCAACTGGTCCACGTAGGTCGATTTCAGCTTGCTCAGGTGCCGCCATTCGAGCACCTTCGCCGGCAGCTCGTGCATCGGCGCGAGCGCCTCCAGCGTGCTCTGGTCGGTGCTGCGCCCCTTGCCCTTGGCGGTCTTGCCCTGCACCGGCAGTTTCAACTCGTCGAACAGCACCTCGCCGAGCTGCTTGGGCGAGCCGATCGTGAACTCCCGCCCGGCCAGCTCGTAGCACTCCTTTTCGAGGCTGCCGATCTCCTTGGCCATCTCCTTTTCGAGCTTGGCGAGGTACGGCTTGTCGATGCGAATGCCGCGGTTTTCCATCTTGCCGAGCACTTCGATCAGCGGGAACTCGAGGTCGCTTGCCAGCTTGTCCAGCTCGCGTTCTTTGAGCTGCGGCGACAGCGCGTCGGCGATGCGCAGGGCGTAGTCGGCGAACTGGGCGGCGTATTGCATGACGCGTTCCGGCTCGGCATCGAACACGGCGACGCGCTCCTTCTTTTCGCCGAACAGCTTGTCCCAGCTGATCGTGTCCAGCCCCAGGTACTCGCGGCTCAGGCTCGCGAGTTTCGCGTCTTCCCTTGACCCGTCAAGAAGGAACGCCACCAGCTTGGTGTCGGCCTCGATGCCCTGGATGTCGTAGCCTTCCTTCAACAGCAGGCGCAGGTCGTGTTTGATGTCGTGGCCGATCTTGCCGACCTTCGGGTCGCTCAGCTTCACATCCAGCGCATCGAGCACGTTGCCGCGGTCGAGGGTTTTGCTGTTCAGGGGCAGGTACCAGGCCTTGCCGGGCTCGGTGGCGATCGCGATGCCGGCGAGGTTGGTGTAGTCCTCGGCGGCGCAGTGAATCGCCATGCGCTTCGCCTTGCTGGTGGCCTTGCGGAAGGCGTCGAACGCCTTGTCGTCGTTGACCAGCGTGTAGTCTTCGGCGGCTTTGATGAGCGCGACGTCCACCTTGGGGGCTTCGGGTTCCGGTACGTCGCCGAAGAGGGATGACTGTGAGCCCTTGGTTTTGGACTTCCTGCCCTTCTTTGATCCACCAGCTTCGCTGGCGACCCCGGCCTCTTGGCCGGGGTTTTTGCTCTCCTCGGCGGTGGACATTTCGTCCTCCCAGCCGAAGTCCTTGGCGACCGATTTGAAATTCAGCTCGGCCAGCAGGGGCAGCAGTTTTTCCTTCTGCGGCTCGTGGTACTTCGCGGCTTTTTTGTCGAGCTTCACGCCGGGCACGTCAGGCCTGATCGTGACGAGCGTCTTCGACAGCTCGGCCTCACTGCGGAAGGCGATCAGATTTTCGCGGCGCTTCGGCTGCTTGATCTCATCGGCGCGCTTCAGCACGTCTTCCATGCTGCCGTATTCGAGAATCAACTGCGCCGCGGTCTTGATGCCGATGCCCTTGGCGCCGGGGATGTTGTCCACGCTGTCGCCGGCGAGCGCCTGGATGTCGATGAACTGCTCGGGGGTGACGCCCAGTTCTTCCTTTAACTGTTCCAGCCCGTATTCGCTGTCGTCGTCCGCGTTCAGCATCTTGATGTGCGGCTCGAGCAACTGCTTGAGGTCCTTGTCCTTGCTGATGATGCGGACCTCGACGTCGTGGTGGGCGCTCTGCTTGGCCAGCGTGGCGATCACGTCGTCGGCCTCGAAACCCTTCACCTGGGCGATGGGGATTTCAAACCCCTCCAGCATCTGGATGATCACGGGGATCTGGTCGCGCAGATCCTCCGGCATTTCGCCGCGGTTGGCCTTGTACTCGGCGTAAATCTCGTTGCGGAAGGTCGGCCCCTTGGGGTCGAGCACGCAGATCAAGTAGTCCGGCTTGTGCTGCTTGATCAGCTTCTGCAGCATTCGCGTGAAGATGTAGATCGCGCCGACGGGTTTGCCGCGAACGGTGCGCCTGCGCGCGGCCGGGCTGTAATAGGCGCGGAAGATCTGGCTGTGCCCGTCAATGATGTAGAGTTTTTCGGTCACGGGTGGGGCTCTTGGCCGCCGGTCGGCACGTGGAAAGCGACAATCAGCACGTCGCCAGCAGGCTGGATATCAAGACATGTCAGGAAAGGGGCCGGTCCGTAGGGCAAGCATTGGTCCGGGTTTACGGCGTCGGAGCTTGCTTTGTGTGACACAAGGGTGTCAAGGTTTTTGTTGGCGGATTATTGCCGCGGAAGGGCCCTCGGTCTATGTTGGAGGCGCTTTCACCCCCCTGTTGATACTGCCGCACCGGAAGATTCCGCCGGGTTAACCCCGTCGGGGCTGTTTGCGTCAGTAAGCGGAGTTTTCGATGTCGAGACACTCTCGCCGCGGGATGGTCGATCTGGTCGTCATGATCGTCATGATCGTCGTCCTGCTCGGAATGGGAACGCTCGCCTTCCTTACATACGACAAGGCGCAAAAGGAAAAGCAGTACCTGGCCGCCTTGCGTGAGATTCCGGCCCGGCAGCAGGCCGAGCTGGATTCCGTAAAAGCCCGATACGCCGAGGTTTGCATGTACATCGGCTTCAAGGGCGACGCGGCCTACAGCTCGCCGGAAGCGATCCAGACCCTTCTGAACGAAGGCTCAATGGTCGTGGCCGACTACTACAACGCCGAGGGGGCCAGCGGCGCGCTGACCGGCACGTTGCCCGGCACCATTACGGTGCGGGTGCGCAATCCCGAGACCGGCGCGATGGAAGAGAAAGAGATTCCCATCCAGACCATCAAGGGCACCAGCCGCAACAGTGCCAAGATTTACGAGGCCGCGGACACGCTGAACCTCCAGGCGGCGCTCGGGGCCCAGGACGAGGTGATCAACGGGCTGGTCCAGAAGTACATCCCGAGTATCCAGGCGCAGCGCAAGATCCAGGCCGACGAGAAAGAGCGGGCCAGCGGCGCGAAGGCCACCGAGTCCGAGAAGAAGTACGGCGCCGTCGCCACGGACATCGAAACCGCCGACGCGGACATGAAGACGGCCCAGCAGAACGTCGCCACCGCCGAGCAGAACCTGGCCGAGGCCCTGAAGAAGGAAAACGACGTCTACCTGAAGCTCGATTCGCAGGAAGTACGCGACGCGCGCGAAGCGGCTTTCGCCGTGGCGCGCGAGGCGGCCGTCGCCCGCAAGCAGGCCCGCGACGCGATGAACGCCTACCGCATCAAGGCGGACAAGTACCGCATCGACGACAGCCGCGACCCGGACGGCGCGATCTTCCTGGTCGACAAGAAGTCAGGCTACGTCTGGATCAACATCGGCCAGGCCAGCGACGTGCGCAAGAACCAGACGTTCCAGGTGCTGCGCGCCGACGCCAGCCGCAACAGCAACATCCAGATCGGCGAGATTCGCGTGCAGGAAGTGCTGCAGGGCAACATCGCCCGCTGCCGCGTAGACGCGCTCGACGACCCGGAGGTCTACCCCGAGGCCGGCGACCTGATCCAGAACCCGAACTTCAGCTCGCGCCAGTACTACAGTTGGGCGCTGGTGGGGCAGTTCGGTGGTGACTTCACGACCTACACGCGTCAGCAGCTCGTTGACCTGCTGCGCAGCGTCGGCTACCGCGTGACGTCGCACATCGACGCCACCACCGACGCGGTGATCATCGGCGGGAACTGGGACCAGGACCCCGAGTTCATGAAGGCCGAGGAACGCCGGCTCAGCTTCGAAAAATACCCGGAAGAAGAAGTGCTCTGGTTCCTGGGGCGGATCGGCCCGGACAGGCAGGACTGATCGACCCCAGGCAGCAACACAGGAACGGATAGCCAGAGCAAAGGGAACAAACCATGGCACAGCAGAACAAAGTCGCGAGCTGGTACTGGATCGTCTCGGCGGTGCTCACGCCTTTCATCATGATCGCCTGCGTCGTCTGGGCCTACTACGCCCAGCAGGTGCAGAGCTATCGTGCGGAGGGCACGCGCCTGGTCGCGAAGGTCGAATCCGACCACGCCCAGCTTGAGCCGCTGCTCACCCACATGAAGGACACCGCGGCCGTCACCGGCTGGAAGATGGGTGACCCGAAGGGCGGCGTGAACGAAGCGATCGGCAAGGCTTCGGCGCCCAGCGTGTTCCAGGGCGAAGAACGCACCCTGCCGCAGGACAAGCGCAGCCCGCTGCTGAACGCGTACCTCGACGCCGAGTCCCGCTTCTACGGCGGCGGCGACAGCCCCGGCTACGTGCACGAGTACATCGCGGCGCGCGACTGGCTGGGACAGTTTGAGGACAAGCTGAAGCACTACGTCGCGCTCAAAAGCTACCAGTACTACACCGTCAAGACGATCAACATCGGCGGCGGCGACGGCGCCGTGGTGGCCGAGGGCGACCTGGTGCGCGCGATCACCAACCCGGACGGCGTGGCCGTCGCGCCGGAAGCGGCACTGACCGACGCCTGGAACAACAAAACCAGCAACAAGCCGCCATCCGACAAGCAGATGCAGGAACCCACCAAGATCACCCTCGAGCTGATCTTCCGCAAACAGGTGCAGTTGCTGCGCGACCTCGTCAGCGCGGACCTTCACCAGTACGGGCTGCTGTTCGCCGACGTCGCCGGCCAGGTCACGTACACCGACCCGGAGACAGGCAAGGAAGAGACCCAGTGGGTCGGCTTCCGCGGCGAGGAAGAAAGCCTCAAGGCCGTGGTCAGCGACCTGGATGCCCTCACCCGCCGCGTGGGCGACCGCAAGGTCGAAAGCATCGACAAGCTGACGGAAGCCAACGAGACGGCCGATAACGCCATCACCGAAACCAATGCCCGGGCCGACCAGAAGCTGCAGTACATGGTTGTCGGCGCCCAGGCCCGCGTGGATGAACTGGCCGACCGCTTCAAGAACGAAAAGCTGACCCACGAGACGGACGCGCAGAAGTTCGAGGACCTGATCCGCAACCTGCCGCGCCTGAAGATCCCCGTGAAGCTCGAAAAGAGCGACCCTGACGGCGAGATCAGCTACAGCGACTACACCCGCGGCGTGACGCACATCGACCTCGGTTACTCCGACGGCGTGCGCATCGGCCAGCGCTTTGAGGTCTGGCGCCGCCACGGCTTCGAGAAGGACGAGTTCGTGGGCGTCGTCGAGATCATCCGCATGCTTTCGGCGCACTACAGCCTGTGCACCGTGCTGAGCCTGACCGACGACAGCGACCCCGTCCGCAAGGGCGACCAGATCGTCAGCAAGATCTGGCACGACGGCAAGTTCCTCACGATCGCGCTGCACGGCAACTACGAGCCGCCCAACGAGGCCTACAGCAAGGAGCGCCTGACCGAACTGCTGAAGCAACTCGGCTGCAAGGTGGTCGACAAGGTCCAGCCGGGCACAGACCTGGTGATCCTCGGCAGCAACCTGCTCGGCGACGAGTGGTA
>JAGQRI010000178.1 GCA_020425515.1 Planctomycetota bacterium | reverse complement strand
GTTCATGTTCGATACGCGCGACGACTTGGACCTGCCGTTCCGCGACAAACCGCTCGCCTGCCACTGGGAGGGCAAACTCGGCATCCCGGCCGGCTGGGTCAAAGACGGCGAAATCGCGCTGGTCCGCTTCCAGACCTACGGACGCCTCCGGGTGACACTCGGCGAAGTGCTGAAGGAAACGACCGCCCAGACAGGTGAAGGCTTCAACCTCACGACAGTGGACTTTGAAGTCCGCGACAGCAGTGAGCACTACCTGCCGCTCAGCATCGACTGGACCAGCGAAAGCGGCCCGGCCGGCCTGAAGGTCGTGAAGATGGAGAAGCTTGGGACGGCGACTACCGGCGAAGGTATCAGCACTCAGGAAGAACCCCTCTGGAACGAGGTTGAAACACTTCAGCCGCAACTGTTCTTCCCGCCGGTCGTGCCGCCGAAGCCGCCGGAAATCCTGAGCGCCAGACCAATCTATGAAGAAGGCCAGCAGCCGCCGACGCTTCCTTACGACGTCACCACCACGCGTCCGTCCATTCGCGAAGGCCAACTGTTCGAGTTCGACATGCAGGTGTTCGGCAATGCGGAGGTGCTGGCCGCGCCGGTCAACATCACCGTTGACGGTGTCCCCCTCACGTACGAAGTCACCCTGACGGAAACCGGCAACGGCGGTAGCGTCGTCCGTACCTGTCGCGCGACGCTCCCGTCCGGTTTGGGCGAGGGCGCCATCATCGCGCGCCTGACGGTGGTGACCAGCCAGCCGTTCTACATCGACGTCCAGAACAAGGGCTTGATCGCCTACCTGTACGACCTGCCCAACCCGGGCGGCTACACCAAGATGCCGGACCTGGAGCCGTTGACCTGCTTCGAAGTTCGCAAGATGCCGTGGGTGAACTACGAAAATGCGAACGAATTCGACGTGCCCTTCCCCGCAGAAACCTTTGCCATCGAGTGGTTCGGCGCGCTGATCATCGAAACGGAGGGCGACTACCGCTTCACCTGCCGTAGCGACGACGGCATCTACGTCTGGCTCGACGACAACCTGGTGCTCGTGGACGACAACCTGCACTACCAGCGCGAGAAAACCGGTGATTGGGTCCACCTGGTGCCCGGCACCTACAACTTCCGCATGCAGTTCTTTGAGAACAACGTGCACGAGGTAGCGGTGCTGTCCTGGGACGCCCGCACCGACAAGGAAGACGAGGGGACTGAATTCATCCAGCGCGGCGTCATCGGCAAACGCCATTTCACGTGGGACCAGCACCCCGCTTTGCCCCAGAAGACGAGCACCCACAAGCGCGCCGACGGCAGCGACCCCGAGTAGGGACTGCCCCATGTGGCGGCCCGTCACTACCGGGCGGCCACGCAGGGCCGCCCCTACTCCACACGCCATCAACAATCCGCAGCTTTGCCCAAGCTTCATGCTTGCTTCACGCGCGCTGAACAGGCGTGGGATTCAATCTGCGCATGACCTTGAATACCTACCTTGTTCTCGCCGTTCTTGTCCTGATCCTGCTGTCGCCGTTGTTTCTTCTGACCAGCCCGGTGTGGGTGCCATGGCTGATCGTGCAGCGCCGCACGCAGCGCAGACTGGGCTATCGCGCGCTGCTGCCGTTCATGGCCGGCACGATCGAAAACTACGCGAAACTGATGATCCGCGGCGATGCCCCGGGCGGCGACTGGGCCAATGTCTCACGAAACCTTGACCGCTACATTGCAGAGACGCGCTCGCCCCGTATCTGGCGGCTGCAGCTGATGTGCCTGATCATGGAAGTCGCGCCGATCCTCCGCTTCCAGCTTCCATTCAGCCTGCTCTCGACACGGGCCCGCGAAGCCTTCATCGAAAACAACCTCAAGCACGGCCGCGGGCTGATGCGCGTGGTCAGCATGGGCCGCCAGCTCGTACGTCTGTGCTACTACGCCAGCGAGAGCACGCACCGCCGCATGGGTTTCGTCCCCATGAAGCAGCGGGCCGCCTGGCGTCGCGAATCGAACAAGCTCACCGAGGTCGCCGCCTAGGAGAAGTATGCGCCCCGACGTGGAAACCGATTTCCTTGTGATCGGCTCCGGCGCCGGTGGCAGCGTCGTCGCGTACCACCTGGCGCGGGCAGGCGAGCGCGTGGTCGTGCTCGAGCGCGGCAAGTGGATCCGCCCGGACGACATGAGCGAAAACGAACTCGACCAGATCACCACCATGTACAAGGACGGAGGCAGCCAGACCAACACCGAGGCCGACATGTTCGTGCTGCAGGGCCAGGTGGTCGGTGGCTCCACGGTGCTCAGCAACGCCGTCTGCTTCCGGTTGCCGGAGGACGTCCGCAGCCGCTTCGCCAACCTCGGCTTCGAGTTACCCCTGCGCGAGTTGACGAAAGCCTTTGAGCGCTGCGAGGACGTATTGAACGTTCACCTGCTTGAGGACGAGGTCTACAACCCGGCCGCGTACCGCATGATGGACGGCATGCGCGAGCTGGGGCTGAAACCGGGCCGCTTTCCGAAAGCGATGCTGAACTGCATCGGCTGCGGCTACTGCAACATGGGTTGCCGATACGGGCGCAAGCTTGACGCGTCAATGACGTGGGTGCCGATGGCAGTGGACCACGGCGCGGAGATCCTGCCCGAGTCCGAGGCGCTGAAAATCGAGACAAGGGGCGGCGCCGTGGCCTGCGTAGTATGCCGCGACCACCGCGACGGCAGCACATTCCGGGTGAGGGCCAAGCGCTACGTGCTGGCTGGGGGCGCGATCAACACGCCGGAACTTCTGCTGAAATCCGGCATCCTGCCTGACCGCGCCGGCCACCGCACCAGCTTCAACGCCGGCGGTATCATATTCGCCGAGTACGATGAACCCGTGGACGGGTTCGACGGCGACCAGATGTGCGTCCACCACATCACCCGTGCCTATGCAATCGAGCAGGTCCACAACCCGCCGCTTAGTTTCGCCATGACAATGCCCGGCTGGTTCGAGCGGCATCACAGCGATCTCGGCCGCTACCGCAACCTGACCAGCGCAGGCGTCCTGGTGCCGACGCAACCGGTGGGCCAGGTACTGCTCGGTCTGGGACACCGCGTAATCAAGCGCCTGTTCGACCACGCCGACTTCAAGTTCGATCTGCCTGGGGACGACCTGCACGTACTGCGTACAGGCCTGAAACAGTTGATGCGCATCTACCTGGCATCGGGTGCAAAGCGTGTCATCACGCCCGCGCACAACTACACCGAGGTCACGGACATGAAAGACGTGGACGTGATCGACAAGGTGATCCGCAGCCAGCGCGACATAGTCGGCTTCGGCAGCAGCCACCCGCAGGGCGGCGCCTGCATGGGCGACAGCGACACACGCGACGTGGTGACACCCGACTTCAACGTGCACGGCTTCGAAAACCTGTTCATCACGGATGCCAGCCTGTTCCCCCACAGCATCCGCGTGAACCCGATGCTGACCATCATGGCGGTCGCGGACCTCGCGGCGCAGAAGATCGGGAGCCTCACGCCGCCCGACAAGATCGAGGAAGGCATCGCCTGGGAAGCGCGGCAGCGGCTGGCGGGCGCAACCTCATGATCAACGCGATCGTGCACAAACTCGCGGTCAGGCGACTGGCGCAGATGCGCTCGCTCGCCGACGATCCGCGTGACGCGCAGGAGCGTGTTTTCAACTACCTGCTTTCGCGAGCGTACAGCACATCCTTCGGCCGCGATCACGCTCTGCACAACGTGCGCAACCACCGCGACTGGGTGCGAGCCGTTCCGTTGCGCGACTACGACGGCATCGCGAGCTATTTCGACCGCGCCCGCAGCGGCGAGCCCGACGTGTGCTGGCCGGGCTACATCCGCTACTGGGCAATCTCCAGCGGCACCACCAGCGGCGAGAAGTACCTGCCCGTCAGCATGGAAACCATCCGCGGCAACCGGCAGGGCGGCTTCGACGCCATCGCCCCCTGCGTGGCGGCACGCGACCCGAAACTGTTCAGCGGGCGACTGCTGTTCCTCGGCGGCTCGACCAAACTGCGCAAGCACGGCGAGAACTGGATCGGCGACAACACAGGCATCATGACGCTGCACATCCCGCAGTTGCTGCGCCGTTGGCACACGCCCGGCCAGAGCGTCGTCGGGCTGCCGAGCTGGGAAGAAAAGATCGCCCGCGCCGTTGAGATCAGCAGCAAACAGGACGTGCGCATGATCAGCGGCGTGCCGAGTTGGATGGTGATCTTCAGCGAGAAGGTGCTCGCGCATACCGGCAAGAGTTCGCTGAAAGAGGTCTGGCCCAACCTCGGTCTGTTCGTCCACGGCGGCATGTCTTTCGGCCCGTACCGGGAGCGCTTCAGACAGTTGGCCGGTTCATTCGTCTGGACCACTGATACCTACAGCGCCAGCGAAGGCGGCATGCTGGCCGTACAGGATGAGCAGAACGATCCCGGTATGCTGCCGCTGGTTGACCAGGGCGTGTTTTTCGAATTCGTGCCAGTGGAGGAACTCGGGAAGGATTCTCCCACGCGGCTCACACTGGGTGAAGTGGAGACCGGAGTCGACTACGCCGTGGTGCTGAACAGCGACAGCGGCATCTTCGGCTACCTCGTCGGCGACAGCGTTCGTTTCACCAGCATGCAACCCTGCAAGTTGGTTTTCGCAGGACGCCTGAAGCACACGCTGAACGCCTTCGGCGAGCACGTCAGCGGCGGCGAGCTGGACCGCGCCATTGCAGCCGCATGCGAGGAGACGGGCAACGCGGTGGAAGAGTACGCCGTGGCAACGCGGTACCCGGACAGCGAGCGCAGCGTTGGCGGGCATGTCTACTACGTGGAGTTCCGGCGCGAACCTGGGGACGTCGACGAGTTCGCGCGGCAGATCGACGCCGCCATCATGGCCGGCAATGAGGACTACACCGCCCACCGCGAGAAAGGCTACGGCATGGCGGCGCCGGTGGTACGCGTGGTTGCGCCGGGTGGCTTCTACGAATGGATGAAAACCCGCGGTCGGCTGGGCGGACAGAACAAAGTCCCGCGTGTGCTGTCACGCGATCTGGAAACCGACTTCCTGCAAATCGCGCGCGTGGCAGAAACAGCGCTGTAGGCATCCCCTACTTCACAAAAGGCAGCTTCAATTCGGCGGGATGCTGCGCGTCGTGCAGCAGCGTCACGTCGACGTCCAGGGCCTTGGCTCGATCGAAGTGGTCGTCGCCGTTGCCCGTGTTCGGCTCGAAGCGCGGCGCGTTGCCGCCGGTGACGATCAGCTTCAGCCTGTGGTCCTTCGGCCAGGTGTATGCTTGCGGCGTGAGTCGCAGCGTAAGCGTGCAGGTCTTGCCCGGCTCGAGCAGTTCGACCTTCCCGTTTCTCAGCTTGGCGCGCTGGATGGTTTCCCCGACCAGGTACAACTTGCCGTCCGCGCTCTCGTCGCACAGGCGCACGCTGATGTCCGTGTCCACCCGATTGCACTGGAAGCTCACGGTCAGCGCGACTTCCCCGCGGATCGCCAGGGGCTCGGCCAGCTTGTCCGTTGCGTAGACCAGCACATCCTTCCGATCGGCGATTCTCGAAACCTCTTTCGGGCCGTGGGTCAGGGGCGGCAGGTTCTGGCCGCCGATGGTCGGCGTCGGCCGCTTCGGGTCGTAGTTGTATTGACGCGTCAACGGCTTGTCTTCAGTGGCCGCGCCCGGCTTGCCGGTGCTGACTGCGCCGTCAGCATGCAGGTAGTACGATGTCTCCTTGCCGAGCAGCTTGTTCCAACTGTCGGCGCTGACCCACTTGCCTTCGTTGCACTGGAAGACGTTGACCTTCTCCACTTCCTTCCACCCGCTGTCTTCAATGCCGCGCAAGTAGTAGTCAAAGAACTTCAAGGTCACCGCCGTGGACCAGCCTTCCGCCTTCGGGAACTTCATGTCCCCCTGTTCCGCCACGTCGACGCCGGTGTGCGACCATGGGCCCATCACCAGTTTGCTCTCCTTCGCCTTGCCGCCGCCGTCATTCAGCAGGTCGTTGAACTGCTCAACGACGTCGCGCGGGAAGTTGTCCCACCAGCCGCTGATCATCAAGCACGGCACCTGGATGAGCCCGGGATGGTAGGAAGTGTTTCGCGCGAAGGTCCAAAGGCGATTGGGAAGCGGATTCTCTTTCACCAGCTTGCCGACCCCGAAACCCAGCATGTCGAGAGACATCGTGTGCGCCTCAAGCATCACGCCGCCTTCGTAGTAGCCTTCATAGCGAGTGCCCTGGTAGGCAATCAGCGGCGACGCGCAAACGAGATGCGGCGGCTGCTCGGCCGCGGTGTCGAACTGCTGCTTGCCGAGCGCGCTGCCGCCCCAGGTGCCGACCTTGCCATCGCACCAGCTTTGTTCGGCAATCCACTCGACGCAGTCGTAGCCGTCCTGGCCGCGCTTCCATTGGCGTTTATTGACGCCGCGCATCGCGGGCTTGCTGCCGTAGAAACCACGCCAGTCGACGAAGACGTAGGCGTAATGCTCGCGGTCGAACCGGGACCAGGCCTTCTCGCTCCCGCGGCCCGCGTCACCGCCCTTGTCGTCGTCGCCGTATTCGCGTCCCATGCGGTCCTTGTTGTAGGGCGTCTGGACGAGAACACAGGGATACTTGCCGCGCTTGGCGGGCAGCAGGACGTTCGCCGCCAGCGTCTTGCCGTCCCGCATCGGGATGGCGACGTCCTTCAGCGAAGTCTGCCACGGCTCTTCCGCCGTCTCTTCATCGGCCAGCACGGCGGGCACGCACAACATCAGCAACAGCAGCGAAACGACGAATCGGCGCATGGGGGTCTCCTGACGATAGAACACCATTACCCGCGCGTGGTTTCGATTTGATGCGGATGATTTTCAGCAGGATGCGTCAGCGTGCGGCAGCTCAGTCCACCCACCACTTCAGACGATACTCCGCGGCCCTGGGCCATACGGACTTGCCTTCGTCCTCGTCGGCACGCTTGGCCAGCTCATTGTACCTGGCTTTCGCGTCGGCGCGCTTGCCTTCCTGCGCTTCGAGCGCGAGGGCATCCTTCATCATCTGCTCGCGTTCCTGCTCGCGCTTGACCGGGGCGAAGTCGGTATCGAGGAAACTGAGCGTCTCGTCGTAACCCTTGCCCTCGATCCAGCTTTCCTTCGCCCAGGTTTCGCTGATCGCGCGCAAGCGCCGGATCAGGTAGGGCGCGGGCATCTTCTCGGCCTTGATGGCTTCCTGCACGAGGTCATCGACGCGCTTGATCTCCTTCTTGGCGATCTTCTCGATGTCCTTGTCGAAGTGTTTCACCTCGCGTTTCGCCTTGCGGTCGATTTCCTTGTCGTCCTCGATCTGCTCAATGCGATCCAGCGCGGCCTGCCATTCGTCGGCATTGCAAAGTTCAATCACTTCCTTGACGTACTGGTCGTCGCTGGGCTCGAACGGCAGGGGCTCGGCCCTTTCGGAATCGCCGGCGTCCGGGTAGGGCAGCATGCCCGGGCCGCCGAATTCGTTGATCACGTCGCGGGTGATCTGGTGGCAGCGCCCGTTGACTGAGTGTCCCATGCCGGGAATTTCGTGGTAAAGCACCGGCATGCCCCAGCTGGCAAGCACGTTGCAGAAGTGCCGGACCGCGGCGAGCACGTTGACGCTGCCCGCCACCTTCGTCTCGTTCGAGCCGACCGTGCAGATCCAGGGTACCGGCGGGCAGGTTTCCTTCGTAACCGCGCCGCCGCTGCTGTACAGGAACACCGCACGGAACGGGAAGTGCTCGGGGTCGTCAGTCCACTCCTTGCGCGCCCAGCCGCTGGCCCAGCTCGTGCCCCAACTGAACCCGCTGACGAACACACGGTTGGGGTCAACGGGCCGGTCCTTCATCACCTTGTCGAGCAGCCAGCGCGAACCCTCAATGATCTTGTCGGCCGAGCACAACTGCGGCAGCCCCATCTTGCCCTTGCCCTCTTCAGTGAGTTGCTGGTACTGCACGCCGATCGTGATGACCGGGTCGCGTTCGCTGCTGATACGCGCGACGTTCTTGACGCGGTTCTGGCCGACGTCGCCGTTGCCGTGGAAGGTGAACATCAGGGCGTACTTCTTCGACTTGTCGAGGTTTTCAGGCAGCGAGATGTAGCCTTCCATCTTCTCGCAGCCCTCGACATCGATCTTGACTGTTTCGAACGTGTGCTTGTCCGGCGTCGTCTTCGCAGTGTCGTCGCCACCGAGACCCGCCTGGGGAAGGAACTTGGCCGCGTCGCGTTTGGCGCGATCGATGGTTTTCTGGCCCGGTTTGGCCTCGGGCGCGTCCTGCGCCGTCAAGTAGGCCGTGAAGACACAAAGCAGGGCGGCACAAAGCCACCAGTGAAGTCGCCCAGTCATGCTTGCTCCCGATACCACCAAACGTGGCAATCACTATGCGGCTGATACGGGCGGGGGCAAGCGATCAGGCGGATTTCACAAAGCTGTGATACAGGCGTGGCTGGGCAGTTTAACTCGACCGGCCGGTCATGAGTTCATCGAGCTTCGGGTTCGGGTAGTCGGCAAGCCAGGCCGTGAGGTCTTCGGCGCCGGGCCGATTGGACGGCTTGACCAGTTGCGCCGCCGCCAGCAGCAGGATCGGCGTCACGACGAAGCAGCCTGACAGGAACAGTTTGCGTACCTCAGCGGCGTCGAAGTCGACGTCCGGGTCGGGCTCGAAACCCCAGCCGAGCCAGGCCGTGACGCCGAGATTGAACAGCAGGATGCCGGCCCAGAACAACGGCGCAAACAGCCCCTTGTGCGGAACGTAAGGAAGCTCAACCGGCTTGTCGTTGACCAGTTCGCGGTTGGCAAGAAAGCCGTCAATGCGCTGGTTGACGAAGATGATGACCCAGCCGACGACGAACCAGCCGGCGTAGTTGGCCATAGTCACGTTGAAGTGATAGCCGGGCGAAGGGTAGTGGTAGATGTCCCCCAGGAACCAGTAACGGCCGAGGTGCGCCACGGGGTCAACGACGACGTCGATGATCATCATCAGCGCCGCGCCCAGGAACAGCGTGGCCGGCGAGTTGCGAATGCCGCGCGAGGTGACGCGCTGGTAGTTCAAGCCGCGACGCCACAGCGGCGACATGAAGTACTGTGCAAACGAAAAGCTGACGTAGCTGAGGAAGGCGAAGGAGAGGCTGTCGAAAAACGGTACGCCGAACACCAGCAGGTCGTTGGCCAGCACATCCTTGTGGTAGACGTAGTAGCCGAACGGCAGGCGGATGGCCGGGTTGACGCTGCACCACTCGGCCGCCAGCGCGATCAGGTAGCCGGTCACCAGCCAGATCCCGGTTCGCAGCTTGCCCTGTTCCATCCAGCTGAAAGCCAGGAACGCCAGCAGGAAGACGAACACGTAGGGGCGGTGCAGGATGCTGTAGAACAGTTCCGACATGCAGGAGTTATACGAACGGGAACGCCGAAACCCATCGTTTACACGACAGGTTTCGGCGCTGATTGCCCGGGTGCTACTTCTCCGGCTTGGGCAGCATCTTCACGCCCAGCTCATCCAGCAGTGCCGGCTCGACGTCGTTCGGCGTATCGATCATCAGGTCGCGGCCTGTGGCGGACTTGGGAAACGCGATCACGTCGGCGATGTTGTCGAGGCCGAGCAGCAGCATCAGCAGGCGATCGACGCCGCTGGCAATGCCGCCGTGGGGCGGTGCGCCGTGTTCGAGCGCTGACATCAGGAAGCCGAACTTCTTTTCCGCTTCCTCTTTGCCGATGCCGATCAGCTCGAACACGTCGGACTGGAAGTCGGTACGGTGCATGCGAATGCTGCCGCCTGCGATCTCGATGCCGTTGACAACCAGGTCGTACTGGTTATTGCGCAGGCCCAGGATTTCCTCGAGTTCCACGCCGCCTCGCAGCATGCGCGCCACAGGGTGCGGCTCGTGCCCCTTGCGGCTGATCTCGGCCATCTGGTGCACTCGCCCGACGTCCTGCGGCAGCGTGAACGGGTGATGGCTGGCGAACAGCTTCTCGTCTTCCTCGCGGTACTCGAACAGCGGGAAGTCGATGATCCAGCAGATCGCGAACTGGTTGTTGTCGTGCAGGCCCAGCTTCTCGGCGATCAGCAGGCGCATGTTGTGCATCACCGCGTGCACGACCTTGTGTTTCTCGTGCGCGCAGATCAGCAGCAGGTCGCCAGCCTCGGCGCCGAAGGCTTCGATCATCGCCTTCTGCTCGGCTTCCGGGATGAACTTGGCAATACCGCCTTCCAGGCCTGCGTCCGTAACCTTCAGGTTCGCAAGCCCCGTCGCGCCCATGCCCTTGGCATCGCGTTCCAGATTTTTGAGCTGACCTGTGCTGAACTCGCCGGCCATGCCGGGGCAACGCAAACCCTTCACCAACCCCTGCTTCTCGGCGACGCCCTTGAAGGCGTTGAAACTGCAAGCCGCGGCCCAGCCGGTCAGGTCGGTCAGCTTGAGGTCGCGCGAGCGCAGGTCCGGACGGTCAATGCTGTAGTCGCGCATGGCCTGCTCGTAGCTCATACGCTCGAACGGCGGCTTGACCTCGCTGTCACCGAGCACCGGCCACGACTGGTCCCTGAACCGCTCATCGCCGCGGATGGCTTCGAACACATTGCCGACGACTTTCTCAAACAGCTCGATCACGTCATCGACGCTCGGGAAACTCATCTCGATGTCGATCTGCGTGAAC
>JAGQRI010000177.1 GCA_020425515.1 Planctomycetota bacterium | reverse complement strand
GAACCCGAGCCGGAACCCGAGCCCGAGCCCGAACCGTTGCCTGAGCCGGAACCGCAGCCCGAGCCCGAGGTAAAGGACCCGTTCAAGTCGAACTGGCCCAAGTACGAGCGTCCGCATCCCAAGCCGGCCAAGGCGGGGCGCGCGACGGACTACTTTGATGAGGACTTCGATAACCCGCGCTACGACTGGGACTGGCTGCCCAGTGGCGTGAAGCTCATCAAGGGCACTCCCGGGGCGCCGGGCGCCTTGCAGGTGGGCGGGAACAAGATGTTCCAGCTTGGCGGCAACGTGGCCGCCGGCGAAGTCCGTATGAAGGTCTGGCGCGACATGAGCGAGGCCGACGCCCGCAAGACAGGCAAGGACGCCAAAGGTTACGAGGTACAGTTCCGCTTCTCGGATCCCTCCAACTACTCGGCCCTGCAGATTCGCGGTGACGGCTATTACCGCATCGTGCAGGTGACGGGCGGCAATACCAGCACGCTGGTTGGCGACAACAACGGCGACTACCTGCCGATTCCGCGCTGGGACCGGGATTCACGCTACGACGACGTGGTACTCACGTTCAGTGGCGCGAACGTCAACGCCACGTTCAACGGGCGCCGCCTCGGCAGCACGGCCAAGGCCGGCGGAGGCACCGGCAAGGTGGGGCTGCGCACGCTGAAGGGCCTGACCATCGACGTCGAGAAGTTCAGCGTCGACGAGGTCGGTACTGAATAACCGGCCACAACCTGAACGGGCCCGCGCCAGACGCGGGCCCGTTCGCTTTTTTCCTCCCACCGCGGCGCCGTAATTGAGACACTGGTTTCGTCCCCGGGGCCCACCAATCGGGAGTTTCCCATGCGCTACATGTTGTCCCTGATCGCGCTCGTTTTGTGCTGCGGCTCTCTGTCCGCCACGACCATCGATCCATATACAACCGAGCAACTGCTGCGGCAGGCCGATCTCGTTGCGGAACTGGAGTGCACCCGGGCGGGCGGAATCGTGGCCGAATACAGCGTCGTCCGTACCTGGAAGGGCCTCAAACCCGGCGACAAAGTGCGCATACGCGTTACGCCGAACTATTGGGGGCCGCAGTTCCCCGTCGCGTACGTCGGCCAACATTGGCTGGTCACGGCGTCGAACGCCAATCCATACGCGCGCATGATGAGCACAACCTCGGGCGGGCCGACGCCGGTCTGGTGGCGCGACCTGAAATGCGACTACCGGTTGCCGCTGTTCCAGGGGCGCTGGCTGATCGACCCCGACGACCCCGAAAAGGGCTACAGCGATGAAGAAAAGAAATGGCTGGGCGACCTGTTGAAGCGCTTCGACCGCTTTTGCAAAGGCACGGCCACGCAACAGGAAGCCTTTCTGCTGGCGTCGATCGTCGCCAAGCGCCTCCCGGGCCGCTACGACGACGACGAGAAGGTCGCCGCAGAAGCAAAAGCGTTTGTCGAGGAAGTAGGCAAGCTCGAGGATCCGGTTGAGATTCTCAAGAAGCTGATCACTCGTGCCAAGGCGGCCGACAAAGAATCAACTGAACGCTATCAATGGATGATCGCTGAGGGAGGCCTCGCCAAATGCAAAGAGTACCTCGCGGGCCTGAAGGATGAGGATGTGCCCTTCGATCGCAAAGCACTCGTCAGCGGCCTCGAAGAGAAACTGAAGCCGGACAACGCGGAGGACAGCAAGCCGGATGAACCCGAGGCCGAGGAACCTCCGACGTCCGAGCAGTTGTCCGCCTGGCGCAAGACTTTCGCTGCTGATGACGAAAGCAGCGACGAGTTCTGGGAAGCGTTTGAAGCCCTGATCCGTCACGATCCAGAGCCGGTCATCAACTGGGCGAAGGACAAGAAGTTCGAGCGCGATCACTGGTCGTCCGCCGAGCGCCCGTTCGGCCTGGGTTCCTACATTGCGTGGCGTTGCGGCAAGGACCGCAAGAAACATCTCACTACATTGCTGGAAGCCAAAGAAGACGGAGTGGCCATCAGCGCCGCCGTCTGGCTGTACATGGAAGACGGCGAGGCCGGCAAGAAAGCGCTCGAAAAGTACGCCGACAAGGCCGACCGCGGCGGCTGGTGGGCAGCCCTGACGCTCGCCCGCCGGGGGGAAACCGGCCACATGGACAACCTGTTCAAGTTGATGGGAAATGATCCCGACGGCGGCATGCAGGGCATGCCGGTGGATGTCCTGAAGCAGCGGCTGATGTGCCTGCTGTCGAATTCGGCCGCGGCGTCAGGCGTGAAGCGGCCACCGCTCTACGCGCCCGACGGCGGCGGTACCGAAGGCTGGGAGACCGCCCTGCGCAAGTGGTGGAAAGCCAACAGCGAGAAGCTGAAACTGAGCGATCCGTGGCTGCCCGAACTTGTCGAGCAGAAGGTCGACTAGCCATCGCGGGCAAGCTGTGCGTCTTTCTCTATTTAACTCAAGAACCGGCGTGGGTTTCCCGATACCCCCTTGGCGAGGCCTGCTCTCGCTACATCACCTTCACAGGACGGTATCGCCATGCCTACGATCTTTGAACGGCTCCTGGGGGTTTTCAGCCTCGACATGGGCATCGACCTTGGTACCGCCAACACGGCGGTTTGCGTCGGCGGCCAGGGCATCGTGTTGTGCGAGCCCTCCGTGGTCGCGGTCCGCAAGGGCACGACGGAAGTGCTCAACAACGGCGAGTCCGTCGGCAATCAGGCCAAGAACATGCTCGATAAATGCCCCGGCAACATTGAGGCGATCCGGCCGCTCAAGAACGGCGTTATCAGCGACTTTGAGATCACCGAAGCCATGCTGTCCTACTTCATCCGCAAGGTTCACAATCGCGCCTGGGGGCTGAAGCCGCGCCTGATCATTTCCGTCCCGATGGGCATTACCGGCGTTGAAAAGCGCGCTGTGATCGAATCCGCCGAGCGCGCCGGCGCGCGCAGCGTATACCTGATCGAGCAGCCGAAGGCCGCCGCACTCGGCGCCGGGCTGCCGATTTCCGACCCGGCCGGCAGCATGATCGTCGACATCGGCGGCGGCACCACGGACGTGGCGGTACTCAGCCTGCAGGGCGTTGTGAACTACGAAACGCTCCGAGTGGCCGGCGACGAACTTACCCAGAGCATCATCAGCTACATCAAGGAACACTGCGGGCTGCTGGTAGGCGAACAGACCGCCGAGAAGATCAAGATCGCCATCGGCAGCGTCGTGCCCCTCGAGTTGATGGGCGGCGAGGAAATGCAGATGGAAATTCGCGGGCGCAACCTCGAGACCAGCCTGCCGTCGCGCACGGTGATCAACAGCATCCAGATCCGTGAAGCGCTTCTGCCCGTTGTGAAACAGATCGCGGGCAGCATCAAGCGCACGCTGGAACGCACCCCGCCGGAAATCGCCGCCGACCTGGTGGACCAGGGCATCATGCTGGCGGGCGGCGGCGCTTCGTTGCGCGGGCTGGATTACTACCTCGAGCACGAGGTCAACCTGCCGGTACGCCGCGCCGAAGAACCGCTGTACTCGGTGGTGCGCGGCACGGAGGCCGTGCTGACCGACATCGACGAGTTCGTCGACCTGCTGGAGAGCGCCGAAGACATCTAGCGCCATTGAGTGCGAAGAATCAGGGGCCCGGTTGCCGATGAGCATACCGGGCCTTTTTGTATCCGAACGGAAGCCATGCGCCGCACACAGGAAAAACTCACACTGGGCTGGTTCCTGCGCCACCCTCTCGTCGCGACCTGCATTCTGCTGGCGCTGACGATCGTTTTGCCGTACCTGCGGATCGGCGAGCGGCTCAAACTCCTGACCTTCCTGCCGCTCGCGCATGCACAGAGCGACGTGTCGGAGACTCCCTACGAGGAACTCAGCGAATCCGAGCGCATGCAGGTCGACCTGAAAACCGAGCGTGAACGCAACAGCGAGCTCGCCGCCGAGAACTCCCGCCTGCGAGACGCACTGAATCAGCTGAATGAACTCGGCCGTCGCGACCCCGACTTCGCGAAATCCAAATTGCCTGACGCCGTGAACGCGCAGGTAGTCTTCCACGGCGACTCCAGCGGTTGGAGGCACTCGTGCTGGATCAACCGCGGCAAGGACGCCGGTATCGAGGAAGGCATGCCGGTGGTTTCCGGGCGTACGCTCATCGGGCGCGTGTTCATGGTCGGTGACTCCGAGGCCTGCGTGCAACTGGTGTCCGACGCCGGCTTCGCCTGCAGTTGTCTGATCATTGACCCCGACAGCACCACCGACAAAAGCGCCGAGCGCGTCCGCGGCATCCTGCGCGGCGACGGCTCGAGCATGCCGCACTTCCCGCGCCTCGAGTTGGAAGACGTCGCTGTCGGCGCCGAAGTTGTGCCGGGCATGCACGTGGTGACCAACGACTACAGCGGACAGTTTCCGCTCGGGCTCAGCGTGGGGGTCGTGCGTGAAGTGATTCCGCAGGCAGGCTTCCTCGAGGTGCGCATCGAGGCAAACCTTGACCTGTCAACGCTCGAGGTCGTTCAGGTTCTCAAACACGAGCGCCCGGAAATCGAAAAGCAGGCGCTGGCACTGATGCGGAAGAAGTAATGGCACACGCGCGCACATTCGGGCTGCGCAGTCAGGCGCCCCAGTACCGCTGGCGGATCGTCGCGGGGGGCGGATTGTTGCTGGCGATCGTGCATACCATGCTGCTCCGCCGCCTGCGCATGGGGGATTTCACGCCCGACTTGTACTCGGTGTTCGCCCTGTATCTCGGGTTGTTTGCCAGCCGCCAGGGGCGCTACGTGCCCTGCCTGGTGCTGGGGCTGATCCGCGACTTCTTCAGTATCGGGTTGCTGGGCAGCTATGGCGTGCTGTACAGCCTGTTGCACAAGGCGGCCGGGCGAGCGCGCGGCAAGCTGGATCCGGAGCGCATCGTCAACGTCTTCATCATGGCGTTGATCGGCACGTTCCTGGTGAATTTCGGCTACCACGGCATGCTGGTGATCGGCGGCAACGGCATCGGCTGGACCAGGGCGCTGGTGCGATGCGCGTCAACGGCGGCTGCCAGCGCGCCGTTGGCGGTCTTTGCCTACCCGCTGATGCACTTCGCGCTGGATAAACTTCGCGTTAACCGCATCGGCGGATTCTGGAACATTTGAGGCTTCAGGCGGCGATCAGGTGGCTGCGGTCCTGACCGACCGGGCGTATCGCCGGTCAGTCTTCGACCTTTGGAACCGAACTCGCGGCGAACTTGAACGAAGCCAGCAGCATGCCGGTGGCGTAGCCGAGCCAGTGTTCGCGCGCTTCCTTGCTGTCGGGGTCGACCTGGAAAAGGTACTGCAAGGTACCGCGCTGGATCACGAAGAAATGCGTCAGGGCCATCACCGCCTGCGCCGCCAGCCCCACATCAAAACCCTCGATCATCATCCCGCGTTCTTTGATCGGCTGGAGGATGGCGCGGATACGGTCGAGAAACACCTTGTAGGTGTGCTGCACCGGAAGACGCGCAAGTGTTCGCCCGCCCTCCAGGTTTTCCCACGCGAGCAGCCGCGGCCACTCGGGCACGGATTCCATCAGCTCAAGGTGGTATTCAAGGTAGCGGCGAACGGTCGCGCGCAGGTCGTCCGGTGTTTCAGCGCTGGAGAAGGCCTTCGAAAATTCGGCGCTGCGTTCCGTGATGGCTTCCAGCACAGAGTTCAAAACCTCGGCGTACAACTCCTGTTTGCTGCCGAAATACTGGTAGATCAGGCTCTTGTTGACGCCGGCCCGCGCCGCGATTTCGTCAACGCGTGTGCCGGCCGGGCCGCGCTGGGCGAACTCGGTTATGGCCGCGTTCAGGATGGCCGCTTTGGTGCGTGTCGCGTCACGCTTTCTGCCGGTGTTCTGCCTGACCACTACGCCTCCTGGCTTGAAACCTTCTTCTGCCGGTCCGCCTTGACCAGCGTCAACAGCCGCTCAAGTTCCTCGCGGAACTCGGTGGGTGTCTGTTGCCGCTCTTCAGGGCGCTTGGACAGGGCCTTTTCAACTACCGGCCAGATTTCCGGGTGCAGGTTGGGCACGCGGTCGTTGAGGTTGGGTGGCGGCTTCTCGTTGATGGCCTCGACGAATTTCCACACGCCTACTTCATCGAAGGGCGGTTGGCCGCACAGGCACTCGTAGAGGGTGGCGCCGAGGCTGTAGATGTCGGCGCGCTGGTCGACGTCGCGAGTGTTTTCGACCTGCTCGGGCGACATGTAGTGCAGCGTGCCGATACCCTCGCCGGTCTTGGTGATGTTCACGCTGACGTAGCGCTTCAGTTCTTTCGCGAGCCCAAGGTCAGTGATTTTCACTTCCCCCTCGCGGCTTATCAAAATGTTCTCGGGCTTGATGTCGCGGTGGATAATGCGCTGGCTGAACGCGAACTCCAGCGCCTTCGCCACCTGGATGCCGATCTTGAGCGTGCCTTCGGCGGACAGGCGGCCCTTTTCGTCCAGTATCTCCTGCAGGCTGCTGCCGTTGATGTACTCCATGGCGATGAAGTACGTCCCGTCCACCTCGCCGATCTCATAGACCTGCATGATGTTCGGGTGGTTCAGCTTGCTGCCGGTTTTGAACTCTTTCAGGAAGCGTTGCAGGTTTTCCTGGTCGACGGTCTCGCCGCGTTTCAGCACCTTCAAGGCTACGATGTCGCTGTTGCGTTCATCGCGCGACTTGTAGACCAGCGCCATGCCGCCCTCGCCGATCACCGAAAGCACCTTGTAGTGCTTGAGCGTCTTGCCGATCAGGCTGTTCTCGGCCGTGTAGGTGCCGTCCACGTCCGGGCGGTTCTGGACCACGAACTCGCGAATCATTTCGCGCGTGTGGGCACTGTCAGCTTCTTCGAGGTATTCGAGGGTAACGCGATCCAACGTGATAACGTCGCCGTGGACCAGCTTGGCTTTCTCGATGCGCAGCCCGTTCAACAGCGTGCCGTTGCTGCTGCCGTTGTCGTAAAGCCAGTATGCGCCGTCACTTTTCTCGATGCGGCAGTGCTCACGCGATACGGAGTCAACGCGCAGGACCAGGTCGCAACTGCTGCGACGCCCGACGGTGACGCTCCCTTCATCAGGAAGCTCTTTCTCAATTCCGGCATCTATGCCGTCTACGATGCGGATTTTGGCTTTCGCCATCCGGCGACTCCCCCGGTGCATTGAGTGTGTGAGCAACCGACACTACCAACCGCCAATTAAAGAATCAAAACGCGTTTCGCGCACCACCCCGCTTGCTTGTGGCAGGGGGGGAAAGTGCTAGTATCCCGCGCCCGTGCCCGAGGCCAAATCCGCCCCGGGCCGCAGAATAAAGGCTTGGAAGGCAATTGCGATGCAGATAACGGTAGAAGATGCGGGTGGGTGCAAGCGCATAATTAAGGCGGAAGTGCCTGCCGATGTCGTCACATCAAAACTCAACGACGGCTATCGCGACATCAACAAGCAGGTCCAGTTCCCCGGTTTCCGCAAGGGGAAGGCGCCGCGCAACGTGCTTGAAAAGCGCTTTGGCAAGGAAGTCAGCGACGACGTGCGCCAGACACTCGCCGACGAGGCCGTCAAGGAGGCCGTTGACGAGCACGCCCTGAAGCTGCTTGGCACTGTCGAAGTGGTCGAGGTCAGTGACATCAAGGCCAACAATCCGGTGCAGTTGACCCTGGAGGCTGAAGTCTACCCGGAGTTCGAGTTGCCCGAGTACAAGGGGCTCGAGCTCGAACGCCCGGTGGCGAAAGTCGAAGAGCAGGAAATCCACGCCCAACTGCGCGGCGCGCAGATGAACAAGGGCGACCTCAAATCCCAGGAAGGCGCGAGCAAGAAGGGGCAGTTCATCCGCGCGAGCCTGAAGGTCACGGTCGATGATGAAGAGATTTTCAGCCAGGACCGCGGGTTGCTCGAAGTCGGCTTCGGCTGGGTGGCGGGGCTCAAGCCCGCCAAGGCCGAGGAGCAACTGGTCGGGCTGAAGAAGGACGAGCACAAGGAAATCAAGCTCAAGCTGCCCAAGGACTTCGAGCGTGAAGACCTGCGCGGCAAAGATGCGGTGATCGACCTTACGGTCGACGACGTGCTGGAATACGAAGGTCCCAGTATCGACGATCTCGCCAAGGAGAACGGTTTCGAGGATGAAGCCGCCTGGCGCGAGGAGATCCGCGGCGAGCTGCTGAAGAAGAAGGAAGCAGATCTCGACCGCGCCACCGAGGAAAAGGCGCTGGGCAAGGTCGCCGACAACACTGAAATGCAACTGCCCGAAAAGTTCAGTGAACGCAAGGCCGCCGAGCTGGTCCAGCAGCAGGCGTACCGGATGTACCAGCAGGGAATGCCCGAGGAATCCATTCGCGAATTCCTCGACAAGAATCGCGGCCAGGGAGTCGATGAAGTCAAATCGATGCTCAAGCGCGCTTTCGTGACCGACGCCATCGCGCGCAAAGAGCGCCTGGTGGTCACTGAGGAAGAAATCCAGCGCGAAGTACAGAGGCTGGCCCAGATGGTTGGCCGCACCGCCGATGAGGTGTACGCCCAGTTCCAGCAGAACGGGACGATTTCCGGCATGCGGGAAGAATTGAAGACCAGCAAGGTGTTGAAGCTGCTGCGCCAGAAGGCCAAGTATGTTGACCCGGGCGCCGGGACCGGCAAAAAGGCCGAAAAGAAGGCAGAAGACAAAGCCGAATAGACGACCGGCGAAGCAGACACGGAGACTATGCCATGGGATATCCGCTTCCCTATGTGATTGAAAAGACCAGCCGCGGCGAGCGCAGCTACGACATTTACTCGCGCCTGCTTGAGGACCGTATCGTCTTCATCCAGGGCACGGTGCACGAGCTGATGGCGAACGCCGTCGTCGCGCAGCTGCTGTTCCTGCAGAAGGAAGCGAAGAACCAGGACATCCAGATGTTCATCAACAGCCCGGGCGGCGACGTCAACGCCGGGCTCGCGATCTTCGACACCATGAAGTACGTCTCGTGCGACATCAGCACTGTCTGCATCGGGCAGGCCGCCAGCATGGGCGCCGTGCTGCTTTCGGCCGGCACCAAGGGCAAGCGCCATGCGTTGCCCAGCGCGCGCGTGATGATTCACCAGCCCTGGGGCGGCGCGGGCGGTACCGCCGGCGACATCAGCATCCAGACCAAGGAAATCCTGCGCCTCAAGAAGTACCTGAACCAGATCCTCGCCGACGCGTCGGGCAAGAAGCTCAACCAGGTCGAAAAGGATACGGACAAGGACTACTTCCTGTCAGCCGCCGAGGCCAAAGACTACGGGCTGATCGACGACGTCATCGAGCACGCCCCGAACAAGTAGCCGGGATGAGCGGCGAAGAACATTACCTGTTCCGTCACGCATTGATGCGCGATGTAGCCTACCTCCTGCACCCGGTGACGCTGCGCGGGACCCTGCACCGTATCGCCTTGGAATTGACCGAGGCTGAAATCCACGGCAGCTTGCCCGAGGCGTCGTCCCGTCTGACGACCGACCCTCACCCGGTTGACGGCATGGCGGCCGGGCTCGCCTACCATGCGCGGTTCGCCCAGGACGAGCCGTACGCGGACCTGGAGGGGCTGCGTCGCCGCGAGCGGAACTATCTGGTCATTGCCGGCAATCATGCGGAACGCACCTTTGACAACGCCGCCGCCATTGACGCCTGGCGTAGGCTGGTGGACCTGGCCCCCGCCCCGGCCCGGTTCTGGGTGCTGCATCGTCTTGCCAGGGCCCTGCGTGCCGCGGACCAGGTCGAAGACGCGGAGCGGGCGGCCCGCGAGGCCGTGGATTCCTTTGGCGACGACTCCGACCACGAGCAGCGCGCTATCGGGCTTGGCGAACTCGGGCTGGTGCTCTGGCTCCGCGGCGCCGACGCGCAGGCCCTCGAAGTGTTGCAGGAGGCGCTGGTTGAAGCCCGCGACGTTGGCGACCGGATGGAGGGCAACAGCATCGGCATGCTCGCCATGGTGTATGAGCAGATGCATCGGCTGCCCGAGGCCGAGGAGCACTACGACAATGCGATCGCCATGCTGCGTGCGGCGGGCGATCAGCGCAACGAGGGCGTGTTTCTGGGCAACCTGGCCGGCCTCTACATCGAGCAGGGGCGGCATGAACCCGCGCGGAAGCTGCTGCTCGAGTCCCTCAAAGTCAGTCGCGCGGTGGGTGACCGCTTAACCGAGGGTATCAACCTCGCGAACTTGGGGGCTTTGTACGCGGAACTCGGTCAGCATCAGGAAGCTTTGGACTGCCTGGAGCCGGCAATGCGGATCCACCGGGAAGTCGGGAACCGGCGCAGCACGGGAATGGCGTTGGAGTACCGCAGCATGGCCCGCAAGTCTGCCGCCGACTTCGCGGGGGCCCGCGAGGATTTGCTGAGGGCGCTGGCCATCCACCGCGAAGTCGGCAACCGGCGGTCTGAGGCGAGCACGCTGGCCCAACTGGCGATCGTCGAGTTGAAACTCGACGCGACCGCCGACGCCGCAGAACACTGGCTTTGCGGATCGGGCGTGTTGCGTGGGCTGGGCGACACGGCGCTGGAGACCGAGTACCGTGCGGAAATGCTGGAAGCGTGCAAGGAAGCCGGCGTGCCCCCGCTGGACTCAGCGGCAGGTTTTCACCAGCCCGCGGGGCCGGACGACCGATAATCTGCCAGGAGCCGCACCGTGCGTGGGGGTGGCCTGATTGTCGCATGGTGTGTTAGCATGAGGATCGCGGAAAACACCGCGAGGAAGTGAGCAGGAGCCGGCATGGCCAAGAGCAGCGATTCAACAAGAGTACGCGAAGTCGAGCGCTGCAGTTTCTGTGGCAAGTCGCGCCGGCAGGTGGACAGCCTGATTGCCGGCCCGCCGGGCATCTACATCTGCAACGAGTGCATCACCCTGTGCAACTCGATCCTCGTCGCCGAAAAGAACAACAACAAGGGCAGCCTCGAGGGGTTGTCGCTCAAGACCCTGCCGACGCCGCTTGAACTGAAGCTCGCTCTCGATGAGCACGTGGTGGGGCAGGAGCACGCCAAGAAAGTCCTCAGCGTCGCCGTCCACAACCATTACAAGCGCCTGCTTCAGCAGCGCGACGATGACGGCGTTGAGCTCGAAAAATCCAACATCCTGCTGATCGGTCCCACGGGCTGTGGCAAAACGCTGCTCGCGCGCACGCTGGCTGAAATCCTGCACGTTCCCTTCGCGATTGGCGACGCCACCACGCTCACCGAGGCCGGCTACGTCGGTGAGGACGTCGAGAACCTGCTGCTGAAGCTGCTGCAGGCCGCGGACTTCGATGTGCCGCGCGCCGAGATGGGGATCATCTTCGTCGACGAGATCGACAAGATCCACAGCACCAGCAACAACGTCAGCATCACGCGCGACGTCAGCGGCCAGGGCGTGCAGCAGAGCCTGCTGAAGATGCTCGAGGGCACCGTTGCGAACGTACCGCCCCAGGGCGGGCGCAAGCACCCGGAGCAGCCGTACATCCAGTTCAACACGGAAAACGTGCTGTTCGTGGTCGGCGGAGCATTCGTCGGCATTGAGGACGTCATCAAGACGCGGCTTGGCGGCACGACCATGCGCATCGCCGCCCGGCGCGACGAGAAGGAAGTGCGCGCGATCAGCATGCCGGATGGGCTCGGCGAGATCGAGGAACGCAACGAATTGCGCGCCCAGGTTGAGCCGGAAGACCTGGTGAAGTACGGCATGATCCCCGAGTTCATCGGGCGCCTGCCCGTCACCAGCAGTCTGGATGAGCTGGATGAAGATTCGCTGATCAGCGTCCTGACCGAGCCGAAGAACGCGATCACCAAGCAGTTCCAGAAACTGTTCCGCATGCAGGGCCATGAGCTGCAGTTCACGCAGGACGGGCTGGTTGCTATTGCGCGCGAGGCCATCAAGCGCAAGTCAGGCGCCCGCGGGCTGCGCGGCATCGTCGAGAAGATCATGCTGGAGACGCAGTTCGAGCTGCCGGGCATCAAGGAGCCGCGACGCTACATGGTCGATGAGCTTGTGGTTGCCCGCGAGAAACAGTTGCACGAGAATTTCAACAAGCTCGGCTCACGCGGCGACGAAGAAGAAAACGCCGCGGCCTGATCGATCCCGAAAGCAGAATACTGGTGATGCGGACGCCCATGTCCGCATTGCCCATGTTTGAGCCCGGTTATTCGGGTTCGGGTGACTTGAGCCCCCGGTGGACCAACTCAGCGTCGTATTCTTC
This sequence comes from Planctomycetota bacterium, assembly GCA_020425515.1. Lineage (GTDB taxonomy): Bacteria > Planctomycetota > UBA8742 > UBA2392 > UBA2392 > JACKID01. The sequence continues at coordinate 5,340 of JAGQRI010000177.1, read as the reverse complement.
GAAGAAGGACGTGCCGTTCTCTCGGGCCCTGTCGATGGCGATGCGCGTGGCCTCGATCTGCTCGATTTCACTTGCCCACGCCCGACGTTCGGCCTCGGTGTCGGCGTGCTTCTGCCGGTCCTGGGCGCGCGCCAGCATTTTGTCCAGCGCTTCCGGTTGCTCGCCCGCCAGGCCCTGCACGATCCCCTCGTACCAGTAGGCGACCTCCTGGTAGTCGTCGTTCAGGTTCCCCATGGCCTCGCTGCGGTCGAGTGTCCGCTGGCGCAGTTCGTTCAGGTGTTCGGGGCGGGCGTTGCTTACGCGTGCGCGGTCGTATTCGGTAAGGCTGTAGGTCGCCAGTCCCGAGACGATGTCCTCCCGTACCGGCTGAACGAGCAGAATCAGGGCGCCGATCGTGACCAGCACACCCAGCGCCATCCCGCGCCAGAGCTCCTTGCTGAACAGCACCGAAACCTCCGGGTGAGCCTTGTTCATCATCAGCTCGCGGATGCGTTGTTCCAGCGAGAAGTGCCGCCAGCCCTGTTTCTTCATCATCGCGGGGTTTGCCATACCGAGCTTGACGAACACCTGCGCCAGCAGTTCAGGGCTGGTGTGCTTCGCGGCGAAGGCGTCGGCCTGGCGCTCGAACCGTCTGCTGATGTAGCCGAACAGGAAGTAGGCGAAGGCCAGTGGGCCGACGAACGAGATCCAGCTGACGTCCCTCGCCATCGGCAGCAGCTTCAAACCCTGCTCCGCGCCCATCATGACCAGAGAAAGTGAAATGATGAACGCCAGCAGCCACCACAGGTGACGGTGGCGCACGTGGCCGAGTTCGTGGGCATATACGGCGAGAATCTCGTCCTCGCTTAGGCGGCGCATCAACGAATCCGTAATGAACACGTAGCGGAACGGCGAGGCCAGCCCGATCACAAAGGCCGTCGCGAACATCCTTGATCCCGTACGCCAGACCAGTATCTGGTTCACCTTCAGACCGCGGTCCTTGGCGAAGCTCTCGAGGCGGCGGCGCAGCCGGCCGTCAGGCAAGGGACTGGCAGGCAGCACCATGCGGATTGCGAGCGGCACGAAGAAGGTGATGAAGACCACCAGGCCGAGCATCACCGCGACTTCCAGGTAATAGAACGATTTGCGCAGGTCCTGTGCGTGCGGAACGAACTGCAGGATCGCCCAGTAGACGGCGTAGATCAGCACGATCGGCAACACCGTCATGACATTCGCGCGCAATTGGAATGCGAGGAACTTGAGCGGACGCCAGTCACTCCCGCGCACCTTGCGTTCGATGCGGTACTGCCCCACCCAGCTCAGCACCAGCATGGCGAAGTAGGGCAGCAGATCCGGCGCGAGGTCGAGGTATTCCGGCACATGCAGAACGTGCGTGACGTAGTCAGGCCAGCCGAAGATCACGGACTGGGCGCCGAACAGGGTCAGGATCAGAACGTCCACGCCGACGCGGAACAAAGGCAGGCGGCGCTGAATCATCTCCTGGTCGATGGCGATGCTGCGGCGTGCGTCCAGCGGGGCCTCAGAGGGAAGCGCTGCGGAGCGCAGTTTCAGCAGTTGCCAGCGATCCACCAGGTGCGACGAAACCGAGTAGTAGAAGGCGAATACGGCCACCGCGCCAATGCCGACGGCTGCGAGGCTCTCCCAGCCGACGATCATGCCGTTTCCCCGCCCGAGGGCGGCGATCATCAATGCTGCCAGAATGCCTACCAGGTTGAACAAGCCGTGCTCCAGTCTGTCAGTATTGTAACGTCATCTCGCGGATCTCGCTTCCCGTGACTGGTTGCCGGGCGCACCGCCAGCGGGTATTTTCGCGCGCCTGTTTTTCAAAAGGCGACCCGTGGCATTGCAGCGCAAGGTAGACCCACGTATTGAACTCGGCGACGCCCGCCTGGACGGCGGTGAATTCGACGGCTGGGCTCAGGCCGACACCGAGAAGAAGAAAGACACGATGACGCAGTTGAAGGTAGCGGTCATCCCGGGCGACGGGATCGGCCCCGAGATTACGGAAGCTGCCGTGGCCGTCATGCAGGCCGCCGCGGATAAGTTCAACCTCGAGCTCTCGCACGACAGTTCGCCGGCGGCTGCCGCGGCCGTGGACCAGGGCTTGCCGCCGCTGCCCGACAAGACCCTGAAACTGTGCCAGGACGCTGACGCCATCCTGTGCGGCCCGTTTGGCGACCCGCGCTGGGACAACGCGCCACCGGCCGAGCGCCCGGAACGCGCCAAGCTGATCCTGCGCAAGACTTTCGACCTGTACGCAAACCTGCGCCCGGTAAAGCCGGTGCCGGCGCTGATCGATGCCTCGCCGCTCAAGCGCGAGTTGATCGACGGCACCGACATCCTGATCGTGCGCGAGCTGACCGGCGGGCTGTACTTCAGTGAGCCGCGAGGCTACGGCGAAGACGACGCCGGAAGGTTCGGCCACAACACCCTGCGCTACCACACCTGGGAGGTCGAGCGCATCGGGCGCATTGCTTTCGATGCCGCCATGCAGCGCAAGAAGCGCGTGCACAGCGCTGACAAGGCCAACGCGCTGGAAAGCATGCAGCTCTGGCGTGAAACCATGATCAAGCTGCACGATACCGACTACGCTGAGATCGACCTGAAGCACGTGTTCGTGGACAACTGCTGCATGCAGCTTGTCAGCGACCCCAAACAGTTCGACGTGATTGTGGCCGGCAACATGTTCGGCGACATTCTCAGCGACGTTGGCGCGCAGCTGACGGGCAGTCTCGGCATGCTGCCAAGCGCCAGCCTCGGCAAGGGCACGCCGCTGTTCGAGCCGGTCCATGGCAGCGCCCCGGATATCGCCGGGCAGGGCAAGGCCAACCCGCTCGCCATGATCCTGACCGTGGGCATGCTGTTCACGCACGCCGCCAAGCGCCCGGATATTGGTGAAGCGATTGACAACGCGGTGGCCAAGGCGCTGCAAAAGTCCCGCACCCAGGACATCGCCCGCGGCAGCGGGTTCGAAATCGTGGGCTGCAAGCAGATGGGCGAGGCCGTTCTGGCCGAACTGTAATAGTCAATTATCAATGACCAATGTGAGCCAGCGTCATTGATCATTGGGCATGGAACATCGATCATTGCCGTTCATGCCTGACCTGTATGCGATCATTCTCGCCGGCGGCGCTTCCTCGCGCTTCTGGCCTCTGTCCGGCGACGAGCACCCGAAGTACCTGCTCAAGCCCGACGGCGACCACACCCTGCTGGAACTGGCCTGGCGGCGTGCCGTTCAATGCACTTCCGCCGGCAAAGTCATCGTCGTCACCACCGGCCCGCAGGCTCACCTGTTGCGCGAGGCGCTGCCCGAGATCGACGCCGCCAACCTGTGTGTTGAGCCCGCCCGGCGTGACACGGCGGCGGCTGTCACACTTGGTTGCAAGCGTGTGCACGCGCTCGACCCGGACGCCGACGTGCTGGTGCTCCCGGCCGACACGTTGCTGGAGCCCGCCGGCGCGCTTGCAAACGGAGTGAATGGCGCACGGGCCCGGGAGGGCTACCGCGACGCTATCCACGTGTTCGGTGTAAAGCCTGCGTATGCGCATGAAGGGTTCGGTTACGTGCAACCCGGCGAGGCGCTGGGCGACGGCGTCCACGCGGTGCAGGCGTTCAAGGAAAAGCCCGGCAGCCAGCAGGCGACTGAAATGATCGAGCAGGGCTGGCTCTGGAACATCGGTTGCTTCCTGTTCGCGCTGCCAACCTACCAGCGCGAATTAAGCGCCCACCTGCCCGGGCACAGCCGTCGCCTGAAACCCACCGACCCGGCGACAGTGAGCGAACAGGACTACGCCGAACTGGAAAGCATCAGCATCGACTTCGGGTTGATCGAAAAATCCGGGAGTCTGCGCGTCGTAGCGCTCGAGGCCGAATTCGACGATATCGGCAGTTGGGACGCCCTGCTGGGTCGGCTCGAGAAAGCCGGCAACCCGCCACAAACTGCCATCACAGTGGAAGGCCAAGGCAACTACGCCGCCGGCGAAGCCGCCCAGGTGGCCGTGGTAGGCGAATCCAACCTGCTGGTAGTAGTCAGCGACGGCAGAATCCTGGTCCTCAAACGAGGCCACGGCCAGGACGTCAAGAAGCTCGCACGCGACACCTGAACAGCAAAAGCCCGGAACCACGAAGGGCCACCAAGGACCACGAAGTTTAACTTGTTCGTGTTGCGCACTCGCAATGGTCGGTTAATCAGGTTTTACAGGAATGAAATGGACACGATGCTGGGCAGAGCGTGCAACCTGCATCGCGCATACTCTCAGCTTCTGTCGGTCCTGACGTTTGAAGCCGTAGTTCTTCGTGGTGCTTCGTGGTCCTTCGTGGTTAAACGCAGTTCATGAACAGATGGCTTGGGGTGGATTACGGCACGAAGTACGTCGGGACGGCGGTGGGGGACGAGTCCGTCAGCATGGCCTTGCCGCTGAAAACCGTCTCGGCCCAGCCGGATGCCGACTTGCTGGACACACTCCACAAACTCGCCGCCGAGCAAGGCGCGGGTGGCTTCGTAGTCGGCCTTCCTATTAACATGAACGGCAGCGAAGGCGGCGCCGCCAAGGCTTGTCGCGAGTTCGGGGCGCGTCTTCACAATCACACCGGCCTGCCCGTCGAATTCGGCGATGAACGCCTAAGCAGTTGGGAGGCCGAGGGCATGTTGATCGAGGGCGGGCTGAAACCGTCCGAGCGCAAAGACCGGGTCCATGCCGTCGCCGCCAAGCTGATCCTTGAGGCATTTTTCACGGCCCGAAAAGCCCCAGATGAAGCGGGTTCCGACCCACCCGGGGAATGACCGGGCAGGCAAGTCCGTTTGACAGGCGGTTAAAACTCTGCTTATCATCCGCCGCCCATGACTGAGCCTGAAGAAAAATCTGAAGCACCGATGGCTGAAAAAGCCGCCGACAAGCCCGCGAAGAAAACCGCGAAGAAGGCTGCGGCCAAGAAATCCACGCGCAAAAAAGCCACGAAAAAGAAGGCCACTAAAAAGAAGGGCGCAAAGAAGGGGTCCCGGCGCGGCAAGCCGCTGGTGATCGTCGAGTCGCCCGCCAAGGCCAAGACCATCAACCGCTACCTCGGCGACGGTTACGTCGTGAAGGCCAGCGTCGGCCACGTGCGCGACCTCCCGAAATCCAAGATCGGCATCGACGTCGACAACAACTTCGAACCGCAATATCTCACGATTCGCGGCAAGAAGGACATCATCAAGGAACTCAAGACCGCGGCCGAGAAGGCCAAGACCGTCTATCTCGCGCCCGACCCGGACCGCGAGGGCGAAGACATCGCCTGGCATTTAAAGGAAGCACTCGGTCTCGAAGACGACCGCGCAAAGCGCGTGACCTTCAACGAAAT
>JAGQRI010000176.1 GCA_020425515.1 Planctomycetota bacterium | reverse complement strand
AAGCCCGTCCATATCAGCCCCCGGCGAAGCTACGCCGAAGGCGGCGCGTAGCCGGGGGTTTCAGGCGAAGATTGATTTCAGCCGCGTAGCGGCGACTCTCTGCTGGCCCGCGCGGGTGAGTCGCCGCTACGCGGCTCGGCGTGCCGCGCGCCAACAATCCCCCGGTTCCGCTCCGCCTTCGGCGTTGCTCCACCGGGGGCTAACCGGGAGAGACGCCGGCAAAGCCGGCTGACGGCAATCGCCACATCAGGGTACCGGCGTCTCGCGATTGCCGGCGTGGCCTGTGAACGCCATGCCTGGCGGCTTGCGCATTGCAACGCCGCTTTGTCTACGTCGGAAGGCGGCGAAACTGTCGCCCTTGCTTTTCTTCGTGGTTCACAAGCTTTCGCTTTTCTCCGCGGCTCTGCGCCTCTGCGTGAGACCGCTTTAAACCCATTGGCAAGCGGTGGCGGGTCAACGATAATCGCGATCCCCCGCTTACTGAGCCTTCATGCGCAAACTTGCACTGCTGGTCCCGTTGATCGTTGCCGTTGTCGCGGCCGGCGTGCTGCTGCAATCGCCGCGCGCCGACGCCGAGGACGTGATCTCGCGCGCCCTTGACGCGTCAACCAACGCGTCCGTGCAGCTCGGCGATTACACCTGGATCGAGGACGCCGGCATCGGCATCAAGCTGCCCCCCGCGCCCGACGCCGGCGGCGACTTCCCGCGCCTGCTGGCCGGCAAACGCATCGACGATTCCCGCAGCGCCGCGCTGTGGGAACTCGGCAAGCCCGGCTTCGCGGCCCTGCAGAAGAAACTCGAAGACGACGGCGCCAGCTTCGGCGGCAGCGAGCCCAGCCCGTTCCGCCCGCGCGGCCGCGACGACGAGATCACCGGGCACCGCGGCTCGATCACGCTTCCGCAGGGGCGCAACGGCATCGTGGTCGACTGGGACGCCGAAGGGCGCAAGTTCGCGCTGGTAATCGAGGACAGCAGCCGCAACCAAGCCGAGCGCCGCGCCGACGAGCTGCTGCGCGAAATGGTCGAGCTGCCGGGCGTGAAACCGTTCGGCATCGCGCCGCTGCTGAACCAGGGGCGCTACGCCTGCGTGCTGAACGGCTGGACCCGCGACGGCGAACGCTTCCGCCTGCCGTCGAAACAGGGCTGGCTCAGCCTGCGCATTTTCCAGGTCGCGCTGACCGATTTCGAAAGCGTCGGGCGTTTGCAGTTCGAACTCGAAAACAAACTCGACGCCGCGGGCTTCAAGCGCTCGGCCGGCATGAAACCGAACATCGCGGGCAACGAGGGTTTCATCGGCGAGTACTTCGGCAGCGACGGCTACGTGCAGCGCATCGCCTACGCGCGGCTTGACGGCGGCTACATGGTCGCGTTGATGCAGGCGCCGGAGGCCCAGCGCGACCTGCTTTCCGCGCAGATGGACGACTTCGCGAAATCCGTCGCCGACACCGGGCTCGGCAGCAGCGCTGCCCAGCGCCCCCTGCTGTTCAACAACGTGCGCAACATCCGCTGCCTGGCGTGGCAGGACGGGCGCCGCGTGCGATGGGGCGTGCTGTTCGACGACAGCCGCAACCAGCCGGTGCTGTGGCGCCAGGAAGGCATCGCCTGGGACATGCAGATGGTGCATCGCGGCCAGGTGCTGAAGCAGCGCGGCGGCACGATAAATTCCAGCCGCGCCCTCAACCCGCTGGTCGAGCCCGAACTACGCGAGCTCCCCCTCGCCGAAGATTTTGAAGGCGACGTCGAGCTGCAATTGACCGTAGGCGGCGTGCGGACAAAGACCACGCTCACCATCAAATAGGGGCGACGCTCGCGTCGGCCGCGAACCGCGAATGTAGCACGACGAACAGGCCAGGCAGTGCGGCGCGGAGCGCCGAGACAAGATTGGCCCCCGCCAGCTCTGCTGGCGGGGGTTTTCTTTGCACGTCGTTTTCAGGCGCGGATGCGCCGGCACAAATGTCGCGATGGTGTGTCGGCGCGTCCGCGCCTGGATCTTGCTGCCGATCTACACCCCCGGCAGCGAAGCTGCCGGGGGCTAATCCTGTGATGGCGCTCCGCGCCAATTCCTGGCTGGGTTGTTCCCCACTTCCGCCCACGGGCGACGCAAGCGTCGCCCCCTACTTCACGTTGAACGTCACGTGGCCGGCGTTCTTGGCGAGGAACGGGTTTTCCTCAACCGCCGCCGCGGGGCCGAAGATGCGCGTGCATTCCTCGCGGCGCTTTACCTGGTCGGCCGGGGTCAGCTCGGTCGCGCTGTAGCGGAAGATCTTGCGCGACAGATCCTGCGGGCTCATGCCGGCGCCGCTGAAGATGAACACCGGGTGTTTGACGTCGCCGGTGACTTCGCAATCGATCGGCGTTTCCCCCAATGAAGCCGTCAGCCTGCCCTCCAGCGCGGCGTGGTAAGTCGGCGCGGTCTGCCGGAACTTCAGGCTGCCCATCAACTCGCCGTCGATGCCGAGACACTTCACCCGCCCGTCCGCAAGCTTCAACTCGCCCTCCGCACGCAGTGCGCCGACGCGTTTGCCGGCCTCCTTGCTGAAGGTGCCGGTCAGTTTCCCGCTCAGTGTGCCGGTCACCGGTTCGCAATCGACCTCGAGCTTTTGCACGTCCACTTCCCAGTCCAGGTCGATCTTCCCGAACTGTTCCGCCACGATCACGATGTTCGGCTCGACGTCATTGAGCGATTGCGTCGCCGTCGGGCTCCAGCTGATGCGCCGCGCGATGCGCCCGTCCGTGACCGTCGCGACCAGCTTGCCGGTCAACTCCGGCACGACTCCGTTCAGGGTCAGCTTGCCGCCGCCGTTCGCGTTCATGTGCTCGCCGGTCGCGAGCGTGGCCTCGGGCGCGTCCAGCGAGACGTCCTTGAACGTCCAGGTCTCGCCGTCCTTCAGCTCGATGCGCCCGGCCAACTCGCCCTCCGGCAGTTTGAAACTGTGCTCCGGGTCGAGTTGCATGGCCGTGTAGTGGTAGTAGCTGTAGTCCTTGACCTCGCAGCGGAAGTCGAACGCGAGGTTGTTCAGGTCGCCGCTGATCGAAACCTGCCCGCGCAGCAGGCCGTCGTAGGTGTCCACCTTGCGCCAGCGCGCCCACAACGGCCCCAGTTCGATCATGTCGAGGGTGCAGACCATGCCGCTTTGCCCGCCCGGCTTCAGCGTCCCGCGCAGGATGCCCGAGCCGACCTCGGCGTCCGTGGCCCGCAGGTCGGCCTCGACGCGCAGCCCGCTGCCGTCGTCCCCCACCGACAGCCCGCCCTGCGTGGCCAGGTCGCACGGGCGGTCGAGGATGTTCAGCACCGCGTGCTTCAAACCGACGCGCAGCACCCAGCCGTTTTCGCCGCTGGCGCCCGTCACCGTGGCCAGGTCGAACGTCGCCGTGGTCGGGCTGCCGTAGACTTCGATCTGCCCGCCCTCGATGGTGAGTTCGGCCTCAGTGCCGCCCGGCGCTTCCCGCTCGTCGAGAAATTTTTCCAGCTTGCCGCCCGAGGCATCGACGCGCGCGCGCAGACTCTCGCCGTGCACGATGTAGCCCTCAGGCCTGTATACAAGGAAGGTGCCGGCGTCGATGCTGACGCTTTCGAGCGAAACCTCGCCGCCGATCTCGGGGATGTCCACTTTCAGCCCGTCGAAGTGCAGCTCGCCGCTGACGGCATCGCCGTGGAAGGCGTCGTAGCTGACCTCGCCGCCGAGGCTTTCCGAAAGCTGGCTGACCGCACGGTCGCGGGCAAAGACCAGCACCGGGTTTACGCCCAGCAGCGAAAGCCCGCGCACGCCCAGCGAGCCAACGAACAGCGCCAGCGCCAGCGGCCAGTAACGCCGCAGTTTCGGGATCACCACCAGCGCCGCCGGCAGCGCCATGAACGCGCCGAACGCGAACGCCCCCAGCGAAAGCACGATGCCCGCGCCGGCCTGAAGGGGCGCGGGCGATCGCTTGGGAAGCTTCTCGGTTGCGGATTGCGTTGTCTCTGTGCTCATGGGCTGCTACAAACGCGACGAAACGAGAGATTATGGCTGTGTACACCGGAAACAACAGCACCAAGATTCTGGCGCAGGCCGTGCCGAACACGCTGCCTTTGCTGCCTTTGGTCAGCGTGGTGGTATTCCCCTACCACGTGGCCAGCTTCTCGGTCCATCGCAAACCGAACATCACGCTGCTCAACAGCCTGCCGACGACGGACACCATGCTGTGCCTCGCCACGCAGCGCGACCAGCAGCGCGAGAGCATAGCGGGCGCCGAGGACCTGTACCCGATCGCCGTCAGCGGGCGGCTGATCCACAAGATGAACCTGCCGGACGGCACGATCCAGGTGGCGGTGCAGGGGCTGACGCGCGTCCGGATCAAGAAGCTCACCGGGCTCGAACCGTTCGCCGTGGCGCAGGTCAGCCCGGCGCGCACCATCGGCAGCGAGGACGACTCGCCCGGCATGCAGAAGCTGATCGTCGAGGCGCTGCAGAAGTTCGAGACGCTGGTCAGCCTCGACCCGAACTACAGCAACGAGCTGGTGAACGTCCTCAAGATGAACATCAAGGGTCCCGGGCGCTTCGCCGACCTGCTGGCCACCTACATGTCTTTACCCGTCAAGACCAAGGCGGAAATCCTCTGCGAGCTTGACTGCAAGAAGCGCCTCAAGCTGGTGATCAAGCTGATCGAGGACGAGATCGCGCGCCTGGCCGTCGACCGCGAGGTGCAGATGCGCACGCAGGTCGCCATCGAGAAGTCGCAGCGCGAGTACTTCCTGCGCCAGCAGCTCAAGGCCATCCGCAACGAACTCGGCGACGTCGAGGGCACCGAGGCCGAGGTCGAGAAACTCAAGGACCGCCTGATCGAGGCCAAGCTGCCGCCCGAAGCCCACAAGGAGTGCGCGGCCGAGATCGACCGCCTCAGCCTGATCAGCGAAGCCAGCGCCGAGTACAACGTCGTGCGCACCCACATCGACTGGCTGCTCAACGTCCCCTGGCACGAAGCCAGCGAGGACAACCTCGACCTGAAACGCGTGCGCGCGATCCTGGACAAGGACCACTTCGGGCTCGAGAAGGTCAAGGACCGCATCATCGAGTTTCTCGCGGTGCTGAAACTCAAGAAGGAACTCAAAGGCCCGATCCTCTGCCTCGTCGGTCCGCCCGGCGTCGGCAAGACCAGCCTCGGGCGCAGCGTCGCGCACGCCATGGGGCGCGAGTTCCAGCGCATCTCGCTCGGCGGGCTCAGCGACGACGCCGAGATCATGGGCCACCGCCGGACATACGTCGGCGCCATGCCCGGGCGCATCATCCAGGCCATGAAGAAGGCCGCGAAGGTCAACCCGATCCTGATGCTCGACGAGGTCGACAAGCTTTCCAGCAGCCTGCGCGGCGACCCGGCCGCGGCCTTGCTCGAAGTGCTGGACCCGGAACAGAACCACATCTTCCAGGACCGCTACCTCGACGTGCCCTACGACCTCAGCAAGGTGCTGTTCGTCTGCACGGCCAACATGCTCGACACCATCCCCGGCCCGCTGCGCGACCGCATGGAAGTGATCCGCCTTTCGGGCTACACGCTGGAGGAAAAGGAAGAGATCGCGAAGAAGTACATCGTGCCGCGCCAGGTGGAAAACGCCGGGCTCAAGAAGGGCAAGGTGAAGTTCCCCAAAAGCACGATCCGCGAAATCGTGCGCGGCTACACCCGCGAGGCCGGTCTGCGAAACTTCGAGCGCCGCATCGGCGGCATCTGCCGCAAGATCGCGACGAAGGTGGCCGCGGACGAAATCAGCCGCGACGAAGTCACCACCGTGCACGCCGACGAC
>JAGQRI010000175.1 GCA_020425515.1 Planctomycetota bacterium | reverse complement strand
TCAGCCGCACTTGCTCTCGCCGCAGTTCAGGCAGGTCATGCAGTTGTCCATCTGCACCATGGCCTTGGTGTTGCACTTCATGCACAACTGCGCGTTGGCGGGGAATTCGCTGTCGGCGGATTCGTCCTTGCCGTCCGTGCGGCAGGTGTCGTGGTCCACCGTCGGCTTGCCGGCCAGCTCGGCCTTCTTCTTGGCGATGAAGGCCTGCTGATACTCGTCCAGCTCGTTGTGGATCATGCCGATGCGGGTCAGGTGCTGTTCGATGACATCACCGATCTCGGCAACCAAGGAGGGCATGAATTTGCCGCCGGGCTTGAAGTAGCCGCCGCGCGGGTCGAACACGGCCTTCATTTCCTCGACCAGGAAGGTCACGTCGCCACCTTTGCGGAACACCGCGGAGAGGATGCGGGTGAGGGCGACGATCCACTGGAAGTGGTCCATGTTCTTCGAGTTGATGAAGATCTCGAAGGGACGGCGCTGCTCATGCTCCGTATCCGGATTGAGGATGATGTCGTTGACCGTGACGTAGAGCGAATGCTCGGACAGCGGGGTCTTGATCTTGTAGGTCGTGCCTTCGAGACAGCCGGGGCGCTCGATGGCCTCGTGCATCTGGATGATTTCGGCGGTCTTGCGCTCCGCTTCCTCGGCGGCGGCCTTGGCCTTGTCCGCTTCGATGTCTTCGGGCTTCTGAACCTTGTAGCCGGTGATTTTCTTTTCGATCTTGATGGCCATGGGGCGACCTCGCTGTGTGTCTCGCCGGCGTCGGACCGGCGTTCGTTATCTGCATTGTGCTGTAGGAGCGGGCTTGCCCGCGAACGGATGCGTCGCTTCGCTTGGGCTGGGTGCCGCGTCGATTCGCGGGCAAGCCCGCTCCTGCAATGGGGCTTCGTTCAGGGCTCGATCTAGAACTTGCCGTAGTAGCCTTCTTTCAGGGCATCGTAGAGATTGGCGGCGCTGTGCATCTCGCCGTCGTACTCGATCTGATCGTTGCCCTTGGCCTTCACGACGGTACCGTCTTCGAGCTTGAACTCGTAGATGGTCTTTTCCAGATCCTGCTCCTTGACCAGCACGCCCTGGAAGGCCTCGGGGTTGAAGCGGAACGTGGTGCAGCCTTTCAGGCCCTGCTCGTAGGCGTACAGGTAGATGTCCTTGAACTCCTCGTAGGGGTAGTCGGTCGGGACATTGGCGGTCTTGGAAATGGAGCTGTCGATCCACTTCTGAGCGGCGGCCTGCACATCGACATGCTCCTTCGGGCCGATGTCGTCGGCGGAGATGAAGTAGTCCGGCAAGCGGGACTCATCATCCTCGGCGAAAGGCATGGCCTTGGCGTTGACCAGCTCACGATAGGCGAGCAGTTCGAACGAGAACACGTCCACCTTTTCCTTCGACTTCTTGCCCTCGCGGATCACGTTGCGGGCGTAGTGGTGCGCGAAGCTCGGCTCGATGCCGTTGCTGGCGTTGTTGGCCAGCGACAGGGAAATGGTGCCGGTCGGGGCGATCGAGCTGTGGTGGGTGAAGCGCGCACCGACCTCGGCGAGTTCCTCGACCAGTTTCGGCTCGACCTCGGCAACGCGCTGCATGTAACGGCTGTACCTGGCGTGCAGCACCTTGCCCTTGACCGTGTCGCCGACCTTGTAACCATCCTTTGCCATCTCCGGGCGGTGCGAGAGCATTTCCGCGGTGACGGTGTAATCCATCTCCATGATCGGTGCCGGGCCTTTCTCCTTGGACAGGTCAAGCGCGGCGCGCCAGCCTTCCAGGGCCATCGTCCTGGTGACTTCCTCGGTGAATTCGAGCGACTCCGGCGAGCCGTATTTCATGCCCATCATGGTGACCGTGGACCCCAGTCCCAGGAAGCCCATGCCGTGGCGGCGCTTGTGTTCGATCTCGTGGCGCTGCTCGGGGAGCGGCAGGCCGTTGATCTCGACGACGTTGTCGAGCATGCGGGTGAAGGTGGACACAACATGGCGATACTCGGCCCAGTCGAAACTCGCCTTCTTGGTGAACGGATCGCGCACGAACTTGGTCAGGTTGACCGAGCCCAGCAGACAGGAACCGTAAGGCGGCAGCGGCTGTTCGCCGCAGTTGTGGGCATGCAGCCCGTTGCCGTCGAAGGTGTTGACGCCGGGGATCTGCACGTCGAACACGTCTTCGATGCCGTCAACCTCGATGGATTCAACCCGGGCGACGAAGCGCTCGCGGTTCAGCTCGCGCTTGTAGCCGCTGATCGCCTCTTCCAGGCGGGTAGCCTTGTCGCTGTCGGCGAACCCGATGCGCTCGGCGAATTCCTTCAGGTTGGCACCGGAGATCACCAGCTCGTGATAGCTGCTGGAATCCTTGCTGCGGCTGTCCTTGCGGCGATCCTTGTAGATGCGACCGGCGATGCCGAGACGCAGCAACATGCGCTGCGCGGCCTCCAGCTTGCTGATGTCGTGTTCCGGCAGACGCACGCTGACGCCGTGTTCCTGGCTGCCCTGCACCGAGCCGTGCGCATCGAACATGCCGCGCAGAAAGCCGATATGGAACGCCGACGAGGTGGCCTCCGCCGCCGGGGTGATCGGGGTGTCGCCGCGATTCATGCCCAGCCTGGCGGCCAGCTTGTGCAGCGAACCCAGGCGCAGACGGTACTGGTTGGAGCCGCTGACCTTGCGCCAGCCGACCAGCTCGCTGCGGCGCGGCAGACTGCGCGCCGACGCCAGCGCGGTCTCCATGACGTGCTGCACACCGGCGGTCAGGCCGCCGACGCTGCCGCCCATGACGGCGGCCTGCGCCCACACGGTCAGCTCGGCGGTTTCCTCGGTCAGCTGACCTTCGCCGACCAGCAGGCCGAGCAGGTAACCCTCGTCCTCGCCGTAGTTGCCTTCCCAGACGGCGCTCTCGCGGTGGTCGTTCAACAGCACGCGGTCACCGGCGCGCAGCTTGCGGGCCTCACACCATTCGGTGTCGGTCGCGTAGCGGGTGAAGCGGGTGACGCGACGGACGCGGTGATCCGGGGTCAGGCGCAGGTTGTAGCCTTCCGCCGTCTGCAGGCGCATGACCGGCTTGTGGGCGGTGCGGAAGAAACCCTCGGCACCGGAGGAGAAAGCCTTGCCGTCGACCAGGGTCACGAACTTGCGACCGACCAGGTCGTGGACCTGCTTGGGGCCGTCGGTGGTCTGCACCCAGGTGTCGGCGGTGACACAGGGGTTGGTCGCGCGGATGTTCTCGCAGAACCAGTTGTTGTTCATCTCGTTGACCTTGTCGATCAGGATGAACCCCGGCTCGGCGTAGTCGTAGGTCGAGGACATGATCACGTCCCAGACGCGGCG
>JAGQRI010000174.1 GCA_020425515.1 Planctomycetota bacterium | reverse complement strand
GCAACTGCGACTGGTGGTTCACCGAAGACGGCATTCTTCTGGATACAGCCGGGCGCTACACGACAGTGGCCGAGGACCAGGAAGAATGGTTTGCCTTCCTTGAAATGATCCGGACAAGCCGCAAGGACAAGCCGATCAACGGCGCCATCGTGGCAATCGCGACGGACGAGCTGTTCCGCGCCACCGCCAATGAGCTGGACCAGATGGCCAAGGACGTCCGCAACCGCCTCGACGAGCTGGCGGCACGCCTGCAGGCCGTGTTCCCGGTCTACATGATGTTCACCAAGTGCGACCTGATTCAGGGCTTCGTCGAGTTCTACGAGGACCTGAACAAGGAACAGCGCAGCCAGGTGTGGGGCTTCACCTTCCCGTATTCGCTGCCGGACAAGCAGTACACCGACATTTTCACCGAGCAGGTGGCGGCTATGGGCAGGAACATCCAGGCCCGCCAGCTTGACCTGCTGGCAACCGAACGCCCGCCGCAGAAGAAGCAGAACATCTACCTGTTCCCGCGCCAGTTCGCGATTGCAGGCGAGAAGATGAAAGAGTTCCTGGCCTCGCTGTTTCACGCGAATGCGTTCCAGGAAAGCGCGATGCTGCGCGGCATCTATTTCACGTCGGGCACCCAGAAGGGCACGCCGATCGACCAGATCCTGTCGCGCATGGGCGAGGCGATGGGCCTGGGCGCGACGCCCGAAGGCTCGGACGAACGCGTCGAGAAGAAGAGCTACTTCATACACAACCTGTTCACCAAGGTGATCTTCCACGACAAGACGCTGGCCCGCAGCAGCAGCAAGGTGATCCGCAAACGCCGAGCCGTGCGCCTGACCCTGCAGATCGCGTCACTGGTGGCACTGGCGCTGATGAGTTGGGTGCTGGTCTCGTCCTTCTATGGCAACCACGAGATCATGTCGGGCGTCGAGACCGCGGGGACCGAAGTCCGCAACATGGACCAGGACAACCAGGCCAGCCTCGAAGACCTGCAGAAACTCGAGAAGCTGCGCAGCGAGTTGGTCCAGCTTGACCGCTACAAGCAGGACGGGCGCCCGATCCGCCTCAGCTTCGGGATGTACCAGGGCAATGAGATGTTCGACGCGGGCGGCAAGCTGTACTTCCAGCGCCTGCGCCCGTTCTACATCGCGCCCGGCGGCAAGCGGGTCGAGTCTGAACTGCGCGAGCTGGTTTCCTCCATCGGCAAGAACTCATCTTCCGAGGACTACAACCGTCTGCTCGAACTCTGGCGCGTCTACCGGATGCTGACCGGCGTGCTGCCCGCGAAAGCGGACATGGTCAGCATCATCATGAAGAAGAACAACCGCTGGACCGGCCCCGTCGAGGGCAAGAACGCCGAGGAGATCGAGGCGCTGGCCGGCGAACAACTCGAATTCTATGCCAGCCAGCTCTCGCGCGCGAACACGGCGGATGACCGTTACGGTCTGTTCGTCGCGCTCGACAAACAGCTCGACACCCGGGCGTCCGAGGCATTGCAGGGCGGGTTGTGGCCGGTGAACGCCTACGAGACGATCATCCAGCACGTGTCGGAGCGGCGCAAGAAACTCGGGCTGGCCGAGCTCGTCCAGGACAACACCGTCTACCTCGAGCTGCGCACGGAAAACACGGCCGGCACAAACCTGTCGCGACTCAACGCCTTCACCCAGGAAGCCTGGGACACCGAGGTCAAAGGGCTGCTCGACAGCCGCGCCAACGACCTCGCCGACCTGTACGAAGAACTCAAGATCCCGAAAAACGCAGAGCAGATCCGCAACGAGTTGTACCAGCGGCACAAGGCCAAGCACCTCGAAGTGTGGAACCTGGTGCTGGAACAGGTCTTCCCCAAGTCCGACATGTACATGGACAACTTCAACCACGACCACGTCAAGAAGACCAACGAGGCGCTGGGCAAGATTACCGCCAGCGACCTGTCACCGATCCGCGAGCTGGTCCAGAGCGTCTGGCGCTACCGCGCGCTAACCCTCACGCCGGACAACGCCATCCCCGGCCCCGACGACAACGAGACCAAGGCGCTCGATTCCGCCATGGCCGACCTGTCCAAGTTCGCCGATGCCTACAGTAAGTTCGTCAGCGCCAAACCGCAGAAGGACCGGCGCATCATGGACCACATCGACACGCCGGAGCCGCTGGACAATCTGGCAGCCGCCTTCCAGACCACCGAACGCGCGCTGCCCAAGCCCTTCCCGGACCGCGACGCCAAGGTGCCGCCTTTCCTTCAGCGCTTCGTCGACATCGGTTTCCAGGCGCTGCAGGCCGAGTCCGACGCCGAAGTCGCCAGACGCTGGCAGGACGGCGTCGTGAAGCTCTGGAACAGCAGCCTGAAGGGCAAATACCCCTTCAACCCGAAGAGCCGTGAAGACGTCTCGATGGTCAATTTCTCGCGGATGTTCAATCCGGTCGACGGCGTGATCTGGAATGTCGACAAGCGCTTGCGCTCGGTCGAAGGCGTCAAGTTTCACAACGGGCGCACGCTCGTTTCGCTCTCGGACGAATACAAACACACTATCGACACGGCCTCCACGATCCGCAGCGCCATGTTCGACGGCGAGAAAGACAACCTGGTGAAGGTCAAATTCTCGGTGAAGCTGACGCAGGTGGGCCTGCTGGTCGGCAGCCTGCTGGAAATCGGCACCGACGAGAACGGCAAGTACAACGAGCTGCCCTGGAACAAGTATCCCAACCAGACGCGCGATTTCACTTGGGAGCAGTTCACAACCGGACAGTCCAGCATGGGCGCCCGCGTGACCGCCTACTACACCGAAAGCAAGCGCAAGCTCCCGGACAAGGACCTGCGCGACAAGCAGTGGGGCCTGTTGCGGCTGCTGCATTCACCGTACGGGACGTTCTCCGGGGACGACTCAGGCGACATTCCCACGTACCGCTGCGTCTGGGAATTCAAGTCACCCGACAGCCAGTACTTTTACCTTCAGGCCGAAATCACGCCGCAGAAGAAGGACAACCCCTTCAACCAGGACGTCTTCACTGATTTCGCGATGACCGGGAAAGTGAGCAAGTGAGCGAGTTCCCCTCAGGTTGCCTTGGCAAGCTCCCGCTGCACGGAGACTTCATCCGCTACAACGCGGCACTGGCCGAGGTGCGTGATTTCGACACCTGGATCCAGGAAGGCATCTACCAGGGCTACCAGGAACTCGACAGCAAGTGGGACTCCAGCTTCGACGCCGCCCCCACTGCCCGTTTCATCTATTGCGCGCCCAAAACCAAGCGCATCCTGGCCGGGCTGTTCAAGCCGTCCGTCGACAAGGCCGGGCGCCGTTACCCCTTCCTGGTCTATACCGTCATCGAGCCCGGCGCGCTGGGCAACGACGCGGCCTACCTGCCCTGGGCGATGGAGCCGTTCCTGCTGAAGGCGACTGAGCTCGCGGCCTGGTCCGACTCCGCCATCGACCTCAAAACTTTCCTGAGCAGCTTCGAAAGCCTGCGCTTCGAGCTGGATTTGACGGAAGCCCGCAAATCTTTCGCCAAGTACGTGCTCAGCCACGCCACCGGCGACTACTGGGCCGCAAGCTACGGCAGCCCCGACGACGACCGGCGCTATGCGGCCGTGCAACTGACCTCATGGGCGTCGGATATCCGCAGCCCCGAAAGTTCGGCGCTGCGCTTCCCCGCCGGCGAGCCTGAAGCCGAGGCCGCCTTCTGGATCGAGCTGTCCAGGCGCCTCAGCGGCGGGAACCAGTTGCCGACACTGACATACTGGAACGAGCCGGCCGCGGCGGCGGTACGCCTGAACCTGGCATTTGGTGCACTGCGACCGGCTTATTTCCTGCCGTTCGTGCTGCCGCAGCATCCGTCCCGCGAAGTGACCGACCTGAGCGCGATGCAGCACGTGGACGCCTCGCTGGTCGATCGCAGCCGCAGCCAGTTTGAAGAAGTCTTGAGCGATCCTTCACTCAAGCTGTCCGACCTGCTGCAAAGATTGCCCCGCGCCAAGACGGGCGCGGAACCCGCTTAGGGGTTTGATTTACAGGATTTGGGCGGCTATGTTGACCGGCCCGGCTTAGAGCGCTGAACAAAGGTTGTTGCGTGACTGACGGCATGACAACCCCCTTGGGCACGACCCCGATCCCCGGTGACAAACCGGCGGGCGCCGCCGCCCGTTACGAGCCCGAATTCGAAGAACTCGAAAACGAAATCAGCA
>JAGQRI010000173.1:3490-4696 GCA_020425515.1 Planctomycetota bacterium | reverse complement strand
TGCTGGAACAACTCATTCGCGGCGCCGGGTCGCCCGCTGCTCGCGAGGGCTTCCGCGTACAGAAGCGCTTCACGCCCGGCGAGCGCGCCCGCCAGGCTGAAGCAGTGCGCGGCCACATCGGCGTCACCGCAGCTCAGCGCCTCCTGTGCCAGATGCTTCGCGAGCCCGGGTTCCGGACAGACGGCGAGACGCGCCTGCGGAATGCGGACTTCCGGCGTATCCCGCCAGCGCAGCGCGGATTCGGGGTCGGCCGGGATCTGCCCGGCGGGGCCCAGGGCGATGCGCGCCCCGATCTCGACCAGATCCACGGCCGCGAGTTGGCGCAGCGCCGCGTCGAGTTCGCCCGTGCCGAGGCGCCAGAGGCGCTTGAGTGACGACGCATTCACCGGGTGCGGCGCCGCGGCAACCAGCGACAGCACGCCCTGCATGTCGTCCGTCAACCTGATGGAATCTGCCGGCGGGCCCGGTACGTCACGCAGCTCGGCTTGCTCCAGCCGCAACTCCGGAGGGAGCCGCCCGACCGTCCCGAGCACGAGCCCGGACGCATCCAGCCCGTGCTCGACGGCGAGGCGCGCGGTATCGGCGAATGCACGCAACAGCCGCGTGCTTGCATGGTCGATGAAATCGGCACAGGTGAGGCCGACGCGTACACCGCGCGCCAGCACCGGGCGCAGCAGGTCAACCAGCGTGTCGCGGCGCAGCACGGGGTCGGTGGCGGTATCGGCGCCGGGATCGGTGAACAGCCCGGCGCGGCGCAGCAACTCAACGACGGCGGCATATGGATAACGGTATGGCCCGGCGGGCAGAACGACCCCGTCACCCGTTGCACTACGGACTTCTGAGGCAATGAGGGTCGGGTTGTCGCCCCGGAAAACGACGGCGCGCGCCCCCGCAGGGAGGCGGGAAGGTGTGGCGCCCTGTTGCCCCATAGCCCGTTCGTGCTCAGTTCGACGGCTTGGCGAGCATTTCCTTGATCAACCGCAGCGGGTCTTCGATCAAGGAGATATGGCCCAATGCATCCTCCAGAAGATTGTCCACGTAGCCCGCTTCCTGCAGCTCGTTCATGCCGAGCTGGTTGCACAGGTTCATCAGCATGCCCTGGCTCATGATGAACCAGGCGGTCTGCTCGGCGTCGACGGCCTTGTGGACCTCGCCCTGTTCCTGCGCCTGCTTGATCAACCCGGAGAAGTAGCGGTTGTACGTGAG
>JAGQRI010000173.1:0-3358 GCA_020425515.1 Planctomycetota bacterium | reverse complement strand
GTAGGCAGGTTCTGCGAGATCAGCTCGTAGTGCTCAATGGTCACTTCGCGCGCGCGCCGCAGCACGGCCACGTAAAGGTCCAGCTTGGTCTTGAAGTGCTGGTAGATGACCGGCTCGGTGACGCCGGCGGCCTTGGCCAGCTCGGCGGTCGTGACCTGGCCATAGCTGGACTTGCCGAACAGCTTGGCCGCGGCATCCAAAAGCTGCTTGCGCCGGTCTTCCTTGCTGAGCCGCTTCTTCGCCATGCAGTTGGTCTACTACCTGTCCAGCCCTTCGGCAACATCAAGCCTGATGTCGCAAAGACACGTATACTCGCCCCATTGTATGGTGCGGTCCAAAGAACCAGCAAAGCACGCCAACAGAAAACAAGAGCCCGGAGCGCCAGCGACGGGGAGACGAGCAAAGGCAAGGCAAATGGACGAACCGCCAAGCAGTTCTGCACAGCGCCGCTTAGATCCCACCACCGAATCAGGTGTTGGATTCCAGTTAAAGCTCTGGATTCAGGATCCCGAAGTCATCGCGGAACTGAAGCAGCGGAAAGGACCTGAACTGGAGCAATACGCTCTTACAGCCCTGCGCGTTGGAGTCATTGCGTTGAGAACTGCCGGCGGAACCGTCGATGCTGAAAAGATGAAGAACCAAGGGGAGTTGTTGCTCAAGGACCTGGAGTCGAAGCTCTCCGAGCACACCAACACCCTGCAAAGTGAACTGAACGAAGAACTAAAACGCTACTTCAACCCGGAAGACGGACACTTCGTCGAACGCGTTCAGTCCCTGGTCAGCCAGGACGGCAAGCTCGCTGAACTTCTGAAACAACACATCCAGGGTGACGACAGTCTGCTGGCAAAGGAACTTGCACGAGCTGTGGGTGAGAACAGCGACCTAATGAAGTATCTGTCACCGAATCAGAAGGACGGGCTGATTGACCGCATAGCAGGCGTCGCCGAATCCAAACTGAAGGAACAGTCCGAGCGAGTATTGCGGGAATTCGATTTGAATGAAGAGGACAGCGCATTGAATCGGTTGATACGTGACGTCAAGCGGATCAACAGCGAGATCGGCGAGAAGTTCGATGCAGATGACGAGAAGAGCGTAATCAGCCGCCTCAAGAAGGCTCTGGATGACACGCGGAACCAAATCAACAAGCATCTGACACTGAACGAGGACGACAGCGCGTTGAGCGTCCTGCACAACAGTCTGCGTAAGCAAATCGAAGAGTTCACAGACAAACAGGTCGAGTTTCAGAAAGCCATCAGCGAACAACTCGGCATCAAAAAGGTCCAGGCACGTACGACCGAAGGCGGCTTCGGCTTTGAACACTTGGCGGCACAGGCCGTCCAGCAGCGAGTGATAGCTCTGGGCGACGAATATCAAAGCGTTGGAGAACTTCAGGGGCTACTGCGCAGACTGACGGGGGACCTCTTGCAAACAATGGGCGCCGAGTCTGCAACCCCAGGTGCGAACATTGTCTATGAAGTGAAGCGAGACAAGAAGTACCGTTTGAAGGTTGCCCTTGAAGAAATGAAGGAAGCACGGCGCAACCGGGAAGCTGACGTCGGTGTATTCGTCATGTCCGCGCAGACACTCAGAGAAAAAGATGATCTTCGTGCAGAGTACCCCGCAACCCTGGCCAGGTATGGGAACGACATCATCGCGGTGTGGGATAGCGAAGACGTTTCTACAGATGTCGTGCTGGACGCTGCAATCAGCCTGGCAAGAGCACTGGTAGTCCGTATGAAGCAGGCGAAATCCGAGGACGAAACCGACGAGTTACATGAGTTGACCCAATCAATTGCTGATATCGAGAAACAGTTCTCCCGATTTGAGAAGATGAGCAAATGGTGCGACGACATTATGAACACGGCTAAAGACGTGAATGGCAAGGCATACGACATCCAGGAAGAGCTTCGGAAGATTTTGAAACGACTCAAGTCAGATGTGAAGTCGTTGAACGAGGGACTGGCTTCAATCTCCGATGAGTCAACCATTTGACGCCCCCCTCCCCGTCGCTTGCGCTCCGGGCTCCTGTTTTTCGGGATGGTGTTTTGGCCTTTAATGCTCCCAAAGCGTTTTTGTTTACTTTCACTCCTCATGGCACTCGGCTGCATGGGGATGCTCGTGGGTCGGTGGACAAGTTCCACAATGAGTATGGCGGTGAATTCGTGGCGCCTGATGAACGCTTCGAAGCGATGCGCTGCGACGACCTGGCCGAAGATCCCTTGCTGATCTCGCCGGCCATGCGGGGCGTCATCGAAGACACGATTGAACAGCACTGCGACTTCCGCGAATGGCACCTGTTTGCGTACAACGTACGTACGAATCACGTTCATGTTGTTGTGTCCGCTTCTGGCGATCCGGACCGCATGCTCACCGATCTCAAGGCGTATCTGACGCGTGTTTTGCGTAAGGCTACTGCGATTGGTGATAGGAAACGCGTCTGGGCTGAAGGCGGCAGCAAGCGACACCTGTATACGGACGATGCTGTTCGGCGTGCCTGCGAGTACGTTTATCTGGCTCAGGGACCTGATCTGCCTCGGGAGTAGCGTACGTCTACCCGTCGCTTGCGCTCGGGGCTCCTGTTTCTGGATATGACTATGGCTGGATATTCGGGAACTCCGCTGGCGAAGAAGCTTGGTATCAAGCCCGGGTTTGGGGTGCTGCTGCGGCATGCGCCTGACGGGTTTGAGGGGCTGCTGGATTTGCCTGTTGGTGTGAAGATGTCGCGCCGGGCGGGGAAGGGGCCTTACGACGTCGTTTTGTTTTTTGCGAAGTCGCGGGCGTTGTTCGAGGGCGAGTTGCCTAAGCTGCGCGCGAATATGGCGCCGGCTTGCGGGCTCTGGATCTGCTGGCCGAAGAAAGCGAGCAAGGTTCCTACCGACATGACCGAGGACGTTGTCCGAGAAGTCGCGCTGCCGACCGGTTTGGTAGACAACAAGGTTTGCGCGGTCGATGAAACCTGGTCCGGGTTGCGGCTGGTGATCCGGAAGGAGTTGCGGTAGTTCGTCATCGCCTTGCGGCGATACCCCGGGCTTTCGCCCGGGGTTCCTGTTTTTGTGGCGGGGGGCGCCCGTGCCCCCCGTCTTTGTGATCCGATAAGCCGGGTTTTGTGCTGGCCCGAAAGCCAGTCGCAGTCATTCGTCTAGGCTGGACGTTGCCGAACAGCTCCAGCGGCCTACCCGGACTTCAGCGAGACGGGCCGTCTCTCAGTCCCTATTTGGCCTTGCTCCGGAGGGGGTTTGGCCTGCCACGCCTGTCGCCAGGCGCGCGGTGCGCTCTTACCGCACCTTTTCACCCTTAGCCTAGCGGGCCGCATTTTTTCTGTGGCACTTTCCGTTGCGTTACCACCCCCGACCGTTCG
>JAGQRI010000172.1:5941-8774 GCA_020425515.1 Planctomycetota bacterium | reverse complement strand
CCGCTGTACCTGATCGGCGGCATCGCCAGCCTGATCATCCTGCAGGTCGTCGGGCGCATGACGGACCGCTTCGGCAGCGCCGCCGTAAGCTGGGTCGGCGGCGCGTTGACCGTGACCGTCATGTACATCTGGTTCATCAACTACCAGTCGTCGCTGCCGTCGCTGTTCCTGTTCGTGTTCTTCATGGGCGCCATGACGACGCGCGGTGTGCCGTCGCGCACGCTGGACACCAAGGTGCCGCTGGCGCACGAGCGCGCGGCCTTCATGTCGATGCAAAGCGCCGTCCAGCACACCACGCTGGCCGTGGCGGCGGGTTTGTCGTCGTTCGTGCTGATCGAGAACCCGGACAAGAGCCTCTCCGGGATGCCGGCGCTGGGCTGGATCGCCGTTGTGTTCGCGATCCTGTTGCCGACGTTTATTACGTTGGCCGAGATCGGGGTACGCCGCCGCGACCGCCTGATGCCCGACGCCGCCGAAACGAAACTGCCCGCGCAGCCCCTGCCGGCAAGGGCCGCCCGCTGATTCAAAAACAGTGCTTGCAGTCACCGCGCGCCGAGGCAAAGTCACGCGCCGGGGGGGAGAGATATGGCTGCATTGATCAAGGGAATCCCGGTCCTGCCGGTCGAAGACATGAGCGCGACGCTTTCCTTCTATAAGGAAAAGCTCGGCTTCAGCGAACAGTTCCGCGACAACGACGAGGCACCCGGCTACGTCGGGCTCAAGCGCGACAGCGTTGAGATCCACCTCAGCAACGTCGGCGGTGGACTTGCCCGCACCGTCGCCTCACAGACCATGGCACGCTTTACCGTCGAAGACGTGGACGGGCTCTACGGCGAGTACTCGAAGCACGAGGGCGTCATCCATCCAAACGGCAAACTGCAGCAGAAACCCTGGGGCACCCGCGAATTCGGCGTGCTCGACCCCAGCGGCGTCTGCCTGACTTTCTATCACGACGCATAGCTCGTGGTTTGTGAATCGTGTTCCGTGGATCGGCCCCGGTCGGTCCACGTTTCGTTTTTTCGAATCACGAACCACGAGGCACGAACCACGAAAATCGAACCACGAACCACGAAATCGGCTATGCTCCGCGCCATGATTGAGGTGCTGGAACTCGACAAGGAATACGAAGGCACGCCCGCTGTGCAGGGGCTGAGCTTCAGCGTGCAGCCCGGCGAAGTGCTGGGGCTGGTCGGGCCGAACGGCGCCGGCAAGACCACCACCATGCGCTGCATCACCGGCATCCTGCAACCGACGCGGGGCACGGTGCGGGTGGCCGGCTGCGACATCGTCAGGCAGCCCGTGGACGCCAAGCAGCACCTGGCGTTCATCCCGGACGACCCGCAGCTTTTCGACTACCTGACCATCCGCGAACACATGCAGTTCTTCGGGCGCGTCTTCAACGTAGGCGACGTAGCCGAGCACTCGGCCACGCTGCTGGAACAGCTCGAACTCACCGGCAAGGAAGACATGCTGCCCGGGCAGCTCAGCCGCGGCATGAAGCAGAAGGTCGCCATCGCCTGCGGGCTGGTGCATCGCCCCAAGGCCGTGCTGTTCGACGAGCCGCTGACGGGGCTCGACCCGGTGGCGATTCGCCGCATCAAGCAGATCATCAGGCAGCTCGCGGCGGACGGCTCGGCCGTGATCATCAGCAGCCACCTGCTCGGGCTCGTTGAGGAAATCGCCACCAGCCTGCTGCTGCTGCAAAACGGCAAGAAGGTCCTGCACGGCAGCATCGCCGACGTACGCGCCAGCGCGCCGGACCTGAAGGACGGCACTCTCGAAAGCATTTTCATGCGCGCCACGGGCTACGAGGAAGCGCCGTGATCGACCGCTCGCTCTTGTACCTGGCGGCGCGGCAATCGCTCGGCGGCATGAAGTACCGGCTGACGCGCCTGAAAAACCCGCGCTACCTCGTGCCGGCCGCGCTGGCGATCTTCTATTTCTGGATGACCTTCGGCTTCACCGGGCTGCGCGACAGCGAAAGCGCGCCGCGCGAAGTCGGCCCGGTGCTGCGTCTGTTCGTCGGCCCCGGCGTCGGGATGCTGTTCGCCATGATGTGGACGTTTTCGCCGGCCCGCCCGGCGCCCGCGTTCAGCCGCGCCGAGGCGAGCCAGTTGTTCATGCTGCCGATCTCGCGGCGCTCGCTGATCACCTACCGCCTGCTGCGCCCGCAACTGAGTTTCCTGATGCTTTCCGGGTTCGCCGCACTGGGCGCATCGCGCAGCGCCGACATCAACCCGGCGTTCGCGGCGGGCGGCGCGTGGCTGATGGTCAACCTGCTGGCATTGAACGCCATGGCCGCGTCGCTGGCGTGCAACCGCATGAAGCGGCGCGGTGTGCCGACACTTTTGCAGGCCTGGCCGGGAATCCTGATCGCGGCCTGGGTGCTGCTGCCGCTGATCCTGAACTGGCGCCCGTTCCAGTTTCACGAAGAGCCGCCGATTCCCTGGCTGCGCGAGCGCATGACCGGCGGGTTGGCGGCGACGCTGCACTGGCCGTTGATCCAGCTCGGCAACATCGTCGGTGCGACCGACCTTCGCATGTTCGGCGTCGGCGTGGCGGCAGCCGCAGTGGCAGCGCTTCTGCTTTTCGCGCTGTCGATGCTGCTGGTCTCGCCGTTTGAGGAAGAAGCCCTGAAGATCGCCGAGGCCGGCGGGCGCAAGCTCGACGCCATGAAGCGCGGCGGCGGCGCGGCCGGGCTGCGCCTGAGCCGCCTCAAGAAAGTGCGCTCGACGCGTCTGCCACTGAAACCCACAGGCTCGCGCTGGCGGGCGCTGTTCTGGCAGACGCTGGTGGCCGAGTGGCGCGTCGGCACCTGGAAGCTGGCGACGAC
>JAGQRI010000172.1:0-5893 GCA_020425515.1 Planctomycetota bacterium | reverse complement strand
GCAACGATGGTGCTGATGCTGTCGATCGCGTTCGGTTCCATGATGCTGCTGATGGTCCCGCGCATGATGGCGACGGGGCTGCACACCGACCTGCGCTTCCTGCCTGTGTTGAAAGGGCTGCCGATTCGCGGCGTCGACCTGCTGCGCGGCAAGGTGCGGGCGGGGGCGCTGCTGGCGTGCGCGCCGGTGTTTACGCTGGTCGCGGCCATGGCGCAGTGCGCTTATCACCTGAGCGGATCGGTGATCGCGTCGGGCGGGCGCGACTTCATGCCGGAGATGGGCAGCGGGGTAGTCGGCGCGATCCCTCTGGTGCCGGCAATCGCGATGACGCTGATCGCGCTGGAAAGCTCGGCCGTGCTGCTGTTCCCGGCCTGGATGACCAGCATGCAAAGCGAGCCGGGCTTTGAGACGATCGGGCGCAACATCTTGTCGCTGTTGGTGCGGATGGTGGTCGGCTCGATCATGCTGGTGCCGGCGGTGCTGATCGGCGGCATCGCGGGCGGAATCGGCTACGCGGCCGGCGGCGTGCAGGCGGCGTTGATCGCCGGCGGCTGGGTCGGCGCGGCGGCGCTGGTCGGCGAGGTCGAGTTGCTGATGCTGGTGATGGGAAAGCGCTTCGATGCAATGGACGCATCGCCCGAGAGCGCGTAGGGGCGGCGCTCGCGTCGCCCGGGATTACTTGCGGCGTGCGATGCAAGCATCGCCCCTACCGGCGCCATAAGAAGACCCCGCCTTTGCGGGGTCTTCTTATGGCGGAGGGGGGGGGATTCGAACCCCCGTTACCCTTTCGAGCAAATCGGTTTTCGAAACCGACGCAATCAACCACTCTGCCACCCCTCCAATGAGAAAGGCGACGCGCACGTCGCCTTCGATTGCTCGTGATGGCGACCCGGTTAGCGCGGGTTGGCGGCCTGGCTGGGCTTGCCCTTCTTGGGCCAGCGCTTGGTGGTTTTCGCTCCCTTGCAGCGCAGACGCGACTTGATCTTTGACGGCTTCATCTCTACTCCTTCGTGCCTCTCCGCTTGATGGTGCCTTCCCGGCATTCGCGGAAGAAGCTTTTCAGTATCTCGCTTGCCTCATTGCCCAGCACGCCGCTATCGAGCGCTGCGCGGTGATTTAAGCGGGCATCCTGTACCAGATTGTATAGCGTTCCACAAGCCCCGGCCTTCGGGTCGCTTGCGCCGAACACCACGCGTTTCACCCGCGCGTTGACGATCGCGCCGGCGCACATCGGGCACGGCTCAAGCGTGACATACAGCGTGCAATCTTCCAGCCGCCAGGAGTCCTTCGACTCCGACGCGCTGGTCATCGCCAGCATTTCCGCGTGTGCAGTCGGGTCATTCAGCGTTTCGCGCAGGTTGTGCCCGCGCCCGATGATCTTCCCGTCGCGCACGACCACCGCGCCCACCGGCACCTCACCTTTCTCGTAGGCCGCCAGCGCCTCCTGTAACGCGGCGCGCATACAGGCTTCATCGTTCAGGGGTTGCAGCAACGATGGCGGTTCGGACTGGCCCGCTGGGTTGGATTCGGGGTCGGTCACGGCTGGTTAGCGGTTCACTTCCGGGTCGGGGTCGCCGGCGCCCGGCGTGGCAGGCTCCGGCTCATCGACCGGGATCGGTGCAGGTGCAACCGCGCCGGCCGCATGGGCGGCACTTGCGGCGAGCTCGGCCGCGAGTTCCGCCTCGGCGTAGCGGTTGATTTCTTCCTTCATTTTCTTGCCGGGCTTGATGGTGACGACGCGCTTTTCCGGAACGCGTACCTCCGCGCCGGTCTTGGGGTTACGGGCTTTGCGGGCCTTGCGGACCTTGACTTCGAATACACCGAAGTCCCGTAATTCCAGCCGGTTACCACGGGCAAGTTCGTTGATCACTTCGTCGATGAAGAGTTGAATGATGTCGCGCGTTACGGTCTGCTTCTGGTGAGTCTTCTCCGCGATGCGCAGAACCAACTCTTTCTTCGTGATGGTACGACGGGCTGTCATATCCGACTCACCAAAATGACGAACCAAAGTCCGAAGGAATCATCCTAAAGCAAAGGCGCAGCAAGACTTAGTGTATCCGATCAACGTAATATTGCAAGCGGCTTCTCTCACAGCCGGGCAAATTTTCAGTCGGTAAATCATTGACAAATAACGACTTACAACAAGAAGAGCAGGCTGAGATTTCCATCTCATCTGACCCGTGGAAGAAACACCAGGCCGAGTACCCCATCGGTTTGGTTGAGGCCATAGTCTGGCTCGCGCTTTCCACACTCTGCCAGATGGGCGTCTACCACCTGATTGATGAAGGAAGCCTGGTCGTTCCGGAGTGGTCGCCGAAGTTCGGACCGCAGCTCGGCATCATGCTGAGCTTCAGCGCGATTCTCTTCCTTTATTGGAAGTTCATTCGCAAAGCGAATTTACGCTCACTCGGGCTGCGCCTGGACCGCCTGCCGGGTGACCTGAAGTTCGCGACGATCGCCGCCGTCGGCATGGGTCTGTTCTACCTGTTCGCGGCCGGAGTGTACTGGGTTGTCTTGCAGGTCGCCTTCGACAATCCCGACGCAACGTTCAAACAGCACCTGCGCGGCGCGATCTTCAAGGAAGACACGGTGTTGTATTTTGTCGGCGTCGTGGTGCTTTTCCCGATTCTGGAGGAGATCTGGTTTCGCGGATTACTTTACACGCCCATGCGGCGGGAATGGGGGCGCTGGCCCTCGATCATCGTCCTGTCGCTGCTGTTCGCCTTCGCCCACAACAACCCCGTGCCGATCAACCAGTTCTTCGGCGGGCTGATCTTCGCATACGCCTATGAGAAGCGCCGCACACTGGTTGCGCCGATCATCCTGCACATGCTCGGCAACGGGGCGCTCGCCGTGCTGGGCTGGGCGCTGCTGAAGTGGCAGTTGGTTTAGGATCAGCCGCCACACGGGGCCGCCCCTACAACTGCAACGCCTGCCCGTTGACAGTTTTGACCGGCCGGATACCTTGCTGCGCGCAATCAATCGGCAAACGCGGAGAGGTGGCAGAGTGGCCGATTGCACTTCCTTGCTAAGGAAGCGTCCTCGCAAGGGGACCGTGGGTTCGAATCCCACCCTCTCCGCCATTGAAAACCCCGCTTCGGCGGGGTTTTCTCGTGGTTCGCGTCTGGCGGTTCCTGTATCGAACAGCCACCAGCGCGCGAGACGTGAATCTCGATCAGACTGGAATTCCCCCACCCTCTTGGCGCATTATCAATTCCATGAAGCCGGAGCCCGAAGAAGACCTGCCCGACCTGCTGCGGCGACGCATTAAGCGGCAGCGCAAGCGCATGAAGATTGTGCGCTTCACGTTCAGCCTGTCCGTCGTGCTCAGCGTGCTGTTGCTCTTCGCCGCCAACCAGTCCCAGACGCTCGCGCCCGACGCCCGCAAAACCATGGTCATCCCCCACCGGGATTCCCTCTGGCTGCTCGACCAGCGCATGGAACTCACGGCCGACAACGTCGAGCCAAAGGGCACGTTCGCGATCGCCCACGCCGAGGGCGAGACCGTCACCCAGGGCACGCGCTACGACGGGCTGGTGCGCACGGTCACCAACATGGACAAGGGGCGGGTCGGCGTCACGACCGACTCGCGCTTCATGGTGTTCGACACCAGCGGCGACGAATGGCAACGCACCGAGTTGCGCAGCCTGGGGCTGAACGACCCGACCGCATCCCCCGCGGTCGTCTGGTTCAACGAATCGCTGTGGCTGTGCTGGGTCCAGGCGAGCGACATCATGGTCAGGCCGCTGGACCAGCCGGACGCCGTGCCGAAGTCACTGCACAAGACCCACGCGCCCGGCGCCACGCTGCAGGTGACCACAACGGATGACGCGATCTGGCTTTCGATCATGGAGGATACCAGCGGCGACCTGACGCTGGTTTCGTTCACGCCCGGGATCGAAGAGGCGCCCGCGGAGCAACCCGACAAGTCCGACACCGACGCCGACGACAAACCCGACAACCAACCGGCGGATGATGACTCACCAGCCGAGGAAGAAAAACCGGCCACGGTCCTGCAGACCACCGTGCAACGCCACTTCAGCTCGGAAGTCACGTCCAACCTGCGGGGCAGCTCGTTCGCCGTGCTGCCGTCGGCGGGCGGCCCGCGCCCGGTGGTCGCGATCATGCGCAAGGACGACAGCGACCGCAAATGGCACCTGCTGGTCTGGACGCGCGACAAGTCATCCAAGGGCAAGTGGATCGACGCCGACCCTCCGGCCCGCGCCAAGCCGCCCTCGGGGCTGGAGATCACCAACTTCATGTCGCTCAACGCGCGCGGCGACAAACTCGAGGCCGTGTACAGCGAGGCCGGCAAGGTGAAAACGGCGCAGACGGCGCTCGCGCCTGACGGCTCGCTGGCATGGTCCGAGCCGGTGGTCGTGCCGCTCGACAAGACCGTCGGCCCGACCGCGTACATCATCTGGGTGACGGTGCTGTTCGGCATGCTGCTGGTGATGGCGTCGCAGGGGGTGTGGCTGCTGCTGAACCGCGAGCGCAGCATGGACCGCACACTCGCGCAGATCATCGACAACCAGAAGAAGGAATCGAACGAGCAAGGCAAAGAGCTCCCCAAGCTGCTGTACGCCAACGCCATGGCGCGCGCGCTTGCGCTGCTGCTCGACCTGATGCTCACGAGCCCGGTGGTGATCCTGCTGCAGGGCATCTACGGGTACGAATGGAACCAGGCCTACGGCTTCCTCGCGATCGGCAGCGTCAGCGCCTTTGACGCTTCGGTGCTGCCGATGCTGGTCGCGACCTCGGTAACGCTGATGGTGCTTTCGATTTACGCGATGGTCTGCGAGATGATGTGGGGACGCACGTTCGGCAAGGCGCTGTTCCGGCTCAGGGTCGTCGACGCCGAGGGCGAGCAACCGGCCGCCTGGCGCATCGTAGTGCGCAACCTGTTCAAGGTCGTCGAGTTGATCCACTGGGTCGTGCTGCTGATCCCGATGGGATTGATGATGATGTCGGGCAAACAGCAGCGCCTCGGCGACCTGCTTGCGGGCACCTACGTGATCGTGGACGTGATCCCGGATGAAGCGCCGGACGACATCGACATCTAGCCTGGAGTATCGCCATGCAGGAAACACTTCGCCATCCGCACGTCGCCGGGCACTTCTACACCGCCGTGCCGGGGCGCCTGCGCAGTGAAATCGAAGGCTACCTCGGTGAGCCCGCGGCCGCGAAAGCCAAGGCCTACGGCGTGATGGTGCCGCACGCGGGCTACTTGTACTCGGGAGCCGTCTGCGGACACGCGCTGGCCAGCGTCGAGATTCCGGGCACGGTGCTGATCCTGCACACCAAGCACCAGGTCGGCGGCGGGAAGTTCAGCCTGGCGGGCTTCCGCGAATGGGAGACGCCGCTGGGCAAGGCGCCCGTGGACGAGCAACTGGAAACGGCGCTGGCGAACGTCGATGGTATTGACGTGTCAAATCTGCCGCACTTCAACGAGCACGCGGCCGAGGTTGTGTTGCCCTTCCTGCAGGTGCTGCGCCCGGACGTGAAGATCTGCGTCATCAGCGTCAGCCACGCGCCCTACGACGAGTTGCTGTCCGTGGCGGACGGCATCGCGAAGGCCGTTCTCGCGCACGACGGCGACGACACGTTGATCGTCGCCAGCAGCGACATGAACCACTACGAAGACCACCACACCACGATGGAGAAGGACAAGCTCGCGCTCGACAAGCTGACGGAATACGACACGCAGGGCATGCTCGAAGTCTGCTACTCACGCGACATCAGCATGTGCGGCGTGCACGCCACAGCCCTGATGCTCGAAACATGCAGGCAACTCGGCGCGGGCAAGGTCGAGTTGCTTGAGCACACCACCAGCGGCGAAGTCTCCGGCGACATGAACCAGGTGGTAGGCTACGCCTCGGCACGAGTGCTGTAG
>JAGQRI010000171.1 GCA_020425515.1 Planctomycetota bacterium | reverse complement strand
GCTCGCGGCCCTGCTTGGCGCTGCCGCCGGCCGAGTCACCCTCGACGATGTACAGCTCAGCCTCTTCGGGTTTCTTGGTCAGACAGTCGGCCAGCTTGCTTGCCAGGAAGCCGGTCTGCAAAGCACCCTTGCGCACGACTTCGCGGGCCTTGCGGGCAGCTTCGCGGGCGCGGGCGGCGATCAGCGAATGCTCGCAGACGCGCTCGGCGCTCTTCGGGTGCTCCTCGAGGTACATCTCCATGGCTTCGGCCACGACCTGGTCCACGGCGCCTTCCACTTCGCGGTTGAGCAGGCGGACCTTGGTCTGCCCCTCGAACTGCGGGTTCTTCACCTTCACGCTGATGACGGCGTAAAGGCCCTCGCGATAGTCGTCTCCGCTGGGCATGACGACCTTCTTCTTGCCCTTCTTTTCGACGTAGCGGGTGATGTAGCGCCCGAGGCCGCGCGTCAGTCCCTTGCGGAAGCCGGTCAGGTGCGTGCCGCCGAAGGGGTTGTTGATGTAGTTGCCGTAGGTGTGAGTGGGCTGCTCGCCCTCGCCCTCGCACCACTGGAAGGCGGCCTCGACTTCGACTTCGTCGTCCTTGCCCTCATTCACGTTCTTGTGAACGTAGATGACTTCGTCGTTGATCTTGGTCTTGTTGCGGTTGTGCCAGGCGACAAACTCCTTGATGCCTTCCTTGAAGTGGAAGATCTCGTCTTTGCCCTCGCCGCGGTGGTCGTGCAGGTGGATCTTCAGCCCCTTGGCCAGGAACGCAAGCTCGCGCAGGCGGCTGGCGACCATCGAGTACTTGAACTCGATCGTGTCGAAAATTGTCGCGTCGGCCATGAATGCCACGCGCGTGCCGGTCTTGTCTGAATCGCCGACGGTGCGGAGATCTTCCGTCTTTTCGCCGCGGGAGAATTCAATCAGGTGTTCCTTGCCGCCCTGCCAGACAGTCACTTTCGTCCAGTCGGAGCACGCGTTGACCGCCTTCAGGCCGATGCCGTGCAGACCGCCGGCCGTGTTGTAGGCCTTGCCTTCGAACTTGCCGCCCATGTGCATCTGCGTCAGCACCGCCTCGACGCCGGGCATTTTCATTTGCTTGTTCATGCCGACAGGGATGCCGTGCCCGTCGTCAGTTACCGAGCACGAACCGTCCTTGTGGAACTCGACGGTGATGTTGTCGCAGCGCCCGGCCAGCGCCTCGTCGACGGAGTTGGCGACGATCTCGAAGATCAGGTGGTGCAGCCCGTTGATGTCGCGCCCGCCGATGTACATGTCGGGGCGCTTGCGGATGGCCTTCAGGCCCTCCAGCTTCATCAGGTCGTCGGCTGTGTACTGGTCGTTCTTGGTTGCTGTTGCGTCTGCCATAAATTCCTCAAGAGCGCTTCAAAACGCCTGTGCTTGCGATGGATTGCTGTTCATTTGCGGCGCCCGCGGGATTGCACCACCAGGTCGGAAACGGAGTCCTTGCCCTGCAATAACTCACGCATCTTCGCCAGCAGGGTTTCGCGGTATACCACCCCGAGTTCGTGGGCCAAGCCCGGATTGCCGACGGTGACCTTCACGACGCCGGTCTTGGAAACGCTGCGGACTTCGGCCTGTTTCGCTGCCGCCGCGTGGATGCCTTCGATCTGCTGAATCGCCATTTCCCACGCGCCCCTGACTCGCTGCAGGCGCGAGCGGTTAACCTTCTTTTGCTCACTCAGCAGGACGGTCAGGGCCTGGGCGAACGGCACCGGAACCAGCGGTGTGCGCGTGTTCTGGCGCAGCCGTTTCAGCGGGTCCTTGTCGGATTTCCGGGGGTCGATTCGGGGCCTTTTGACGAGGCGTGTGGTCATCTTTCAAAGTATACAAAGATACGCGACACAGGGAAGGCGAAGCGCCCGCGAAAGTGCTTGAAATAGGGTGTTGGCGGCGAATTGAAGGCATCTGGAAAAGCTGTGGAAAAGTACCCCGGAATTTGCGGATTGGCACTTACGAAACGACCGCAAGTTTCGCCTACCTTGCCCAGAATCCGCCCGGCGTTATCATTCGCGCCTCGCCCGAAGCGCAGTTGAAGGCCCAGGGTACGAGGTTTGGCGGCCTGCGGGCCATCCAACCTCGCGGAGGAGTGACAGAGTGGCCGATTGTGCCCGCTTGGAAAGCGAGTGTACCGCAAGGTACCGGGGGTTC
>JAGQRI010000170.1 GCA_020425515.1 Planctomycetota bacterium | reverse complement strand
CGTGTAGTCGTGCACGAGCTGGTCGATCTCGCCGGTCGTGATGCCCGGCTTGACGTACTCGCGGATGTAATCCATCAGCTCGGCGTTGAAGGCGCCGGCCTTGCGCATGCCGTTGCGCTCGTCTTCATCCAAAATTAACGGGTCGCGTTTGGCCTCTTTCTTTGGCGGTACGACGACGCCCTGCACCTTGGCCTGGTCTTCGGCCTGGTGGCATTTCTTGTATTTCCTGCCGCTTCCGCACCAGCAGGGATCATTGGGTCCGAGCTTCTGGTCTTTCATTTGAGTCACTCCGGCAGCCAAGTTAACCGCTGGCGCGCCGAGTTGCCAGAACGCGGCTGGCAACAATGCCCGCGGTTTTGCAACCTGTGCGCCCTATGGAGATGCGACGTTTCAGTTACTGGGAAAGCGAGCTTCCCCCTGAGCCCCTGCCGCCGCGCGACCTGCCGCGGCGCGTGGACAGGCTTATCGTGGGCGCCGGTTTCATGGGGCGCTGGCTTGCCTATTTCTTAAGCAAACGTGCACAACCGGCGCGCACGCTGGTGATCGACCGCGACCGTTTCAGCTACGGGGCCAGCAGCCGCAACGCCGGTTTCCTGACCTGCGGGCAGGTTTCCGAGATGCTGAGCGACGTGCAGCACGCGGGCATCGACAGCGTAGTCGACACGTTTCTGCAGCGCCGGCAGGGCATCGCGATCGTCCGCCGCGAGTTCCCCGACTTTGACATCGAAGACTGCGGCTCGACCGACTACGACGAAGTCACCGACGATAAGCGCGAGCTGCTGGCCCAACTGAACCAGGCCGCCGGGGAAGAAATCTACACCGTCCGCGCCGGGCGCATCGGCAACGACGTGCGCCCGACGGTCTTCAACAAGGCGGACGGCGCGCTGCACCCGGTCAAGCTGATGCGTGTGCTGCAAGGGCGGGCGTCGAGCGCCGGTTTCGAGTTCGGCGTGAAGGCGCTGCGCGTCGCTGAGGGCAAGGCGGAACTTGAAACTCCCGCCGGGCGCCATGAGCTTGAGTACGGGCGCGCGTTCATCTGCACCAATTCGTTTGCCGGCGAACTCGACGCCGCAAGCGACGTTCAGCCCGGGCGCGGACAGGTGATCGTGACCAGCCCGGTCCGAACCCGCACCGACCGCACGCTCGGCTATCTCAACGCCGGGTACGACTACTTCCGCTTTGTGGATGACCGCCTGCTGCTCGGCGGAGGGCGCGACCGTTTCAAGGCCGAGCACGGCACGCGCGAACTGCGCCCCACCGAAGAAGTACGCGAGTACCTGAAACAGGTTGCCGCGGAAGTCCTGGGCCACGACGACTGGCAGGTCGAGCACCAGTGGGCGGGCATCATGGGTTTCGTGGGCGGCAAGCACCTGGGCGGCTCACCGCGGCGGAAAATCGACGACCGGACCGAGGTCATCGCGGGCTTCGGCGGCATGGGTGTCGCATTGACGCCACTCGTCGCCGAACGGATCGTCATGGAAGATTTGGTTTAGCCCTCGAAACAGCTACACTCGTCGCGGGAGGCGGGCATGGGGCTGAAATACGTATCGGCGGCCGAGGCTGTCGCGAACATCAAATCAGGCGAGCGGGTATTCATCGGCAGCGGCGCGTCCGAGCCGAACGAGCTGGTCAAGGCCATGACGGCCCGCTCCGGCGAGCTGCGCGACGTCAACGTGCTGCACATCCTGACGCTGGGCGACGCGCCCTACGTTGACCCGGAATACGCCGACAGCTTCCGGCACACCGCGTTCTTCATCGGGCACAACGTGCGCAAGGCCGTGCAGGAAGGTCGCGCCGATTTCATGCCGATCTTCCTGGGCGAGATTCCCGGGCTGTTCCATGAGCGCCTGCCGCTGGACTGGGCGCTGGTGCAACTCAGCCCGCCGGACAAGCACGGCTATTGCACGGTGGGCGTCGCGGCCGACGTCGTGGTCAGCGCGATCCGCCACGCGCGCAACGTGGTCGCCGAGATCAACCCGGCCATGCCGCGCACCTGGGGCAACACG
>JAGQRI010000169.1:1183-4625 GCA_020425515.1 Planctomycetota bacterium | reverse complement strand
AGAAACGACTGACATACCGAAAGAATTCGGAAGTTTGTTTTCGGTGGCTGTGACAGGTTGCACCGGTCGCCGCAAACCCGCCCACAGTAAGCGGTCAGGGGCGCGGGGGCACGCGGCAGCGTGTCCCTACAGGTCATCGAGGTCGATTTCGACCTCGGTTTCGTCGTCGGGAATCGGCGGCGGGGGCGGCTCGACCCCCGGCTCGTTGGGCTCGCGCGAGTCCTGGTTGCGGGCCACTTCCTCGTTCACTTTCTTGGCGGCCTCGGCGTAGGTGCGCACCACGGTGTTGCCGGTGATCTTGGCCATCAGCTCGCGGGCGGCGCCGTTGTCCGGGTCGTACTCGATCAGCAGGCGGGTGTGGAACCTGGCCCCGTCCGTGTCGCCGGATTCGAACAGGTCTTCCGCCAGGCGCAGGCGCGCGTTGTGGAAGCGCGGGTCCTCACGCAGTGCCGCCAGCAGGTACGCCCGCCCGCGCCGGCGCTGGCCCTCGCTGATCAGCAGTTCGCCCATGGCATAGGACAGGTTTTCGTCGCGGCGGTCGATGCGGCGGGCCTTGTGGTACTGCTCCAGCGCGTTATCCGCGTTGCCGTCCATCCACAGCGCGTCGCCGAGGTGCCGGGTCGCCCAGAAGCAGCCGGGCCATTTGCGCAGGGCTTCCTCACAGAACTGCCTGAGTTCCTTCGTCGCGCGGCGCGCGAGGGCGAGCTCGGCCAGGATGCGCAGCGGCGCCTGCTTTTCCGGGGCCTGCTGGGAAAGCTCGGCCGCCGAGCGCATGGCGTCTTCTTCCTGCCCGTCGTTGCGCTTGCGCAGCAGGTCGATGAACTCGCGTACCAGCAGTTCCTCGTCGCCGCTCTGCCCGGGCAGCCGCTTGCGTTTGTCGGCGGCGGTGACGGCCACGCACAGCCCATCGTCGTGCTGCCAGGATTTCTCGAACTGCGCGTAGGGGATTTCCACCGGCTCAAGGAAGCGCGGGTCCTGTGCGATCAGCAGCTTGACCGCGTCGTCGTAGCCGATGATCGCCAGCGCGTGCCCGGACATGCCGTAGTACTCGGTGGTGATGACCGGCAGCCCGGCGTCGACGCAGCGCCGCAGCAGCTCAATGGAACCGAAGAAACCGCGGAAGGCGACGTCGCCGATGTCCTTCAGGTAGTCGAACATCTCAGGCCAGTGGGTTGACGTCCCCCTGAAGACGCGCGCGGCGATTTCGTCCTGGGTCGCGCCGGCGCCCGCGAAGGTCAGCACGTTGGCCAGCGTGTTCGGGGCGCAGTAGGCGCGCTTCTGCAGCTTGCGGGGGAAGCCCGACAGGCGCTCGACGCGGGCGTTTTCGTCGCGGGCGACCAGCGCGTCGAGGCGCATCCGGGCGTCCTTGCGCAGGCGCGTGCGCGGGTGCTGGCCCAGTAGATCCTTGTAGCCGAGCACCGCCGCCTCGAAGCGCCCGGCGCGCTGCAGCGCCTGCGCCATCATGAAGCGGGTCTGGTCGGCGTCGTCGGCCTGGGGCGAAATCTCGAGCGCGCGGCGCAGGAAGGCGGCGCATTCCTTGTACTGCCCGCGGCTGGAGTACAGCTCGGACATCAGCTTGTAGAACGGCACGTACTCGGGCGACTGCTCGATGCCGTAGGCCAGCACTTCCATCGCCGGCTCGGTCTTGCCCTGGATGTACAGCGTGTTGCAGAGGCGGAAGAAGGCGTCCTCACAGGTGCTGTCCACCTGGAGGCCTTTGGCGAGCTGGACTTCCGCTTCCGGGTAGGCGCCGACGCGCATCAGCCGGAAGCCCTCATCGGCCAGCAACTGGGCGCTGATCAGCCCGAAGGCGGCGGCCTCTTCCAGCGCGTCCTGGCTGCTCTTGTTAAGCCCGAGCGCCGAGTACGCCACGCTGAGCGCCCCGCCCGCGTGAACACGGTAGGGAACCAGCCCTTCTTCATCGTGCAGGATGCTTTCGAGGATCACGATCGCCTGCTCGACCCGCCATGATTCCAGCAGCGCGCGCCCCAGCAGGAAGCGCGCCTCGACGTGGCAGTCCGGGTCGCCGGTGGCGCGGTTCAGCAGCCCGCGGGCTTCGCGGAAACGTCCCTGGCGGAAGGCGATGTGCCCGAGCACGGTCTGGAATTCGTGATGGAACTCAAGGTCGGGCCACTGGTGCAGCCCGCGTTCGAGGGTGTTGCGCGCGGCATTGTAGGCGCGGTTCGCCAAATGCTCGCGGGCGCGCCCGAGGCACACTTTGCGACTGGAAAACGATTGTGCGGTTACATCCCCAGGAGCCATTCAGTTCCGCCAGAGTCTCACACTTCGCGCCGCGTCGTCGTCTTCGCCCCGAACCGGCGATTCTAGGCAACTTGGGCGGTCGCGCGCAACGCCGGGCACGGAAGCTTTTCCGCGGCGAACACTTTGCACACGGTTAGAAGGAAGCCTCGGGCGGGTTTCGATTCAGGTCAGGCGTTTCGTGATGATGTGCCCGGGGCGCATGCCCGCGTCTTCGACCTTCTTGATCGCGCCTTCCAGGCGGGCGTGCTCGCCGCGTGCGACGGCGTCGGTCGGCGCGCTGCCGTCATCCATCTGCACGTCGCCGCCCAGGCGCTTCTGGAAGTAGTAGCAGGCGGCGAAGATGCGCTCGAGCACCTTGCGCGGCTGGGCCACTGCGGCAACGGTGTAGGCCAGGTTGATCTTGCCGGTGGCGCCCTGCGCGCCCTGCGTCAGCTCGGCGCCGTCGACCGTCACGTGGAAGATCGGGTCGCCGGTGGACTTGCCGCCGTACCACGCGAACGCGTTGCCGTGGCGCTTCATGCCCAGGCTCAGGCAGCAGTCCGTCACGTCCGCAAGCTGGAAGCTGCCGGCCAGCGACATCCCGAACGTTTCCCCCAGCGTGCCTTTCAGCGCGGCGAGATTGTTGCTGCGCCCGGCGGCGGCCCCGGCGTCTTCCTTCGGGGCCTGCTTTTCACGCTTGAGGGTCTTGGCCACGCGCCCGGCGACCATCTCGAACATCTCCAGGTCGTCCTGCGCCAGCGGCTCGCCGCTCACGGGCAGCAGTTCCTGGGCGACCAGGATCTGCACCGGCTCCGGCGTCATCGGCCCGACTTCGAGCCAGGGTTCGCTTGCGGCGTTGCGCCCGAACAGGTGCACGTCGGTCAGGCTCTGGAACAAGCCCTGGCCGAGGATTTCGCCAAGCTGCTGCGGCGGGTTGGCGGGCGCGCCGTCGGCGGTCTGGATGGAATAGAACGCGCCCTCGAGGAACTCGCGGTCCTGGGGCAGCTCACGAATGGGTGGCAGCAGGTGCGACGCATCCTCGCTGCCTGCCTCTTCGTCGAAGCCCATTCCGTCGGGCTGCAACTCTGGTCCTTCGGGTGCCAGTTCGTTGCTCATGCCGCTCATCCCCGTGCGTGTAAGTGCTTCCCCAACTATAGGTTTCGTGTACGGGTTGGTAAGGGTTTGTTGGTTCTGGGGATAA
>JAGQRI010000169.1:0-1138 GCA_020425515.1 Planctomycetota bacterium | reverse complement strand
GCGCCGACCACCTCCGGGGCGAAATGCGCCCGTGCATACTCGCGCGCTTCCTCACCCATGCGGCGGCGGGCGTTGGCGTCCTGCAACAGGCGGCGCATGGCGTCGGCCAACTGGCCCGGCTCGGGCTCGGCGCCGATCACCACGCCGG
This sequence comes from Planctomycetota bacterium, assembly GCA_020425515.1. Classification (GTDB taxonomy): domain Bacteria; phylum Planctomycetota; class UBA8742; order UBA2392; family UBA2392; genus JACKID01. The sequence continues at coordinate 990 of JAGQRI010000169.1, read as the reverse complement.
CCTTCTCCAGCTCCGGCGTTGCCAGCGCCCGCCTTGAGGCCACCACGGCGCGCGCGTTTGCCATGCCCTCGGTGATCACCAGCCCGAAGTTCTCGAAGCCGGTGGCCGGGTGCACGATGATGGCGGATTGTCGGATCAGGTCCTGCACCTCGTCATGGGCGACCGCGCCTTTGAACTCGAGGCGCTTTTCATTAACCAGCGGGGCCGCGATGCGGCGGACCTCGGCGGCGTAGCCCGGGTCCTGCTCGAAGCCGGCGTGGACGGCGCTGAACTGCAACCCTTCATCGCGGAGCTTCAGCAGCGCCTCGACCCATTGCAGCGCGCCCTTGCGGGGGTGCAGGCGGTTCAGGCACAGCACGCAGGGCTCGCCGTCCGGAGGCGGCGGGGCGTGCTCCGGGATGGCGACCGGGTTCGGGATCACCACGCACGGGGCGTCTTCAAGCTCGGGGTGCGAGAGGCTCCGGGCGCGGTCCGCCTCCGAGGTAAACACCAGCGTCGAGCGGCGGATCAGCTTGCGCACGCCGAGGTGCCAGCGCACCAGCTTGCGCAGGCGGTGATGCTGCAGCGCGTCCGGGTCGAGCATGCCGTGGCTGGCCAGAAACAGCGGGATGCCCGCCCCGGCGGCGGCGCTCGCGGCGTAGTGGGCGGGGTTCAGCCACACCACGTGGGCGACGATGGCGTCGTAGTCCGCCGCGTGTTTCAGCAGCCAGTCGCGCATGTCGGGGCTGGCGGCGGTCAGGTGCAGCCCGGGCTTGAAGCGGTGCAGCGGAAGATCGTCCGGCGTCGCGTCAGCGCTGAGGCAGGCCAGTTCGGTCTCGATGCCGACGCTCTGCATCGCGCGGCAGATGTTGATCGTGCCGGTGCTGAGCCCGCCCTGCTCGGGCCCGATGCTGGGTATCACGTGCAGGATCTTCACGCGGTCACCGGCGATGCCAGCTCTCTTTCATCGAGGCGTTTCAGCCCCATGATCAGCCCGGCGCTGGACCAGTA
>JAGQRI010000168.1 GCA_020425515.1 Planctomycetota bacterium | reverse complement strand
TCGGCGGCGGCAAGGTGACCAAGGTGGGCGAGCCGGTATACGCGGGGGCAAACGGCGCGCTCAACCTGGCGCAGGACATGCCGGCCGAGTTCTGGCAGCAGTTGATCGAGCAGGAAGCCGGCGCGGCGAACTAGATCGCCGGCATCGGAGGCTTTTCGTAGCGGGGTCAAAGCACTGCTTTGACCCCGCTACATTTGCCGCCCTTACGAATCAGGCTGCCGACACGTAGAGGAGCGTTGCCTTGTTGTCCTCGTCGGTGTAGTGCCAGTACATGCCCGTATCGCTCACGATGAAACCCTTCTCGTCCGGGTGGAACTTCGTTTCCGGATAGTCGACGACCTTGAGTTTGTTCTTGGCGTCGAGCGCCATCAGCAGCGTCTTGCCGCCGACGCCCTGCGCGACCACGAGGTGCCCGTCCCCGTACGGGACCAGCCTGTGAACCATGTTGAAATCGCAGCCTTTCGGCGGTTTGACGAACGAGGCCTTTCCTTCGCGGCATACGACCAGGTCGTTGGTGCCGCGTTTCTCATTGCGCGCGAACGTGACCGCGACGCCCGCCGCGCACTGGAATGCGTTTATGGGGACGCGGTCGAGGGTTTTTGTCAGCGGAGTCGGTTTCAGTTCGTTGCCGTCGACTTTCATGAAGACGTTCTGGACTACCTTTTTCATCCAGACGTAGACGCTGTCGCCCAGTTGAAACAGCTTCGCATCGGTATGTCCTTCGGGCAGGGGAATCGGGGTTACGGTGCCGCCGTCGATGCGGTACAGGTGCACGCCGCTTTCTGTGGCGATCACGTCGCCGCAGCCGGACGACGGGTACAGCATCAGCTTCTTGTCGTCGGCACTTTTCAGCTCCGTCATTTTGCCGTCGGTGAAGGAGTAGGTGGCGCCCTTGTTGGTCAGGATCAGGTGCTTGCCGGTCCATGCATAACGCGGGAAGCTGAGTTCGCCCGGGTCCAGGCGCTTTATTTCGCTTTCGCCAAGCCAGTACAAGTCTGCCCTGGCGTTGGCGCCCCCCGGCGGCCCCTTGCTGGATTGGGCGCCGAAGTAGGGGCAGTCCGGGGCATCTGCAAACATCGGGGCCAGCGGGAAGGTTATGGTCAGCGGCTCGCCGTCTTCGTCCAGCAAGGGCGTTGCCTTTTCGCCGTCGAGTCTCCAGAGATCGTATTTCGCCTTGTCGTCAGACCGGTGATGGGCGCCCAGCGCCCGCCCGCCGACGGGGGCGAGCGAGAACAGCGAGACCTGGGTTCCGTCCGGACCGGTGACGGGCTTTGCGGTTTCTGCTTCGAGCAGCCATGCGGGGTTGTTGCGGTCCGCATCCGGCTCAGGGCCGAGGGCGTACATTGAGCCTCCGGCGTTGAGCAGCCCGTACAACGTCGGGGTCTCGCCGCCTTCGTTTGTTACCGGCTTCCAGTTGCCGAAACCCTTGGCTGTTGCGGGCAGGCAGATTGCCAACAGCAGCAGCGAGCTTGCGATCCAGCGGGTTTTCATCGGAACACTCTCCAGTTTCTGCCTGCAAATGGCCGGCTGCTTTACTTTACCGGCAGGTACCAGGTGTGCGGGGTCTCGCCTTTGGTGCTGGTGACGTAGATGCCGCTGCTGTCCTGGCCGAGGCGCAGCTCCGAGCCGCTGACGGGGTTGCCCTGCTTGTCGCGTGCGGCGCCCACGTTGCCGTCCTTGTCGATGCTCACGAGCTGCCACGGTGTGTTCCAGCCGCCGCTGCGCATGGTTGCCACCAGGCGGTCCTTGAGCGTGACGGCGTTGCCGATCCAGCCGAGGGGCTGGTCCTCCGCGAACTTGAAGGGCGCGATGCCGTCGGCGTTCAGGCGGTAGTAGGAGTAGTTTCGCCCGTCGTAGGCGATCAGCATGCCGACGTTGCCGTCGCCCCAGATGCGGACGGTCTGCCGCTGCGCGACCTCGGCATAGGGCTTGAACGTGACCGCGCCCTTTTTGGTGAATTCCACCATCGCCACCACCTGCGGGACGCCCAGCTTGGTGATCGTGACCAGGACGCGGTCGCCGAAGGCGCACAGGTCGCGCGCGTAGAGGTCATCGTTGAACGTGACCCGGCGCAGAACGTCGCCCTGCAGCACGTACAGCGTGCCGATGGATTCGTCCGAGGGCTCGCACAGGTAGTCGCCCGCAACCTGCGAAAACCGGCGCGGGCCCCACAGCGGGTCGCCGTCCTCGTCTTTCAGCTCAGTCCATTTCTTGCCGTCGTACATCCAGACGCCCAGCGGCCACGAGCAGAACAGGCGGTCGCCGTCCGCAAGGAACGCCCGGAACCGGGGATTGTCGACCGGGAACTTCACCCGCGTCAGCTTGCCGTCGTAACGGTAGCAGGCGTGCCCCTCGCGACTGCTGAGCCCGAGGTAGTTGCTGTCGGTCAGCAGCGCTTCGGCCTGCGGCTCGGCCATGAACAGGTCGTCGTCGGGCGTCTTGATGCTCGTGGCGACGGCGCCTTCCAGCAGATACAGCCCGGGGGACGCCTTGGGGTTCTTCGGATCAACGGCCGAGGCGACGAAGGCGTGGCCCGCGACGCGCCAGAACCGGTTGAGGTCGGCGCGGAACAGCTCGCCGCCCTTGAGCTTGACCGGCTCGGACTTGCCGTCGTGCAGGTTGTGAAGCAGCCATCCGTAGCTGGTGCGGTCGTAATCGGCTCCCCACAGCCCGTCGCCGGCCTGGAGCAGGCTGCCGAACCCGAAGGGCGTGCCGTCGTCGAGGGTGATCTCGACCCAGTCGCCGGCGGGCGCGGCGGGTTTTTCCGGTTCATCCTGCGCGACGGCCTGGAACGACAGCAGGCACAGGGCCATGCAGGCGGCGATCAATTTGAAGGTGTTCATGGTCGTCTCCGTTCAGTCGTTCCAGGGCACGTAATGGAACTCGAAGTCCGAGTAGTTGTCGGCGCGCGTATAGATGTAGGCGCCGTCCCCGGCGGGGTAGAATCTCACGGTCCCGGCCTCGAAGAGCTCGCCCTTGTCATTGCGAATGGGCGCCGCCTTGCCCGATGCGCCCAGCATGAGCATGCGGCAGGGTTTGTCGCTCGGGCGCCCGCGGAGCTCCGCGCGGGGGCGGGTCGCGATCAGCCAGTGGCTCCCGTAGCGCTGGACCTCGGCCAGTTCGTCCAGCTCCCAGCCTTCGTGCGGCTCGACGGGTACGAGCGCGCCGTCCTTGACGATCCAGACCACCGCCAGGTCCTGGGTGCTTTCGGACAACGCCCGGGCGCTCAGGGCGAACAGTTGCCCGAACTTGCCGGGGCGTTTGCAGGCGTCGGATTCGATTGCCTTGTCAGCCTGGAGTTCGAGCAGGCGCGAGCGCTGCGGCTGGTCCACGATTGCGTAAACCCGCTCGCCCGCGTCGAACCAGCCGGACAGCGCGCTGTGTTCGGGCATCTCGACGCGCTTCGCGGTGCTGCCCTCAACGTGGAAGCAAGCGAGGCTCGAGCCGCGGTGCCCGGGCCATTTGGGTTCCGCTTCGCCGACGTTGAGGAAGAAGTAGTTGCCGGCGGACCAGGTGGAGTTCGAGTCTTCCATTTCGATCTCGAGCTTCTTGCCGGCGGCGTCTTTCAGTTGCTCGAACTTGCCGTTGTTGATGATCATCCACGAGGTGAAGGCTTTGCGCCCGCTGTCGTCGTAGCGCGAAGTCGCCAGCAGCGGGCTGTTGTTGAGCGGGCGCGGCAGGCTGTAGCCCTCGGGAAACTTGAAGCTGGTTACCTTGTCGCCGTCGAGCCGCAGGACCACGCCGGGCGCGAGCATGAACTTCTGGTTGACCGAGCCGTTCCAGCCCTGGCCGATGTTCCGCACGCCGTTTTCGATGCTGGCGGTCTTGCCGTTTTCGTCCTTGAGCGGCTTCGCGACGCCGCCGTCGATCACGTACAGGGCGGTTTCGCGCTTGTCTTCCTTTTTATTGATCACGGAGCCCTGCATCACGACCCGCCCGTCGACGGGCAGCAGCTCGCCGCGGTCGGCCTGGAAAAGCTCGCGCCCGTCGGCTGTCTTGACGCGCTCGGGCTTGCCTTCGTGCAGGCGCCAGACCTGCTTGTAGTACGAGCCGGTGGCGGCATACAGGTCGCCGCCGGCCTCGGCGAACCATAGCCCGCGGGAGACCTCGACGTCCTTGCCGAAATCGACGCGTTTGACGGCGGGTTTCTTCTGCGAGTGGATGGGCGCCGCGTGCACGAGCAGCAGGCAGAAGGCGATCATCGCAAGCCGGACAGCGGTTTTCACGGCGGCTCCCTAATCAGGATCAAAGTTTCAGGAACGACATACCGTTCTAGTACAGGCGTCGCGGGCTGCAATCCCAAATGCCGCGCGCCGTACCGGCGGCAGCCGGGAAGAAGCGGGGAAGATCCACCCGGATCGTTCTTTTCCTTATTTACGCCGGATGGCGTACAGCGCGGGCGGAAGATCGTCCCTGTCCACTCTCGCATACAGCGTGTTGCCGACGCGCTCGGCCTGGATTGACTGGCCCTCCAGTTCAGTGCCGTCCGACGTCGCCAGGGTTTCGTATTCGTAGTTCGCGTCGAGAAGCCCCAGGCACTCGCGGGACTTGCCTGTCTTGTAATTGCCGGCGAACAGAAACAGCGCGCCGTCGTTCTCGATCACCGCATCCGCGAGGCGCGGAGCGCCATAGCCCGGTTTGGAGCGAAGGGGGGTCACCGTGTTTCCGTCCAGAATCCCGGCGCACATCATGCCGTCCCCCCAGAAGCGCACGACGGCGCGGCTGCCGACCGTGCGGACCGACGAGAATTCGTCAGGGATAACGCCGGTTCCGTCCTTCAGGGCCACCTTCGCGGCCATGTCGCCTTTGAAGCGCCAAAGAGCGGGGGTACCGCGGGAGTCCCTGCCGGTAAACCCGGCGACGCTGCCCCCAATCCACTTGAGTTTGCCCGGGTCGTTGTCGCCCAGGTCCACCTTCACGGCCTTTGCACCGTCGAGGAAGTAGACGGAATGAGTTTCAAGGCCCGCGTCTTTGTCCGTGCAGTAGATGTAGGTGTCGGGAGCGTAGTACCACAGGTCGATCGTCTTGTGATCCAGCGCTTTCCCCTCCGCGTCGGTCACGAACTGTGCTTTCCCGTCTTTCACCAGCCACGCGCGGGCGCGATCGGTACGCTTGTCGATGCCGGACACGATCGTGCGCTCCTTCGTGTAGACCGGCCTGCACTTGCCGAGATTCGCGGCGAGATCCCCGGGTGCTTGCGGCGTCGGCAATTCCCGGGCGCCGTCGTCAGTAAGCAGGTAATTTATCACCTCGTGGTTCTGCAGTGTCACGAGGTACAGCCGTTCGTCCGTGCCCATGCTGAGTTGCGCGGCCTGCGCGTTCAGCTGTTTGCCGTCGGGGCCGAGAAGCGGATGGGCCGTGTGCTCCTCGACCAGGTAAAGGGCGCGCCGGGTTGACTCGTCATGTTTGGCGAGGATCAACATGCGGCCGGATATGGAGTCTGCGGAGAGGAAATCCGCATGCAAGACCATTCCCTTTTCGTCCTCCAGCTTGTGCGCGACACCGCCGCTTACGATGACGTAGGAGTAGCCGTTTTTCTTATCCGCGATCCCGTAGACGACGGGCTCCCACGGCCAAACCAGGAAGGATGAATCTCCGACAACGGGAGAGTCATCGGCGTACTTCACCTGTGAAAACTCTTTCCCGTCGTACTTCCAAAGCTGTTCCTTCCAGTCGACGGTTGCCATAACCAGCAGGGAGTTGCTCTGGGGGGAGATGCCGATCAAGTCTGCCTTGCTGATCTGTTCGGGCAGGGGCAGCTCCACAATTTCCCACGTGTTGCCCGCTGCTTTTTTCTCGGCGCTGCCGGGGCTCTGCGCCATGCAGACCAGCACCAGTGCCGCCAGCGCGGCGCCGACCGTGACGAGTCGCTTCATCTACGCATCCTCCGGCATGGCAGTCTAACAGCCGACACCCGGTCGTCACCTTCCGAGTTGACTGATGTCACCGAGCCCGGTGCATCTGGAGTCGGCGCGCCGGCCATCGGGCACCGCGCTTTCCATAAAATGTCTACTTGCCGCGCTCCAGCACGAGCCCGTAGGACTGGGCCTCGTCGTTGATCAGCGCCACGTACAGCTTCTTGCCGGCCTGGGCGGTGGTGAAGTAGGTGGCTTTCAGTTCCTTGCCGCCGTCGTAGGTGACGATCGAAGCGGCGCCGTCCTTCACGGTCGAGATGGAAACATCCCCGTGGATTTTCGAGACGAGGAACAATTCGCCGTCGACTTCATGGAACGGCGTGTAGCGCGGCATCTGGTTGCTGTCGGCCTTGCAGACCGGCGTCAGCGCGGCGCCGTCGAGTTCGCCCCACATCGGGCCGTTGTCACCCTGGTAGCGCAGAAGCTGGTGGCCGGCGGTGGACCAGACCTGCAAGATCCCGGGCGCGCGGGCCATGGTCCCGTCCGGCGTGGTGACGGCGCTGAGCTTGTCCTTTTCCAACAACCAGTAGACGTCGCGGTCTTCGGTCATTTGCGACAGCACGATCGGCGGGCCGCGCCAGGCCAGCAGCGTTGGGCGTCCGAGGTGCCGCCCCTCAGGCACCTTCACCAGCGTCGCCTGCTTGCCGTCCAGTGCGTAGATGAAGCCGTCGGACGGGTGGTCGCCCTTTTCGGTTGTGTCGGACGCAAACAGGTAGGCCTGGTCTTCAAATACAGCCAGTTCCATCCACTCGTGCTTCAGGGGCTTGCCGTCGGCGTCCTTGACCGGTTCGTACTTTCCGTCAGTCACGTACCACGCGCCCGCTGCGGTAGCGCTGTGCGCCGCGACGACTGCGTGGTCGTTGACGTAGACACAGTGAACCGCGCTGTCTTCGTCTTTCCATTCGTCTTTCCATTCGGGGGCCGGGCCAGGCCGTTTCACGAGCGTCGCGGTGCCGCCGTGCAGCCGGTAGCTTGGCGTTCCCCCGCGCCTGGCGGTGACGTCCTGCAGCGCATACAGAAGCAGCTCGCCGCCCGGCTGCCTCTCGATAATCGCGGCGACACCCTTAAGTTCTGTTCCGTCGCGGTCTTTCACGGGGAGCAGCTTTGTTTCCTGCAGCAACAGGATCGGCCTCAAGGTGTTGCGTTTCCTGGTCCTGGTCTGGCCCAGGATGACTCCTTCAGCGTAGCGGAAGTTGATCGTGTCGGTCACCGGCTTGCCGTCCGCGCCGGTGATGGGCTTGGCCTTGTCTTTCTCCAGCACCGCATAGTGCGGCAGCCCGGTTTGCCGATCGCTGGCGCTGGCAATGCGCGTGTCGCCGTACTCATCCACGTTCAGGCGGTCGCCGGTGAACGGCTTGCCGTCGGGGAGACAAACCTGCACCGGCGTGTCGCCCTCGGTGTACCAGAGCGTGCCGTTCATTTTCGCGTCTTCGGCCCGGAACAGCGCCGCGGCGCCATGCTGGAAAACACGCGTGACCTCAAGCGTGCTGCCGTCCCCGGCCGTGATCGTGAGCGGCTTCACCTGCCAGTCCGCGCCCGGCGATTTCGTGTCCGGGGCCGCCTTGGACAGCGCCGTGAGGCCGATCAGCAGGGTCGCCGCCAGCGTGATTCTCGCAAGAAGTCTCATGGCATGTTCCTTTGCAGGGTTGGCCTGCCATTCTGTTTGCCGGGCGCCTTCGATTGAAGGGACTACCCGCCGCGCCGCCGGTTAGCGGTGGACGGTGTAGCTGCTGTAAGCGACCACGGTCTTCTTGTCGTCCCGGTCCGCCACCACGAGGAATCGTTTGCCCCATGCGACGACCTGGAGCGAAACGCCTTCGATACGGTCGCCGTCTTCGGTTGCCAGAAGCTCGGATTCGCCCCCGGCGACGCGGCGGAAACTGGCGTGGCTTATCGTTTCGCGGACCAGGAACAGGTCGCCGTCGAGCGACCGCCACGGGTTCTCGATGCTCCACTCGTCGCGGCTTGCACTGCAGACGGGCGTAATCGTCGACCCATCCACACGGCCCCAATGGTAGCCCTGCGGCGTCATGTACTTCACCATCCACTTCCCATCGACAAGCCAGCTGGCCAGGGTTTCCGGCAGGCGAGCGTGTTTTCCGTCCGGAGTTTTCAGCGGGCAGACAACGTCATCGACGATGATCCACAACTCTTCAATCGACACATCCGATTCAGCCACGAGCACCGGCGCTTCGGTGTCAGGCAGAAACCAGCTCATGCCCAGGTGTTCTCCTTCCGTGACGTTCAGCTCGGTGGCCTTGCCGTCGGCGTAGCGGTAGATGTGCCCGCTGCTCGGTTTTTCGGAATCCCCGGCGTTCTCCGCCCCGATGATGTAGCAGGTGTCGCCGCGGAACTGGACCGTCATGCTTTCGTGGCGCAGGGGCTCGCCGTCGGGTGTGACCACCCATTCGAGCTTGTCGCCGCGCTGGACCCACGCGGCTGTCGAGTCAGAGCCGCTGTCGATCACGAGCGTGCTGCCCTTGAAATACGTGCCGGTCCGCGTGCTCCCGGCACTCTTCCAGTCCGGATTGGCTTTCAGTGGCTCAACCGGCGTTGCCTTCGCGCCGTCCAGCCAGTAGTCGGGCAACTCGATGAATTCGCCGTTTACCATGTTGCGGCTGTACAGAATGGGGCGGCCGTCGGGCTGGATCTGAACGATGCAGACGTCGGCGAACAACTGCTTGCCCGCGGCATCCGCGACCGGTTGCAGCACGTTCTTGATCAGCACGAAAACGGGCGACGGCGTTTCCGTTTCGTCCCGCCCGCGCACCAGCGGGATACCCGCTTCGGAACTGAAGTAGAACTTGCCCGCGGCGGGTTTGCCCTTGGGGTCTACGATCAGCTCAGCCTTGCCGTCCGCCACCAGGTAAAATTGCGTTGTTTCGGTGTCGAACCGGGTGGCGGACACGACGGTCACGTCACCGGTCAGTTCCGTGTAGAGAAAATCGGCGCTGACCTGGTTGCCGGCCGCGTCTTTGACCTCTGCGGGCTTGTCACCATCGAGATACCAGAGCGTGTCGCCCTCGGTATCCCCGGCCACCGCCAGCAACCCGCTGCCGTGCCGGCAGATGCGGTTGAGCGTTTTGCCCTCAATGGGGAACTTGTAGGGCTCGACTTTCCAGGCCGGCGGCGCTTTTTCCGTGGTGGACGGGCCGCACAGGACGACGTTGCCGCAAAGCAGCAGCAGCGCGGCGGCCGCGAACATGAAACATTTCATGGTGTTCTCCAATCGGTGGTGTGCCCGTCGGGCTACTTCAACTTGTAAAAGAACATGCGTTCGTAGCCGTCTTCGGTCATGCGCGAGGCATAGATGCCGTCAGCGCCTCCGACCATTTCAGACCCAATGCCGGCGCTCTTGATGCTTCCTCCAAGCGGGCTGCATTTTCCGTTTTCGTCGACGGTGACGCATACGTTGTTGCCGTTGATCGAGCCCGCCATGAGGATGGATTTCCCCCGGGTGAAGGGCGTAAACATGCCCCCAATGAGCGGCGACAGGGTTTCGTCGCCGATTTTCAACTCGATCAACTTTGCGCCGCTTTCGTCGAGCCGGTAGTACGCGTCTCCTTCCTTCGTCTGAACGAACGCCAGGCCCGCATCGCCGAGAAAGAACGTGCCTGTCCTGCCGTCTCCCAGATGCCCGGGGCTGGGGTACTCGGCGAAGTTCTTGCCGTCGTATTTCCACCATTTCGAGCCGATTACGATCGCGGTTTTGCCGATCGCGTGAATCGACTTCGGCGTGTCGCCCTCGATGCTGACGGGCGTCATCTCGTTCTTGTCGAAGCTGAACAGGCGGTCGCTGCCGGTGACGTCCTTGACCAGCGCCAGCTTTCCCACAACCTTGATGCTGGCGATGGCCGGGATGCGCAGCTTCGCGCCGCCCGCGGCGGTGACCGGGGTGAACTTGCCATCCTCAAAGAACCACAGGTTGCCCGCGGAATACAGCAGCGGGCGCTCCTCCACGGCGACCAGGTCAGGCAGGAATACCTCTTTGGGGAAGGGCGTGAAGGTGACCGTCCGGTCCTCGATCACGAAGATGCCCTGCCGGCCGTAGGTGTGATCCATGAAGCACGGGATGCTGGTGTCGGGCGGAAACTGCAGCACCCCGCTTTCCGCGGCGAAATCCTTGCCGTCCATCTGCAGCGGCGTGAGGGTCCCTTTGACGTCCACATAGAAACCTGGCGTGTTGCCGAAACGGAAGATCGCGCGCCCGCCCAGTACTCGCTCAAGTCTCGGTGCGTTGCCGGGCGCGATATCGGACGGCTGTTTGAGCGGGACGAGTTTTTCACCGTCCATGCGCCCCTTGCTCAGAGCCGAGAACAAGTAGGTCACGCCCCCCGCTGTCGTGAGCTCGCCTCCGACGTTCTCGCCCTTCTGGTTCACCAGTGGCTTGAAGGCGGATTTCTCGCCCGCCCGCACGAGCCCGAAACACAGGGCTATAATAAGGAAGGCGAAGGCTGGCCTACTCAGGCGCATACGGTTCTCCATTGAAATGCTCAGCAGAAAGACGCCCCGTACTATAAGCCGGGGCGCGCGGGCCGCCGAAATTATTTTCAGAACCCGCGTGAAACTGCCGTGACCTTGTGCGTGAACAGGTTGACCCCTGCTTCACCCCTTGGCGGCACACACCATGCGTTACTACACCCTGGCGCTCTTCTTGGGCGCGCTCACGTTTACCCTCCTGGCCGCGGCTTGCGACCAGTCCGGGTCCTCCCCCGCCACCTCAACGACCTCATCCACGGGCAGCAGCTCGGGCGGAGGGGGCAATACAGGTGGCGGCGGCTCGGGGACTTCGGGCGGGCTGGCGCTCACCTCCACGGTCTTACCCAACGCCACCGTCGGGCAGTTTTACTCGGCGGGCCTCCAGTTCACGGGCGCCGCGGCAGCGGTCACCTGTGACATCACCTCGGGCGCCGTGCCGTTCGGGCTGAACTTCAGCGCAAACGGCAACGTCAGCGGCACACCGACGCTCACCGGCCAGTGGGGGTTCCAGGTCACCGCGACGGACGGCGTGGACACCATCGTCGCGCAGATTTCGCTGAACGTGCAGGGCGTGCAGGGCAACCCGCAGATCGAGCAGCAACTGCGCAACCTGCTTCAACAGAAGGGCGTGCAGGGGCTGGGGCAGCAGAACGTGCCGCAGCTCAACCAGAACGAGGTCGAGCTCGGGCGGGCGCTGTTCTTCGACAAGATCCTCA
>JAGQRI010000167.1 GCA_020425515.1 Planctomycetota bacterium | reverse complement strand
CGAATACAGCGCCGACCTGCCCGCAGTGGGCGCCGCCTACCGTGAGGTAATGGGGCGGCATTACCCGGCCATGGCGCTGCTTGAAGTGAAAGGCCTGCTTGAGCCCGGCGCCAAGGTGGAGATCGAAGCCACAGGCGTCGTGCCGGAGGAGGAAGCATGAACGACAGTCCGTTAACCGCCGGCCAGCGCGCCCGCGTCGGGTTATGGATCCGCCTGGCGCGCTGCTACAACCTCGCGATGCGCGACCTGCGCGCAGGGCTGCGCGACGAATGCACCATGCCGCAGTTCGACGTGCTGGCGCAACTCGAGCGCTCGCCGGAAGGCCTGACTTTCAGCACCCTCAGCGAGAAGCTGCTGGTCACGGCGGGAAATCTGACGGGCATCGTGGACCGCCTCGAAAAGCAGGGGCTGGCGCGCCGCGAGACGAATCCCAAGGACCGCCGCCAGACCTTCATCAAGCTGACAGATAAGGGGCAAGACTACTGCAACAAGATCATTCCGCAGCACACTCACGACATCGCGCGCCTGCTGGGCGGGCTGAGCGAAAACACGGTACAGAACCTGCGCGGCGACCTGGACCAGCTCGCGGCATTGCTTGACGGAAAGAACGAGTAGCGCGAACCAGAAGAGACCGACATGGAACCCAAGTCTTTCCTGTATGAAGAAAAGGACGGCGTCGGCACCATCACGCTGAATCGGCCGGAGCGCTACAACGCCCTGACCTTTGAGGTGTACGCCGAACTTGGCGCGTTCTTCAAGCATTTGAACGAGCGTGAGTCGTGCCGCGTGGTGATCATCACCGGCGCGGGCAAGGCCTTCTGCAGCGGCGGCGACGTCGAGGACATCATCGGCGAGCTGTTCTCGCGCGACATGAAGGGCCTGCTCGATTTCACGCGCATGACCGTGGACCTGATTCGCAGCATCCGCGGTTGCCGCAAGCCGGTGATCGCTGCACTGAACGGCACAGTATGCGGCGCCGGTGCCGCGATCGCACTGGCCAGCGACTTCCGCATCGGCAACGACTACGCCAAGTGCGCTTTCCTGTTTACCAAGGTCGGCCTCAGCGGCGCGGACATGGGCGCCTGCTTCCTGCTGCCGCGCGTGGTGGGTTTGACCAAGGCTACCGAGCTACTGATGCTCGGCGATTTCATCGATGCCCACGAGGCGCTCGACATAGGCCTCTACAACGAAGTGGTCGAACCGGAAAAACTTCTGCCGCGCGTGAGCGAGCTGGCCGCCCAACTCAGCAAGGGCCCGCAGTTCGGCCTGATGATGACCAAGGAAATGCTGAACAAGGCCATGAGCTTCGACCTGGAAACAGCACTGGAGGCCGAGGCACAGGCACAGGCCATCTGCATGCAACACCCGGATTTCAAGGAAAGCTACAACGCCTGGACCGAAAAACGCGAGCCGAAGTTCCAGTAATGGAAGACCTGCTGACACTGCCTTTCTTCACCGACGCCCAGCGCAGCTTTGCTCGCGAGTTGGATGTGAACGCGCGTCAGCACGACTGGCCTGACCCGGACGCGGGCGACGACGCGCAGGCGCTGCTGGATGCGCTGAAAGCCTTGGGCAAGGTCGGCGTTCTGAAACATGCCGCCAGTGAGCCGTGGTCGATGCGCACGAACGTGCTGGCCCGCGAAGTTCTGGCGTACCACGCGGGCATCGCCGACCTGGCCTGGGCAATGCAGGCGCTGGGCGCGGTGCCTTTGCTGATCGCGGGCGATGACGAGCAGAAGAGAATTCTGCCCGACGCCATCGCCGGCAAGCTGTGCCTCGGCTTCGCCATCACCGAGCCTGACGCCGGCAGCGACCTCTCAAAACTCAATCTGCGCGCCGAGCGGGTGGGGGACGACTACATCCTGCGCGGCGAAAAACACCTGGTCAGCAACGTTGGCGTGGCGGATTACTTCGTGCTTTTCGCGCGAACTTCGGACGAGCGCCGGGGAGTATCCGCGTTCCTTCTGGATACGACGCTGCCCGGGCTCAGCTTCGAGCAGCAACGCCCGATCTCGCCGCACCCGCTGGGCAGGATTGTGTGCGACAACGTCAAGCTGCCCGCTTCGGCGTTGATCGGCAACGAAGGCGACGGCATGGGCATCGCGCTGGGCACACTGGGGCGCATGCGTACGACGGTTGCGGCGGCCGCCAACGGCTTTGCAAGACGCGCCCTGGACGAGTGCCTGAAACACGCGAAGAGGCGGCAGATGTTCGGCAAGACGCTGGCGGAAATGCCGATCGCGCAAGGCATACTCGCCGAAATGCGCGCCAGGCTTGACGCGTCAAGATTGCTGACCTACCGCGCGGCGTACGAGTTCGACGGGGGCAAACAGCGTATCCCCTTGCAGGCCGGGGTCGCCAAGTGGCAATCAACCGAGAACGCGCAGTGGATCATCGACAAAGCCCTGCAACTCGCGGGCGGAGTTGGTGCCCTGCACGGCAGCATCTTTGAAAGACTTTATCGTGAGATTCGCCCGCTGCGCATATATGAAGGAGCCAGCGAAGTACAGCAACTGGTGATCGCGTCCGAGATGCTGAAAGAGTAACTATGCCCAAACAATTCCCGCCCTATGAGCGCCACGTTTTCATCTGCCTGAACACGCGCGACGAAGCCAACCCGCGCGGCGACTGCACCCGCAAGGGCTCAGAGCAGGTGCTGGAGCGTTTCAAGGAACTGGTGAAACAGAAGAAACTGAAACCTCGCATCCGCGCGCAGAAAAGCGGCTGCCTCGACACCTGCGAGTTGGGGGTCAGTGTCGTCGTCTACCCCGAAGCCGTCTGGTACAAGCAGGTGACGCCGGAAGACGTGGAGGAAATCGTCGAGAGCCACCTCGTCAACGGCGTACCCGTCGAGCGCCTGCGCATGCACCCCGCCACCCCCGGCGACTCCGGCAAACTCAACCCGATCGGTAACGCCTGATGCCAAGCAGCGAGCATGACAGCCTTTGGTACGCCGTGTACCAGGTCCACGACGGCAAGTCCCGCCACACGGGGTCGTATCATATTGACCTGTCTCGCGACGACGACGGCCATCGCGTACAGGACCACCGCATCCGCATCCACGGCGCCGGGCTCGACCATGAGGCGCATTGCCGCCTGGTGCTCGAACGCAAGGCCGGTCGCTTCGTGCCGGTGCACCTCGACTATGACGAACCAAACAGGGAATCCAGCATCCGCTTCGAGGAAGGGCGCATGCACGGCAGCGGCGCGGCGGCGGACCATGAAGGGTCCGCCGTTCCCGACGACGCCATGCCGACGTACGGGATCGCCTTGCTGGCGCAGACGATTTTTGACAAGCCCGAAGCGAGCCTGAGCTTCGACGCACTGGTTGACGCCACCGGCGCCATGTGCGGGGCCGACGCCAAGCTTGTCGCCCGCGGCCAGACTGACGACACACCCTTCCCCGCGGACGCGAAATTGTGGGAAGTCGTTTGGTTAAGTAACGAAGGAACTCGTATCCAGGCCTTTTACTTCACTGATGAAGGAACGCTCGCGCAGGCCGACTGGGGTGACACCCGCGCGCGCCTCGTCAATGGCAAGGAAGAGGCCACACCGATTCCCACCGAAGCCGCCGAGGAAAGTTGATGGCGGATGTACCGGCCCGGCTGTTTTCACCACTCAAGATCAACAGCGTGACGCTGCCCAACCGCATCGTCGTGCCGGCGATGGTCACGCGCTTGTCCGGCGAAGACGGCTTCGTGAACGGCGATATCACGGATCGCTACGTGCGTTTCGCGAAAGGCGGAGCCGGCCTGGTGGTGCTGGAGGCAATGGCCGTACACCGCAGCAAGTCCGGCCCTTTGCTGCGCATCTGCGACGATGAATTCGTGCCCGGTTTGCGCGAACTGCGCAAGAAGATGAAGGACGCGGGACCGGGATGCGTTGCGCCGCAGATCATCCACTTCCTGAAGATCTCACGCAGCGGCTGGAGGCAGAAAGTTGATGACCTAAGTATTTCCGACATCGACGCTATCGTGGATGCGTACGCAGCCGCAAGCATTCGCGCGATCGACGCGGGCTATGACGGCGTCGAGTTGCACATGGCCCACGCTTACACGCTGTCCAGCTTTCTCAGCCGCCTGAATAAACGCCGCGACGATTACGGCGGCAGCCTGGACAAACGTCTGCGCCTGCCGGTTCGCGTGGTCGAAGCGGTGCGCAAGGCAGTAGGGGATGACTTCCCGATCGGTGTACGCTTCGACGGCGAGGAATGCGTCAAGGGCGGCTACACGGTTGATGAAGCCCGCCTGATTGCGCTACGCCTCGTGCAGGCCGGGTTGGACTACGTCAGCATCAGCGCCGGCGGGAAATTCGAGGACGCCCAGCCGCGCGAAGGCGAGCCACTGTACCCGTATACCGGCTACTCCGGCGAGCGCTGCATGCCGGGCAAAAACTACCCGAACGCGGCTAACCTGTACATTCCGGCCGGCATCAAGGCCTTCCTGCGCGAGCGGGGTATAGACGCGCCGGTGATTGCCACCGGCAAGATCAATACTCCGCAACTGGCCGAGCAGATTCTGGGCGACGGTCACGCCGACCTGATCGGCATGGCCCGCCCGATCCTGTGCGACCCGGACTGGCCAAAGAAAGTGCAGGCCGGCGAGTGGGAAAAGGTCATCCGCTGCTGCTACGCCAACGTCTGCAAGGCCAAGGACGAGCGCTTCCAGACCGTAACTTGCTTCCTGTGGCCGAAGGGCGACATCCAGGCCCCCGAAAGTGACGACGCGACGGCGCCTGAATGGCCGAAAGAGGGCGCAGGCTTGAAGGCCGACGGCAGCAAGGGCCGCATCGACCTGCGCTGGAACGCCGCCACCGACAACGAAACCATCTACGGCTACGACGTCTGGCGGGCCATCGATGGCGGCGAGTTCGAGCGCATCGACGCCGTCCCCGCCCCGGTCACCGCTTACCATGACGCTACGGCCGTGCACGGCCTGCGCTACGTCTACCGCGTGCATGGCTACGACCTGGCGGGCAACCGCACGCCTGCGTCCGATGAAGTCCCCGCCCAAATCGCGTGATTTTGGTCCGGTAATTTTCCTGTTCGGGAAGGGTGCCCCGCGCCGATTCGTTACTGGGTTGCCATAGGCAGTCGCGGCGGGCAGTCCCCAACACGGAGAAAGCACCCTTGACCCAGCGAAAGCGCTTTGTCGTCGGCCAGCAGGTCTTCAGCCTCGCCCATCAGCGGGCAGGCCAGTTGCTTGGGCTCAGCGGCGAGAAATGCATCGTCCGATTCAGCGACAACGGAGCGGTGGAACAGATCGGCGAAGACGACCTCAGGGTCGCGAGTTGGGACGAAATCCGTAATTCCACCAAGTCAACCCGTGCAAAGCGGGTCGACGTCTAACCCAACAACTCAACAGCTTCCGGCAGCACTACCAGCACCACGCATCCGTCCTTGCTGGACGGCCTGTGTGCGCTGCCGGGCGGGTGCCAGATGTAGCTGCCGGTCGGCCAGGACTTGCCCAGGTCCTCCAATACGCCCTCCAGCACGTAGTACTCTTCGCCGCCAGGGTGCCGGTGGCCGTGATAGCGTGCGCCGGGCTCAAATTTCAGCAGGATCGTCAAACCACCGTTGGCATGCTTGCGCAGGGTCTTGTAGGCAACACCCGGGGTGTCCTCGAACTCGCGCCAATCGCGCTCGTGGGCCAGTATCTGGATAGACTCGCTCATGCTTCTAATCTAGCGCGGACCTGAGTGTGAGACGAGCCATGATCCTTGTAATGAACCGATTCAAAGTAACGCCCGGGCGAGAACAGGATTTCGAAGAAGCCTTCAAGGATCGCGCCGGGCTGGTCGAGAAACTGCCGGGCTTCATGAGCTTCGACGTGCTGCGCCCGACCGAAACCGGCGAAGGCGTCTTCATCAGCATGACCCGCTGGCGCAGCATGGAAGACTTCGAAAACTGGACAAAGTCCGAAGCCTTCAAACAGGGCCACTCGCGCAAGCATCCCGGGATGTTCGCCGGCCACCCGCAACTCGAGATTTACGAAGTTTTTGACAGCACCGAGGGGAAGTAACCCAGTGGCAAAACGACGCGGTAACCGCAAAGCGGGAATCATCATATCGATACTGGGCGCGGCCGTGCTGGGCCTGGTCATCGGGATCATGCTCTACAACGACCCCGGCACGCCGCTGCCGGCGCCGGCCGAGGTTGAGTTCAACAAGCCTTACGACGACGACTGGGGCAAGCTGAAGACGCCTGTTTCGCACGTGTCCGTGGAACAGATCCTGGTCACCTGGAAGGGTGCAAACCCGCGCGTCACGCCCAAGGATCCCGAACGCACCGAGGAAGAAGCCCACAAGCTGATCGTGCAGCTCTGGAACCGCTACAAGAACCAGCCCGACCGCGACAACTTCAAGCGCATGCAGGAAGGCTACAACGAGGATTCGCAGGTCCACAACGTATACGGTGTGCCCAACCCCCAGGGACAACAGTACGTCAAGCCTTTCACCGACTGCGCCAAGTCCACGGACGAGGGCTTTGCGCGCATCGTCAAATCCGAGTTCGGCTACCACCTGATCCGCCGGCTCAAGCAGGGGGAATAGCGTGGGTTTCAAAGACAGGGTCGTTCTGATCAGCGGCGGCGGCACGGGCATCGGCCTTGGCGCCGCGCGCCTGTTCGCCGATGAGGGCGCACACGTCGTCATCACAGGCCGGCGTGAAGAGAAGCTGAAGGCAGCCTGCGGGCAAGCCGGCGACGCATGCAGCTACGTGGTGGGGGACGTCACGAACCCGGAAGACTGTGCCCACATGGTGGCCGAAACCGTGCAACTGCACGGGAAGCTGGACGTGCTGGTGAACAACGCCGGCGTGATCGGCAACGGCGGTGTGGCGGACACCACGCCCGAGGAATTCAACCGCGTCATGCAGCCCAATGTCTACGGCGTGTACAACCTGACCCATGCCGCAGTAGGGGAACTGGTCAAGACAAGGGGCGCCATCGTCAACGTGAGCAGCGTCACCGGTACCCGCCCGTACGGCAACCTGCTGGCCTACTGCGCCAGCAAGGCCGCGGTCAGCATGATGACCCAGACCATGGCGCTGGAACTGGCGCCGCAGGGGGTCAGGGTTAACGCGGTCGAACCGGGGGTGGTGCGCAGCGAGTTGCATCGCGTCACCAACGCGGTACCCGACTACGACGCGTTCCTGGAGCGTTCCAGCCAGACCCACCCGCTGGGGCGCCACGGAAACCCGGAAGATGTCGCCGCCGCCATCGCGTTCCTGGCTTCGGACAAGGCAGGCTGGATCACCGGCGAGTGCATGAAAGTGGACGGCGGGCGTCACATGACGAGCCTGCGCTAACCTGTCGAGCGGCCCGTGCTGGCATCAAAACCGCAAGTCCCGCCCCGTGTTCGATTTGTGCGCGGGCTCAAAGATGCTTTTCGTGTAAGGACTTGCGTTCCCCTCCCACTTAGTTTCTGACGCCTTTTTTGAAGAAATCCGCCCTCAGATGGCTTATTCTGATCTGTGGTGCTGGGCCATTCATCTGTTCCGGGAGTTTCCATGCGGAATCTGTTCATTTTAACAGCGGCAATCGCACTGCTATTCGCCGGGCTTTCGCGCCCTGTGGCGGCTGACGACAAGGAAGACGCCGAAGCCAAGAAGAAGCGCGAAGAGATGTTCGGCAAGAAGATGAGCGAGAAGATCGAGGAAGCGGTCGACAAAGGCTGCGATTGGCTGAAGAAGCAGCAGGGTATCGACCCCGTCGATCCCAAGCCCGTCTTCGGCAAGTTCCCAGACAACCCGAAGCTCTACGGCGCCGGCACCCCGCACCGCTACCTGATCGCGCGTACGGCCTTCCCGATCCAGGCGCTGTGCAAATCCGGCTGCTTCGTGGACGAGAAGGAAATCGATACAGCCATGAACTGGCTGCGTGAGAACTACACCGAAGAAGGCGCCATTCAGTCGTTGGCCGGTAAGGTCGGCAGCACCACCTACGAGGACGCCACGCTGCTTAACGCGGTCGAGGCGTACTACATCAGCGCCTGGGAAACCCACGAGGCCAAGCTCGACAACCCCAAGAAGCGCTTCAAGAAGGACGATGACGGGAACAAGGTTCCCATCAAGCGCTGGGGAACCGAGGAAAAGGGCGCCAAGAAGAAGAAGAAAGACCGTAACTTCAAGCTGGACCGCAAGGACCAGAAGATGTGCGAGATCGCCGTGAAGGCGCTCGAGAGCCGATTCCGCAAGGCCTACGGCGGCGGTGGCTGGCGCTACGCCAAGAGCGGCATGGGCGAGAGCAACCCCGAGGTTGATTGCTCGGCCACGCAGTACGCGATCCTCGGGCTGAAGTGCGCCTCGCGTCTCGGCATCAAGTACGACAAGAGCGTACTGGTTGAGGCTTTCCGCTTCTATCGCGCCCAGCAGGACAAGGACGGGCCGGTCGTCAAAGCCAAGTGGAAGAAAAGCGCCGACGACGACGAGAAGAAAAAGAAACGCAGCACCGGCACCGGCGATGAGCCGCCTGAGCTCAAGGCCCGTGGCTTCGGCTACGCCCGCCAGAGCACGCACCAGGAACTCGACAAGACAAGCTACGGCAGCATGACGGCCGCGGGCGTCAACGCGCTGATCCTGATCCGCGACGAACTGGTTGAGGACCCGGGCCAGAAGCGCGCTTGGGAAGCCGTTGAGAAGGAATGCAACCAGATGATCGGCGACGGCCTTGCCTGGATGATCCAGAACTGGAGCATGGAAGAAAACCCGCGCGCCGGCCGCTACCGCTTCTACTACTACCTCTACACCGTTGAGCGCCTGGGAATGCTGGGCGGCATCGACGAGATCGGCGGGCACGACTGGTACATCGAGGGCGCGGAAGTGCTGCTCAAGGACCAGGACGCCAGCGGCATGTGGGACATCCAGAACGAGATCGACCCGTCCGACATCTACAACACCTGCTATGCATTGCTGTTCCTGAAACGCGCCTCAACAGGCGTCGACAGGCCGCCGCCCGTCATCACCGGCGGCGACGGCGAAGACTAAGCCGAATCAAAAAACCGGGGCCGCAAGGCCCCGGTTTTCCTTTTAATCCAAACCCGGTGATCACTTGCCCTTGCCGAGGAATTCGCGGATCGAGCCCATGATGCCGTCCACGTTGGCGATGTCGCTGGTGATCACCTGCTCGTTGCCGCCGTACTTCTGGTCGAGGTCTTCCTTGAACTTGCCGCTGCCGTAGGCGCTTCGCACCTGGCCGTAACAGAAAACGTTGCTGGCCGGCAGGATTTCCTCGTCGAGAAGCTTGAAGCACTGGCCGGTATCGTCGGCGCCCCAGTTGTCGCCGTCGCTGAAGTGGAAGGGGTATATGTTCCACTCAAGCGGGTTAAAGCGCTCGCGAACGATCTTGGCGCACAGGTTGTAGGCGCTGCTGATCTTCGTGCCGCCCGATTCGCGCAGGTGGAAGAAGGTGTGTTCGTCCACTTCCTTGGCCTCGGCGTCGTGGACGATGTAAACGCTCTGGATGTTCTTGTATTGGCTGCGCAGCCAGGTATCGAGCCAGAATGCCTCAATGCGCACGATCTCTTTCTGTTCCTCGCCCATGCTGCCGCTGACGTCCATCATGTAGATCAGCACGGCGCTGTTTTCGGGAATCGGACGCACTTCCCAGCTGCGGTACCGGCGGTCGTCGCGCTCCGGGATGATCACCGGGTTCATCGGGTCATACTCGCCGCTCGCGACCTGGCGCAGCAGCGCGGCCTTGAAAGTGCGCTTGAAGTGGCGCAGCGATTCCGGGCCGATGCGGCGGATGCCGACGTAGCGAGACTTTTCGGTCTGCACGACGTGCTTGCCCTTGGGCTCAATGCGCGGCAGCTCGAGCTCTTCACCCAGGATCTCGGCCAACTCGGCCAGGCTCACATCCACTTCCAGTACGTGGTCGCCCGGCTTGTCGCCGGCCTCGGCGCCCTGGCCGGGTTCGCCGTCTTCGCCGAGCGCGTCGCCAACATCGCCTTCGCCCTGGCCGACGCCGCCTGTCTGCTTCTGGCCGAACTTGAACCGCGGTATGTCGATCTGCGGCAGCGGGATGCTGACTGCGTCCTTGCCCTTGCGCCCGACCAACTCGCCGTTGGTCAGGAAGCGGCGCAACTCCTTGCGGATGCGCCCGCGAACGATCTCGCGGAAACGGCCGTGGTCACCTTCTATCTTGTGCATCTTCATGGCGTCATTGTACCAGCTATAGGTCCGCTTGCTGTCGTGGCGCACTCAGCTGCTGAGGCTGTCCAGCGCCTCCAACACTTCTTCAACGCTGATCAGCTTCATCAGGATTCCGTCCTTGTCGAGGCGCCGGTCGTAGTCCTTCGGGCGCTCGGCGTGGTCGGCCTCGATCACGATCGCTTTCTGCTGCTTCGGGTAAGGCCCCGTCCACTTCGGGTCATCCGGCCCGAACAGCGCAATCGTCGGCACGTCCAGCGCCAGCCCGGCCTGCATCAGCCCGGTGTCGCCGCTGATGTGTGCGGCACACATCTGCAAGAGCGCCACGCTACCCATGAACGGCAGTTTGCCGACAGCGAAGAAGATCGGCCCGTCAGACGGAAGATACTCCCGGACCATCTCAGCCAGTAGCGCGTCATCCGGACCGCCGATCAGGATGCAGGGCGTGCCGCGATCCGCCAGCGCGCGCGCCAGGGCCACCCAGCGGGGCACGGGCCAGCGTTTGCTGGGCAGCGATCCGCCAATGTTCAATGCCACGGCTTCGCCCGTGTTCAACTCGAACGAATTCAACAATTCCGCAGCCTGCGCGCGGTCGCCGTCATCGAGGAACAACTCGGTGTGCCAGTGTTCGCCTTTTGCTCCGATCGCTTTGCACAGCGCCAGGCGTGCGTCAATCGTGTGGTCGCCGCCCTTGCGATCTGCGGGGGGTAGCGCAACGGAGTACAACAGGCTGAAGGTGTGGCTTTCGTAGCCGACCATGTGCCTGGGCCGTGCGGCAGCAACCATCGGGACGACGTCCGGGTCGTTGGCGTGCTGGATGATGGCGATGTCGAATTCACGTTCACGCAGCTTGCGGACGGTCGCCCTCACTCGTTTGAACTTGCCGGGATAGCTGCAGACGTGACTGGCGCGCGGGTTGGTCTCGACCAGTTCAATCCGGCGGCGATCAACCAGCACATCGATTTCGGCATTCGGGAAAGACTCGCGCAGGTCGGCCAGCGGCGCCGTGCAGAAGATGGTATCGCCAATGCCGGTGGTGTTCACGAGCAGGATGCGCGCCGTGGTGTCTGTGGGCAACGGCTCGAGGGGTTGGGGCGGAAAACGCCGTGCGTGGCGCTTGGCCCAGCCCAGCGCGATGCGCGTCGTCAGTCGTGGAACCCTCGGCATGCAACTCCTGGATGGGCTACATGAAACTGTGCTTGCACTTCGGGCAGAACGGCGCCGCGAAACGCATGTAGGTGCCGCAGCGCGGGCATTGCTTGCTGTCACGCTGGAAATCGCGTTGCACGGCGTGCAGTTCCTCGCTGTCAGGCCAGTGTTGCAGCGCCTTGGCAAGCATGCCCGCCGCTTTCTGGAATTCTTCCTGCGTCATGAACAGGTCGATTTTGTCGGCCACGGCTTCGACGTCATTCTTGTTGATGCGCAGCATCATGTCGTAGAAACGGTGCGCCTTGGCGTAGTTGCGCTCGGCCTTGGCCATGATCGCGTGGGCCTTGATCAGCAACCGGTGCGCGGGGCGTTTCTTGGCAGCCGCGTCGAGGATCGACTTGCCGCGCTTTCGCAACTCGTCCTCCATCATCGGTCCGGCGCTCGCCCACACCGTCATGCCGAGGCCCCAGACAACGGTGCCGGGCTCGTCGCTGTAGGCGGCGTTGATGAATGTTTCGGCGAAATCGCTCTGTCCGTCGACGATCTCGCGCATGGCCTGCTCGACCTTGATCTTGGCGAGTTCGACCTTCTCCGGCTCGGGCGGGTGGTTGCTCGCCTTGAGGCTCATTACGTAGCGACGCCCGAGGCGGGCGAAGTACTCCAGATAGCGAACGTCGAAAGCCTCGGCTGCTTCAAACATTGACTGTGGATGCCCCCGTAGCTGGTTCCGGACGGTCCCCGGAAATTTCCTATTCCTTGATGTCCCCGCGCGCGAAGATACTGGCGACAAAGTTCAGCAGGTCTGTCGCGCTGGTGTCGTTGTAGCCGTAGCGGTCGATCAGGCGCTGCTTCACGACGTCGATCTTGGCCTGGGTTTCCTTGTCGACGACGTTGCTGACAAGGCTGGTCAGCTTGATGCTGTCCTTCTGGTCCTCGAACAGCTTCAGCTCGAGTGCGCGGTGCAGCCGCTCGTTGGTCTTGTAGTCGAACTGCTTGCCCTCAAGTGCGAGCGCGCCGATGTAGTTCATGATCTCGCGGCGGAAGTCATCCTTGCGGCTCTCGCTGACGTCGATCTTTTCCTCGATCGAGCGCATGAAGCGCTCATCCGGCTCTTCCATCTCGCCGGTGTACTTGTTGCGCACGCGCTCGCGCTGGGTGTACGCCTTCACGTGGTCGATGTAGTTGCTGCACAGGCGCGCGATCGCCTCTTCATCGGCGCTGATGGCGCGCTGCACTTCGTTCTTGGCGATTTCCTCGTACTCCTGGCGCACGACGCCGAGCAGTTCGCGGTAGCGCTTCTTCACGTCTTCACTGGTGATCAGGCTGTGGTGCTTGAGACCCTGTTCCAGCTCGTTCATCAACATGAACGGGTTGACCGTGTCTGCGGCCGGGTAGTTCACGATGGCGTTGCTGATCTTGTCCTGGATGTAGCGCGGGCTGATGCCGCGCATGCCTTCGTCCTTGGCCTCGGCACGAAGCTCGCGGATGTTGTCCTCGGTCATGCCGGGGACGCTCTTGCCGTTGTACAGCTTCAGCTTCTGCAACAGTGTCAGCCCGCCGCGCTTGGGGTCTTCGAGGCGCGTAAGAATCGCCCACATAGCCGCGATCTGAATGGTGTGCGGCGCGATGTGCTTGTTGACGCGGGCCTTGGTGAAGTCCTTCTCGTAGATACGGACTTCATTGTCGAGCACGGTGTTGTACGGCACATCGATCTTGACCGTGCGGTCGCGGAAGGCCTCCATCAGTTCGTTGCTTTGAAGGCGCTTGTACTCCGGCTCGTTGGTGTGCCCGACGATGACTTCGTCGATGTCCGTCTGGGGGAACTTCTTGGGCTTGATGGCGTGTTCCTGAGAGGCACCCAGCAGGTCATACAGGAACGCGACGTCGAGCTTGAGCACCTCAATGAACTCGACGATGCCGCGGTTGGCGACGTTGAATTCGCCGTCGAAGTTGAATGCGCGGGGATCTGAATCCACGCCGTAGAAGGCGATCTTGCGGTAGTTGACGTCGCCGGTCAGTTCCGTGGCGTCCTGGTTCTTCTCGTCCTTCGGCTGGAACGTACCGATGCCGACGCGATCCTTTTCGCTGATCAGGAGACGCTTGACGACCACGTGCTTGTCGATGACTTCCCGCCAGTTGCCGTCGTACTTTTCCAGCAGGTCGTTCATGATCCTGCGCGACAACGGGTCGAGATCGCCCTCCACGCGCAGCTTGTACGGCAGGTCCGACTTTTCATTGATCTGCTCGATCACCTTCAGGCGCGCTTCTTTCGGGATCAGCTTCAGCGGCTCTTCGTTCATTGGCGACCAGATCACGTCGGCGCCTGTAACCTCGTCCTTAACCTTCCAGCCGAACGTGTACAGTTTGCCGTCGTCGGTCCGCGAGTAGCGCTCGATCCCGCGCTTCAGCAGGCGCGCGATGGTTGACTTCGCACTGCCGACCGGGCCGTGCAGCAGCAGCACGCGCTTTTCGGTACCGAACTGGTAAGCGGCGCTCTTGAAGTGGCTGACCAGTTGCATGAGCTGCTTTTCGATGCCGAAGATGGCTTCGTGCCCGCCGGTAAACGGGTCGCTGAAGAAGCCGTAGCGGACCAGCTTTTCCTTGAACTGCGTGAACTCCTCGCTGCCGTGGCT
>JAGQRI010000166.1 GCA_020425515.1 Planctomycetota bacterium | reverse complement strand
GCGTCGATCGTGCCGGGTGCGTTCAACACCGTCACCGCGTGCTTGAACGCCAGCCCTGAACGCGGGCGCACCTGCATCTCGTAACCCGGCGGGATTTCGTAGCAGAACCCGGTCGGGATCGCCTGCCACTTGCCCGGCTCCAGCAGTACCGGGTCGCCAACGGCCGCGTGCACGTCCGCACCGGCCGCGTGCTCGGTCTGGTAAGCCGGCAGGGGCAGCCCCTCGCCGTGAGACAGGCGTTTCAGTTTGAGTGGTACAGTCATGGCTTCGGTTTACTCTCGCGATCAGGATACGCCAAGCAGCTTACGGTTCCCGCTCGACTACCCAAAGTAATGGAGGCTGGGTTCCGTACATCCCGGCCGGGACTAGCGTTTTCAGGTCCGGATTGGCCTTCTCGATGGTTGCCGCCAGATCGACAAGGCTGCGGACATGCCCGAGCCTGGCTAGGGTTCGCCCGCTTGGCCGAATGGCGATCCGTCTAGAGTTCGCAGCTTGCATGCGCTGCATGAGGTCGTCGGCGTCGCGGAAGCTACGCACTACTTCAACGTCCACGCAGTTTGTGACGTCCTTGAAGACAGCTTGCAATTGCTTCGGGAATACGGTGATGAACGGATTCGGGACCCGATAGCTAAACGCGAGGCTGCGTTCATCCAGCAGGCCAGCCAATTCGGACCTTGAGCAATTGCCGACCTCTTCCTGCTGTGGGTTGAGCAACGCCAAGGGGTCCGGCATCTGTGGTATCAACTGGCTGAGTTCCCGAATCGTTCCTCCTTCGAGTTTTAACGCCGGCCGGTTTCGCCTTTCCGGCGGCGCGGCTTGGCGGCGAGGTACTGCGGCGGCCAGTACTGCAGGTCGTACTCGTAGTCCTGCGCTGCGTGGATCATGGTGTAGGGGTCCAGCAGGTGGGGGCGCGCCATGGCCACGAGGTCTGCGCGCCCGGCGAGCAGGATTGTGTTGGCCTGGTCCACCGTCTGCACGTTGCCGACCGTGATCGTTGCCAGGTGCGCCTCGTTGCGGATCAGGTCGCTGAACGGGGTCTGGAACATGCGCCCGTAGACCGGCTCCTGGTCCGGTACCACCTGGCCGGCGCTGACGTCGATGATGTCCAGTCCGGCGTCTTTCAGCATCTTCGCGATCTCGACGCGGTCGGCGTCGCTCAACCCGCCCTCGTGCCATTCCGTCGCGCTGATGCGCACGCTCATCGGCTTGCCCTGCGGCCACACCTCGCGCACGGCTTTGAAACACTCCAGCGGATAGCGCATGCGGGCTTCGAGCGAGCCGCCGTAGCCGTCGGTACGCTTGTTGGTCAACGGCGAGATGAACGTGCTGAACAGGTAGCCGTGGCCCATGTGCAGCTCGATCATGTCGAAGCCGGCTTCTTCGGCCCACTTCGCTGACTGCACGAACTGCGCCTGCACGGCCTCCATGTCGCCCTGCGTCATTTCGCTGGGCGTGTGCCAGCCCTCGGCGTAGGGGATGGCGCTGGGCGCGAGCGTTTCCCAGGCGCCCTGCTGTTTCGTCAGGGGCTTGCCGCCCTTCCACGGCAGGTCGGTGCTGGCTTTGCGCCCGGCGTGGGCGAGCTGCATGCAGAATTTGGCTTTGCTGTGGCCGTGCACGAAATCGACGATGCGCTTCCATGCCGCCGCGTGCTCCGGCTTGTACATGCCCGCGCAGCCCGGGGTGATGCGCCCGATCTGGCTGACGTGCGTGGCTTCCGTGTACAGCAGCCCGGCGCCGCCGATGGCGCGGCTGCCGAGGTGGACGATATGCCAGTCGTTCGGCATGCCGTCGTCGCTGCTGTACTGGCACATGGGACTGACGACCAGCCGGTTGGCCAGCGTCATGTCGCGCAACCGAAACGGCTGAAACACAGGCGGGTCCGTCGGCAGCCCTTCGCTTTCGCCTTCGGCCTCGAAGTGCAGGCGAGTCTCGATCGCGTCGGTCTCGGCGGCGTACTCGGGCGGAGCGACCTTGACGTCCCTGTACTGATTCTGGTTGGCGAACCAGTTGGTGGCCTTCTCGACGAAGGCCGGGTCGCGCAGCTTCAGGTTGTCATAAGTAATACGCTTGCTGCGGCAGAGCTGGTTGAACGTGAACCGGATCGGGTGCTGGGTCTTGTAGTAGCGCTCGACGTTCTCGAACCACTCCAGGCTGGTCTGGGCGGTCTTCTGCAACTTGGCGGAATCGACCCAGCGGCGGTCTTCATACAGCTTCAGCGTAGCGTTTACGTCGTCGCTGCCGTTGTCGGCGAACGCCTGCGCGAGCTCGATCGCGTCTTCCATTGCCAGCTTGGTGCCGCTGCCGATGCTGAAGTGTGCCGTGTGCGCCGCGTCGCCGAGCAGCACAACGTTTTCGTGCACCCAGGTCTCGTTGCGGATGGTCGGGAAGGTGCGCCAGACGCTCTTGTTACCGAGCAGCTTTGCACCCTTCAGGTACGGCTTGAACAGCCTTTCGCAGTAGGTGATCGTTTCGGCTTCGTCGGCCTTGTCGAGCCCGGCGCGCTTCCAGGTTTCCTCGCGGCACTCGACGATCCAGGTGCTGAGTTTTTCCTCGAAGGGGTAGGCGTGCACCGCGAACAGCCCGTGCTCGTTTTCCTCGTAGACGAAGGTGAAGGCCGGCAGCCGGAAGTCCGCGCCGAGCCACGAAAACTTGCACTTGCGCCAGTCGATGTCCGGCTTGAAGTGCTCCTTGTAGTGCTCGCGCACGAAGCTGTTGACGCCGTCGGCGCCGAGGATCAGGTCGGCGTCCTTGTAAGGCTCAAGCGAGTCCACCTCGGTGTCGAACACCAACTTCACGCCTAACTCCTCGGCGCGGGCCTGGAAGATGTTCAGCAGCTTCTTGCGTGACATGCCCGCGAAGCCATGGCCGGTGCTGCGGATGCATTCGCCCTTGTAGAACGTGTCGATGTCAGGCCAGTAGGCGAACTCGTCCAGGATGCGGTCGTAGGTTTCCTTGTCGGCCTTCTCGAAACCGCCCAGGGTTTCGTCACTGAACACCACGCCCCAGCCGAACGTGTCGTAAGGCCGGTTGCGCTCAATGACGACGATGTCGTGCGACGGATCCTGCTTCTTCATCAGGATCGAGAAGTAAAGCCCGGCCGGCCCGCCGCCAATGCTGACAATCTTCAAAGCTGTCTCCTACTGGGTGCCCGGCGCAATCTAAACCGGTTGGGGGCGAGCGCAAATGGCAACCGGCCCGGAATCCGCACTGGATATACCGGGCCGGTGATGTCCGCAAACAGGCTAGTGAATGCCGTACAGCTTGATGGTCGCGCGGCCTTTGCCGCGGTGCAGGCTCTTGTACTTGAACACGACTTTCTTGATGCCGCGGGCGCCGCCGTTCAGGTCGATGCGCCGGCTCCAGCTTCCGTCGGTGAACTTCAGGCGCGTTGCCACGTCCTGGTGCCCGCCGTTGCTGAAGAAGACGTCCACGTCCCACATTTCCAGCGCGCTGCCGTCTACGTCGAGGCGAATCGCGTGGAAGGTGCCTTCATGCAGCGTCACGACGATGGTGTCGCGGTCGGCCCCGAAGTTTACTTTGCGGCTGCCCAGCATCTCAACGCGATTGGCGTCGCCGTCCTGCGTGTTGATCGGACGCGCGCCGCGCTTGCCGCAACCCGACGTGAACCCCAGTGTTCCCAGCACGACCAGCAGCAGCAACAGTTTGGCTGTCTTCATCTATATCCCCTGAAATCGGCAGTGAGCGCAGAATTGTAACCCTGCCCCGCATGATCGGTTACGGTCTTTTCATTCAATTTGCAGCTTTTGAGGCCACGGGAAATTTACTTTCCAAATTGTGTGAAACCTTTGACGGGCAACGGGGTGCATTTAGCATCCGTCGCTCACTTTGGAACCTGATTGAGGATAGCCATGAAGACAACGATCTGGATGGCAGTGCTGGGCCTGTTGCTTACGGCCGCCGTGAACAACGTCAAGGCCGGCGAGGACTGGGGCAAGAAGTTCCCGAACTACGAAAAGCTCGGCGAGCGCAAGGTCGACTTTGGCGCTGACAAGGACACCATTGAGGTAACCGGCAAGGAAGGCCGCTACGTCAGCCTGATGATCGGCGTCGAAGACGGCAACCTTGTGATGCACGACATCAAGATCACCTTCGGCAACGGCGACACGCACTCGCCGGAGCTGCGCGCTACCTTCAAGGAGGGCGAACGCAGCCGCCAGATCGACCTGCCCGGCGAAGCCCGCGTGATCAAAAAGGTCGAGTTCAAGTACAAGAGCAAACTGCGTAAGGGCAAGGCCACGGTGCTGCTGTTCGGCAAGCCGGCGGATGCCGGCAAGCCAGATGCAGACAAACCCGACGGCGACAAGCCCGGCCCGGACAAGGGCGACTGGAAGGACCACCTGCCCAAGTCGTCCGAGGGCTACCAGTTCCTCGGCGAGCGCAAGGTCGACTTCGGCGCGGACCGCGACACCATCGAAGTGACGGGCAAAGAGGGCAAGTTCACAGCCATCGTGATCGGTGTTGTGGACGGCAATCTCGAGATGTGGAACATCAAGGTCGAGTTCGGCAACGACGAGAGCTTCTCGCCCGACCTGCGCGCCAACTTTGACGAGAAATCCCGCAGCCGCGTGATCGACCTGCCGGGCGGCGCGCGCGTGATCAAGAAGGCGACCTTCCTGTACAAGAGCAAGCTGAAGGAAGGCAAGGCGACCGTGAAGCTCTACGGCAAGCCGGCCGGCGTGGCCGACCGCTACCCCGGCTACAAGCACCTGGGCTCGCGCACGGTGGACTTCGGCAAGGACACGGACACCCTGGTCGTCGGCGCCAGCAAGGGCTCGTTCAAGGGCTTCATGCTCGAAGTGGAAGACGCCGACATCGTGCTGAAGGAGCTCGTCGTCACCATGGGCAACGGCAAGCAGTACGAGCCGAAGACGCGCTTCGAGTTCGATGAGAACTCGCGCAGCCGGACCATCGACTTCCCCGGCAACCGTGGTCTGACCATCGAGCGCATCGTCTTCAAGTACAGCACCGACGGCGTCAAGGACGGCAAGGCGACCGTGAATGTTTACGGCAAGGAATAGCCGGGTAGTTTCACGGACAGCCCCCTGCGCAGGCAGGGGGCTGTTTTGTTTGGGCGGACGGGGCATCCCGGATCCGGGATTAGCGACACCACCAATCCCTTATCAGGGATTGCCAATGCGCGAGACGGGACTCCGAAAAACTACTCTCCACAGTAGAGCACTGCCGGCGCCCCGCTTAACTTGGGTGTGCGTCCTCGCAGGAGAACTTCATGCACTTCCACGCCCGCCGCACCATCTTCGCCTTCGCCTGCCTTGCCGTTACGTTTGCGTTGTCTGTGAACGGTTCCGCCCAACGAAACAACGACGACTGGCGCGCCGCCCAGAAGAAACGCACCAGCGACTACCTCGACCTGATGGACGAGTCCACCTCGCTGCTTTGGGACTCGCAGCAGATCCGCGCCTGGGCCAATTGCGAGGGTGACGACGTCGTCCCCCGCCTGCTCAAGATCTACGACAACCCGCCTGCAGGCTTCCAGACCAACATCCCGTACCTTGCCGCCGCCGCCGTGCTGGAGCGCCACGACGCGCCCACGGCCTTCCCCGGCACGGACTACATCCCGCCGCGCCGCGAACCCTCCGAGTCCGATGTTCAAGCGCTGCGTGAATTCCTGAAGGCGCACGTCAAAAGCTCGCCCGATATCTGGGGCGTCTACTGCGCCGCCTGCATCCTGGCGCTCGAACGCGATCCGGAAATCAACATGGAGTTGCTTGAATACATCGGCAAATCTTCAACCCCGGCGGTAAACCGGGCGGCCTTGCTGGAGGCCCTGTCACGCGGCGGCTTCGAGGCCCTGCGCCGTGTGCTGGAGGTGCTGCTGGACGAAAAATTCAAGGGCAGCGCCGAAGACACTGTGCTGTTTGAAGCCACCGTCTGGGCGGCCGCGCGCGCCTACAAGCCGCTGCACAAGCCGGACCAGCCCGTGCTGGAAGAGTGGCGGCAGGTGTTCGACGGCATCCTGCTGCGCCTGGACAACAAGAAGATTCACCAACGAAGCATCCGTGAGGCCGCGCTGGCGCTGCAGTACTGCTTCGGCACGAAGCACCCGTACCAGTATCCGGCGATGTGGCTGCAAGTGTTTGACTCGGGCAAGGATCCGCTGGGGGATGACGGGCGGACCATCGCGAACTTCATGGGGCTCGACATCCTGGGCCAGCGCATCCTGTTCGTGATCGACGCTTCCGACTCGATGCTCAACCCGCTCACCGACGAGGACAAGGACGCTATCCGCAACCCGATTACGCAGGGCAAACGCGACAAGAAGAAGCACGGCGACGACGGCTACGAGATCAACTGGGACCGCGTCCGCACCCGCTTTGACGCCGCCCGCGAGCACGTGAAGTGGACGCTCTCGCGCCTCGGCAAAGACAAGCAGGTGGCGGTCGTGCTCTTCGGCGACAAGGCCGAGCCGCTCCCGTTCACGCGCGGCTTCATCGATTGCAGCAAGACGGCGATCAAGAAAATCTATGCCGCGCTCGACAGCGTCCGCGCCGGCGAGCCCGCCGAGAACATGAAGGAAAAGCGTCCCTATGGCGTGCTGAAGGGGGACACGAACTACTACGACGCCCTGCTGACCGCCTTCCGCACCGGGCGCAGCGGGATCATCAACTCGCCGCGCGAGCACTGGGACCTGAAGCTGATTGAAGACGGGGCCGACTCGATCTTCCTGCTGTCCGACGGCTCGCCGATCACCGACGGCTTCAGCGGGCAGACACCCAACATCGAGTACGAGTACGACACCTACTCGCTGTCCGACAACAAGCAGGGCGAGGGCGAATGGATCGAGATTCCCGGCCACGACGCCATCCCCGAGCGCGAAGTCGAGGTGCGCGATCCCGAAACCGGCATCGTTACCAAGCGCAAGATTCCGGGCAGCCCGGCCGTGCCGCCGCGCAAGATGTGGAAGCAGAAGATCCACATCAAGGACGAGTACCAGTACACCCACAACATCGGCCCGTACGCGAACCAGA
The DNA here is from genome assembly GCA_020425515.1 of Planctomycetota bacterium. Classification (GTDB taxonomy): domain Bacteria; phylum Planctomycetota; class UBA8742; order UBA2392; family UBA2392; genus JACKID01. Next base: position 20,961 of record JAGQRI010000166.1, on the reverse strand, counting down.
ACGCCAGCAGCGTGTTTTTCCGCAGCCCGGCGATGGTGAATTTCCTGGCCGAACTCGACCGCATGAACCTCGTGCGCCGCGTGCAGATTCACTGCGTCGGCATCGGCGAGGCGCAAATGGGCTGGCTGAAACCGATCGCCGAGCACGGGCGCGGGCAGGCCTTGTTCTTCGGCAAGAACAAGGAGGACGACCCCACGGTCCCGGATCTGCCCAAGCTGCCGAATCCGGAAGACGACTGAAGGCAGAGCCCCGATACCCTCGGGGTTCCTTTCTTGCCAATTATTTCGGAAACCGTAATATACGGTGTATGAATGAAGTGGCGAACTATCGAGCGCAGTTCGTTTCGCAGCTTCACGCCGCGTACCGCGTGCTGTCACGCATCGCGGAAGACGCGCTGGTGGATATCGCCAGCGACGACGGGCACATGCTCAGTTACATCCTCAAGTACGGTCCCTGCACCGTGGGCACGCTGGGCGACGTGTTCGGCGTCAAGGGTGCGACTCTGACCGGGCAACTCGACCGCCTCGAAAAGCGCCGCCTGCTCAAGCGCCAGAACAACCCCGACGACCGGCGTTCGTTCCTGGTTTCCGCAACCCCGAAGGGGAGGGCGCTGGTCTATCGTATCGGGGAACAGGTAATGAAACTGGAGGCCGAGGTGCGCGAAAAAGTCACCGACCGCGAGTACGCGAGCTTCCTTAAGGTGATCGAGGCGATCCGCAGTCTCGATCAGAAGACAACCGGAGAAGACAAATGAACAACGAAGCCGTCTGCAGCCAGTTCGCCATGACCAACTGGTTTCTCGAACAAGCCCTCAAAGACATCAGCCACGAAGACAGCCTTAAGCCGACCGCCACAGGCCAGACGCTCAACTGGGTCGTCGGCCACCTGGCCGAAACGCGCAACGGCGTGATCGCGTGGCTCGCCGGTGAGCCCGCCTGGCCCATTGAGGAAACCGCCCGCTACAAGCGCGGCAGCGACACCCTTCCCGCGGAAGAAGCCCTGCCGCTGGAAGACTTGTTCAAGCGCTACCGTGGCGTGCAGGACGCGCTGGTGAAACACATCGGCGAAATCACGCCCGAACAGGCGCAGGCAAAGGCCCCGTTCAGCCCTACCAGCAACCCCGACGAAACCGTCGGCAGCCTGCTGGCCACGCTCGCCTTCCACGAGATCTACCACCTCGGCCAGATCGGCATGCTGCGCCGCATGGCCGGCCAGCCGCGCGTGATATAGCCGACGAGCATGTAAGCGAGGGGCGTGCGCACCAGCGCGTACAGGCCTGTCCTGAATCATCACAACTGCAATCCCGCACAGAGAGCACGGAGACCGCAGAGAACTACCTCTGTGGTCTCTGTGCGCGACCGCTTTTGCAGTTCTTTGCGTCTTGGCGCCTTGGCGTGAGATATGCAGTTCGAACGCGTGTGAGGATTTGACTACGGGGACAGTCCCCTTCCCGCGTTCCGTCCGGCAAAGTTCGAAACCCGCACGCAAAACCTGAGCTTGGACAAAACCGACGCCCAATTCATTGCCCTGCTTCGTGCGCAGATCAGAGAGATGGATAACGGTTAGCCACTACCGCCCCGTGTGGTAAACTGTGGGTTCGCTCACGTATGCCGCCGGGAACCCCATGGGCCGGATCGTTCCGCCTCAGCCTGTTACGCCTGTCCTGGGCGTGATCTATCGCGATCTGTCGGTCGTCGATGACGCGCTGATGTGGGTCGAGCACCTGATGGGCGAAGTCGAGCTTGTCTCCGACGAATTCCCCTTCGACCTCACCGACCACTACGAGCCCGAAATGGGTCGCGACCTCAAACGCCGCTTCTACACCTTCGACCGCCTGGCCGACCCCGACATGCTTTCTGAGTGGAAGGTCCAGACCAACCAGCTCGAGGAACAGATGGCCGACCGCTACGGCGAGAACCGCCCGGTCAACCTCGACCCGGGCTACGTCAACGGCGCCAAGCTGGTGCTCGCCAGCGTGAAGGGGCTCGCGCATCGCGTGTACATCGGACAGGGCATCTCGGCCGAGGTCACGCTCAGCTTCCGCGACGGCCAGTGGATCAAGCGCGACTACACCTTCCCCGACTTCCAGCAGGGGCGCTACGACGCGTTCTTCAGCAAGGCCCGCGAGCGCCACCTGCTGCATCTGGGCGCCCACGCCTGAACCCATTTTTGGGGTTTGCGTCCAGGGCGAAACCGGAAATGCATACCTAAAAACGATTCCCGGTTTGTACCCGGTGCACTGCTGCCTAACCTGCGCTTACCTCCGAAGGTTGTCAGGAGTTACCGATGCGAACCGTGCTCGTTCTCACGCTCGTGTTGCTGGCGGGGTCCCTCGCGGCCCAGGCCAACACGCGCGAAATGTCCGTCGAACTGGACGTCACCACGCAGGCCTCGCCGGCCAGAATTACGCTCAACTGGACCAACGCCACCGGCACCACCCAGTACCAGGTGTACCGGCGGACATGGCCGAACGGCTCGTGGAGCAGTGCCCTTGCGACTCTTTCATCCACTACGCAGACCTGGACAGACAGCAGCGTCAGCACGGGAACCATTTACGAGTACGCCGTCGCCCGCATCGCCAGCAGTTGGACCGGCTGGGGCTTCTGCTGCTCCGCCATTGACGCGCCCGCGGTGCACTCACGCGGCAAGCTGCTGCTCGTTGTCGACGACTCGTTCACGACGCCGCTGGCGACCAAGCTCGCGCGTCTGGAAGAAGACCTGATCGGCGACGGCTGGCAGGTGATCCGCATCAACGTCTCTCGCACCGATACGCCCGCCAACGTCCGCAACGCCATCAAGACGCAGTGGCAGGCCGACCAGACCAACACCAAGGCCGTGTTCCTGTTCGGGCACGTGCCGGTGCCCCACAGCGGCGAGCTGAACCCGGACGGCCACGCCAACCACGTCGGCGCCTGGCCGACGGATTCGTACTACGCCGAGATGAACGGCACCTGGACCGACAGCACCGTCAACAACACCACCTCGGGCAACTCGCGCAACCACAATGTGCCCGGTGACGGCAACCTCGACCAGAGCGCCATCAACAGCGACCTCGAAATGATGGTCGGGCGCGTCGACCTCGCCGAGATGCCGGCCTTCAGCCAGACCGAGCAGCAGTTGCTGGAAGCGTACCTCGACAAGGACCACGACTTCCGCACCGCCCAGTGGCGACCGCAGGACAAGGCCGTCGTGCGCGACAACTTCGGCGTCTTCAGCGGCGAGGGTTTTGCGGCCAGCGGCTACCGCAGCTTCGCGCCGATGGTGGGGGAAGCCAACGTCAGCACGATTGCGTCGGGCACTTTCTTCAGCACGCTGACAAGCGGTGACTACCTGTGGGCGTACGGTACGGGCGGCGGCAGCTACACCAGTGCCGGCGGCGTCGGCAGCACGACCGACTTCGCGGCCAATGCCGTGCAGGTTGCCTTCACGTGCCTGTTCGGTAGCTATCACGGCGACTGGGACTACAGCAACGCCTTTCTGCGTGCGCCTTTGGCGAGCGGCAAGGCGTTGACCTGCGCGTGGTCCGGGCGTCCGTGGTGGTACTTCCACAGCATGGCGATCGGCGAGCCGATCGGCGCGAGCTACGTCGAGTCGATGAACTTTGCGCCATTGAGCAGCCAGTTCAATTACGGCGTGCAGATCAACCTGATGGGCGACCCGACCCTGCGCCTGCATTACGTTGCCCCGGCTACGTCGCCGTCGGCGAGCCAGTCGGGCTCCACGGTGACCGTCGACTGGACCGCCAGCATCGACACCGTGGACGGCTATCACGTCTACCGCGCGACGGCCCAGGGCGGCCCGTACACGAAGCTCACAAACTCACCCGTGACCGGCAGCAGCTATGACGACACCAGCGCGCCCGTCGGGCAGGTGTGGTACATGGTGCGCGCGCGCAAACTGCAAACGACGCCGAGCGGCAGCTACTACAACCTCGCGACGGGTACGTTCATCGACATCACGGTGACGGGCCAGCCGCCTTCGATCAGCGCGGACCCCGCCAGCCAGTCGCTCGAAGAAGGCCAGACCGCAACGTTCAGCGTGACGGCCAGCGGCAGCTCATTGAGCTATCAGTGGCAGCGCAACGGCATCGACATCGGTGGCGCCGGCAGCGCCAGCTACACCACGCCGACACTCACGCTGGCCGACGACGGTGCGACCTACAAGTGCGTAGTGACAAACGCGTACGGCACCGCAACCAGCAACACGGCGACTCTGACTGTCACGCCCTACACCGGCCCCCCGACCAAAGGCGGCGGAGGAGGAGGCGGAGGGGGTTGTACGGTGGACCCGGACAAAGCGCCGGCCCTGCTGCTGTGGCTGCTGCTGGCCGGCATCGGTTTCGCCCGTCTGCGCCGACGCAGGAGCAGGTGAGCAGAGAAGCTGCTGACTGCACGCAAGTAGCGCAACGGGGACGCGTTCGCGTCAGCGGACACGCCGACGCCGGTTTTTCATGTAGTCCACGAAGATGTTGCCGCCGAGCTTGTCGAGCGCGCTGAAGTAGGCTCGCCCGCGGTTGACCTGGGTGAGCTTGTCGACGAATTCCACTAGGTGGGGGTCCTGTGCGATCATGAAGGTGCTGATGGTAATGCCGCGGCGGCGGCACAGCTCGGCTTCTTCGAGCGTGCGGTTCACGATCAGCGGGTCGAGGATCCAGCTTACGTTGCGATAAAGCTGGCCCTGTTCGTGGATCACGGTCGGCTTGCCGTCGGTGATCATGAAGATCTGTTTGTTGGTGTGCTTCTTGCGCCCGAGCAGCCTCTGCGCCAGCCGCAGCCCGGCCTGCGTGTTGGTGTGGAACGGGCCGACCTGCAGGTAGGGAAGGCGGTGTGCGGGCACCTGCTGTGCTTCGTTGCCGAAGGTGATCACCTCAACGCTGTCCTTCGGGTACTTCTGCTTGATCAGTTCGGTCAGCGCGATCGCGACCTTCTTGGCGGGCGTGATGCGGTCTTCGCCATACAGGATCATGCTGTGGCTGATGTCGATCATCAGCACGGTCGCGCAACTGGCGTGCTGTTCGGTCTCGAAGACTTCGAGGTCGTCCTCGGTGAGCGAGACGTCGTCGATGCCGCGTTTCAGTGCGTTGCGAATCGAGACGTTGTAGTCGATGTCGCTTGAGAGGTCGCCGAAGTTGAACGGGCGCGTTTCGGGCAGGCGTTCGTTGCTGGCGCCGGCGTTAGGCGTGCGGTGGTCCCCGTCGCCGAGCGAGTTCAGGTCTTTGAAGATGTGCTCGAGCGAATCCTTGCGAATGCTGCGCTCGCCACGCTTGGTCAGTTCAAACGCAGCGCCCGGTCCGCCTTCGGGGTTGTTGGGGTCGAACTGGCCTTCGCGGCGGCGGATTAGTCCTTCCCGTTCCAGCAGGTCCTTGAATTCGTCAAACGACATCTGGCCTTGCATCAGGTCATGGCGCTCCCAGAGGTCTTCCATCCAGTCTAGGGCCTGGTCCACGTCGCCGCTGGCCATCAACAGCAGCTCGTTCCACAGCTTCATGAGCTGCTTCACGCCCATCCGGCGAAGGGCTTCCTGCATGTCGAATTCGAGGTAGGCGATGCGCAAGTCAGATTCCAGGTTTGAGGTGTCAGGTTTCAGGGTAGTTCAACTTCGACTTCATACTCCGCGGATTCGATCTTTTCGTAGCAGTCCTCGTCCACGGCCAGACTGTGGTCTTCGAGTTTGCCGTCGTCATTCTTGAACCGGACGTCAATCCAAAGATTGTTCCACTCGTCGATGCGTGCGACGCGCCAGCAGACTTTCGCATCCACGACGCGTTTCCAGACTTCGTAGGTTCCTTGAAGATGTTCTTTCCCGGCAGGCAACGGGGGCAGCAAGTAATCAGGGATCCGGTGGATCCAGAGCTCATAGTCAAGTTCAGTCTTCTCGGTCCTGTACATCCTTAGCCGCGGCTTCCACTTCCTTGTCGGGCAGGACGGCGTCGCCGTGTACTGCCGCTTCGATTTCCTTGGGCCTTGGCAGTGCCCAGCTTAGCGGCAGGCCGATCAGCGCCCAGGCCAACTGAATCAGCCGGCCTGTTAACGATAACACGAGGGCCTGCTGTTCCGCGACACCGCGCAGCTTGAAGAAGTACGCGGTGGCGGCCTCACCCACGCCCCAGCCGCCGAAACTGATCGGCAGCGCGGCCACCATCCCGGCGACCGGGATCAGTACGGCGTAGTCGCTCCAGATCAGCTTGATGCCGATGCCCTGGCCGATGGCGACGTGCATGCCGATCCAGCCGGCCTGCGGCAGAATGCTCAGCAGCAGGGCGATCAGCAGCCCCTTCTTGTGCCCGCGGTAGATCTGCATGGCCTCGTCGAAGGCGCGGATGGTGTCGTGAAACGGCAGCTTGTTGGAGAGTCCTTTTGGCAACAGCTTGCGGATGCGCCGGCTGGTCATGCCGGCGATCGCGACCGTCGCGCCTCCTGCGAACACGATGATCACTGCCGCGGCCTGGCGCATGCTTTCTTCGCCGATGCTGGGCAGCAGCATCACGAGGGCCAGCGTCGCCAGCATGAACAACCCGCAGAGCCGGTCCACCAGCACGGCGGCGAAGGCCTGCGGTTTGCTGCCCGTTGCATTGGACAGATACAGCGCCTTGATGGCGTCACCGCCGACGCTGCCGCCCGGGATGGCCGAATTGTAGAACTGCCCGACCAGCGTGTAGATCAGCATGCGCGTCAGGCTGACCTTGTGGCCCAGCACCTCGACCAGCACCTTCAGCCGCGCGGCCGTGAACACGAAGCTCGCCAGCCCCAGCCCCAGCGCGATGTACAGCATGGCCGGGGTGACGCCGCGGGCTGTGTTCCAGCTTTGCTCGGGCTCGATGTGGTAACCGAACAGGTAAACCAGTACCGCCAGGCTGAACGCCAGCGGCAGGAAGCGGCGTATGACTCGGAGAAACTTCTTCATCGGTGAGGGTTATAGCAAGCCGGAATGCAAAAGCCCCCGCCATGACGCGGGGGCCTGCTTGCGGGCTGGAGTGCCTATTTCATCACGGCCTTGTACTCGGGCACTTCCTTGGGGTCCTTGTCGATTTTCTTGTACAGCTCCTGTACGCCGCGGAGCAGCGTCTTGTCGCCCTGGAAGTTCTGGGTGAACTCGGCGCCGCGGTCGTCCTGCACGCGGGTGCGCAGCGCATAGCGCAGCTCGCGGCGGACGTCTTCACGCGCCAGGTTCGTGTCGAGGCTGTTGTACAGTTTGTCGAAGTCGGGCCAACTCGCGGTGCTGAGCCCGTCGAAAGTCGCCAGCTTCATGAACTTGGCCTTGTCCACACCCTTGTAGTGCTCGTCGAGATAATCCTCGAGCTTGCGGGACTTGCGCAGCTTGTCGATCGCGTAGACTTCCCACGATTCCAGCAGGTCGGGCTCCATGTGAATCTGCGGGTCGACGCCGCCCTCACCCTGGTACTTGTCGATGCTGATGCCGCTGGGCAGGAAGTACGAGAACACGGTGCACTTCAGCGTGCGCGAGTGGCCGCTCTTGTAGACAAAGAAGAAGCTCTGGCCGATGCCCTTGCCGAAGGTGCGGCGCCCGATCAGCAGTGCGCGGTTGTTGTCTTTCAGCGCACCGGACAGCATCTCCGCGCCGGATGCGCTTTCCTCATTCACCAGCACGACCATCGGGATGTCTTCGTAGTCGCCCTTTTCCGCCTTCGGCAGCATGTGGCGCCCTTCCCACGGCTTGAAGCGACCGCCGGTGCTGGAAATCGTGCTGCCCGCGGGCAGGAACATGCTGGCGATGTCGAGCACGGCCGTGAGCTGGCCGCCGCCGTTGTTGCGCAAGTCGAGCACAAGCGTCTTCATGCCCTGGCGGCGCAGGTTGTCGAGCGATTCCTTCATGTCGTCGGCGCTGTTGGTGCCGAAGCGGGTCAGGCGCACGTAGCCGACCTGGCCGGGAAGCATTTCTTCGAGAGCTGTATCGACTTTCACCACGGAGCGCTTGATCTCGAGCTTGATCTCGTCCTCGACGCCGCGGCGCTTGATGAACAGCGTCGCCGTCGAGTTTTCCGGGCCGCGTACGTAGTCGATGCCGTCTTCCAGCGACACGCCGGTCAGGTCTACGCGCTTGCCGTTGGCGTCCAGGATGCCGGCGATCTTGTCGCCCGTGCGCAGCCCCGCGGCGTAGGCCGGGCCCTCGTAGATTGGCTGCGTAACGTAGATCAGCCCGTCGTCACCCATGGCAACGTGCGCGCCGATACCGACGTAGCGACCTTCCTGGTCCTGGTTCATCGCCTCGATTTCGTCCTGCGTCAGGTAGGCGGCGTAGCGGTCGGTGGCGGCCGCCATGGCGCGGCAGGCGTTGTCGACGAGGTTTTCGTTGGTGAGGTCCTGGTGCTTGTCGGCGTGGATGAAGAAGTCGTCGGCGTAGTGCTTCTTGATCGCCCGGATCTCGTTCGGGATCAGGTGTTCCTTGCGCTTGAACTTGCCGGCCTTCATGTCGGCGACGGCCTGGTCGATCTTGACGACCTCCTGGCCGACGCGGGCGAGGCGTCCGATGTCACCGGGCTCGCGCGACATGGAGTCGATGCGTGCGGCGACTTCCTGTGGGTGCCCGCGCTCGGACAGCACCAGGGCGGCGCGCCCGACCAGTTCGTGGTCCGTCGAGGACAGGAACTCGCGCAATTGCTCGAGGGCGAGTTCGTTCTTGCTGTTGACCAGCAGGCATTCGCACAGGGCCGTGCGCGCGCCGGGGGCGAGGTCTTCGGAATCTTCCCAGGCCGTCTCGACGCGCTCCATGAGTTCATCGTCTTCGGGGCCTTCCTGGGTAATCATCATCGCGGTGGCTTCGACGATGGCGCTGTCGTCGCTCTCCAGCAGGTTGCCCCAGGCCTCGTAGGCGAGTTCCGGTGTGCCGTACAGGGCCACCAGCTGGCTGCAGACCATGCGGACGGCTTCGCTGTCGTTCTCGAGTTCCTTCTCGAAGGTCGCCACCAGCTTGCTGCCTTCCTCGGTCTCGGACATGCGGCGGAGGGCGAAGGCGTAGTCCCAGGCTTTCTCGGGGCGCTTGGCAATGCGCTCGATCAGCTTGTTGGCTTCGCCGGCGAGTTTGTCGTCCTGGGCGGAAAGGACCGCCGGTGCGAAGGCCAGTAACAGCAGCAGTGAGGCAAGGGCGAGTTTCTTCATCGCGTGCATCCTTCGGAGTGACTTCGTGCAGCATAGCAAGGGGGCGCCCGGGGCGCCCCCTATTGCTTCATACGTATACGGGGCCCGCGGCAGCCATTATTTGCCGCCGGCAGTGCCGTTGTTGTCGCGCGAACCGGCGTCGTTCTTGGTATCGCCGGGCTTCTTGTCTTCTTCCGTGTCCTGCTTGAACCACACCACGCTGTCGCCCTTGGCAACCGGGCGGGCCGCGGTCTCGTCGATGGTCTGGCAGCCGACTTCGTCCACGGGCAACTCGTCGTTGTCGTCGAAGTGGTAGTGGCGGATGACCTTCACACTGCAGACCTTGTTGTTCTTGGTGTCGACGACCAGCAACTCCGTGCCCACGGGCGGTACGGCGCCCTTGAACTTGATACTGCCGACCAGCAGGTAGCTGGGACCGTCGGGGCGGGTGCCCTTGCTGACCTCGGTGACCGTGCCGCTGAAGTCGTAGTTGTCCGGCGCCGGGGTGGTGACCTCGTCCGGCGGGTTGGCGCCCTTGCGCAGCTGAGCCTCAAGGGCTTCCTTCTGGATCTTCAGGTTCTCGTAGTCCGACTTGAGGTTGTTGATTTCCGTGTTCAGCTTGCGGTTGTCGGATTCGAGCTTCTTGTACATCGGGTGCTTGCTGATGTCGTCGCCTTGCAGGCCTTCAAGCTGGGCCTTGATGTTGTCGACCTCGGCCTGGGCCTCGGCCAGTTGCTTGCGCAGGTCGGTGATCTGCTGATCGGCCTTGGTCTGGGCTTCCTTGGCCAGGCGCAGCTCGTTTTCCTTCTCAAGCAGCTTGCCCTTGGCGTCCAGCACCTCGTTGGGGTCGACGTTTTTGACCTTGGTTTCGAGGGACTCGATCATGCCTTTCAGCTTGCTGACCGTTTCCTCGATGGTGCCGACCTGCTTGATCTCGTCTTCGAGGTTGTCGACGCGCTTCTTGTGAGCGTCGTCGGCGTCCTTGATCTGCTTCTTGATGTCGTCGAGCCCGGCGCTGATGTCCTCGCTGAGCGAATTCACGCGCTTTTCGAGCTGGTCGTTGTCCTTGTTGGCGGACTGTGCGGCGAGGTACTGGGCAAAGGCGTCGTTGCCGCCCTTGTTAGCCTGCTGCGCCTTCATGGCGTCGAGCTCGGCCTGCAGTTTGGCGTTCTGTGTCCGTGCTTCGTTGTCCTGGCATCCCGCGGTCAAGAAAACCGCAACCGCCAGGGCGGCCATAATCATCCTACGCATACTTCAACTCCGTCAGGGTGACGAATGCAATACGGGGCAAAAGAGGACCTGAATTGTTGCAGACACACCGCGAACATGCAACCGGAACGACGTGGAAAGCATGTCCGATAATCCTTCCGTCATGCCGATCCGCGAGGCTTTCGGCGGTACTCGAACTTGTGAATCGTTCGTCCTTCACGGCGGAATTTGACTTCCCAGTTGGTCACGCCTTCCGGGGCTTCGTCGCCAACGGCACGAAAGGTCTGCTCGAAATCCGGGTCGGCGTTGAAGACCTCTTCCATCTGGACTGCGTAGTCTTCGTGGTCCGTGGCCAGTTGCACGCTGCCGCCGTCTTTCAGGATGCGGGCGGCCTCGCGGGCGAACGGCGCCTGGACCAGCCGGCGTTTCAGGTGGCGCGCCTTGGGCCACGGGTCCGGGAAGTAGACGTGCAGCACGTCGACGGCGGCGTCGCCCACGTTGTCGCGGACCACCTTGCCGGCGTCGTCGCGCAGCACCCGCAGGTTGTGGAGACCGCGCTTGGCGGCGCGCTCGGCAACCATGCGGTAGTAGCGGCTGGCCCACTCGACGCCGACCCAGTTGCGTTCCGGGTGCGCCTCGGCGGACTGGATCAGGAAGCGCCCCTTGCCGATGCCGAGTTCGAGCTCGACAGGTTTGTCGTTGCCGAACACATCCGTGAACGCGAAGCGGCGATCCTGCGTCTGCGGGATCTGCTCGAGGATAACCGGTGACGTGTCAACGGGTGCGCCCATGCCCGCAAGGTAGGGGCGCGCGCCCGTTCCGCAAGACGGGGTGCGCATCAGGTTTTCAGCCCGAATACCTCTTCGCCGTCGTTGCGCACGGACTGGGTAGGGCAGGTCGCGACGGCCTCCTCGCACTGGCCGGTTTCGTCCGCGTTGGCCGGTTGGGCGAACGCGAACGAGTGCGTGGCGGCATCGTCTTCCGCGAAGTTGTTCGGTGCGATGTTGGGGCAAAGCCCGCAGTTGATGCAGCTCTTGTCGATGTAGAACCGGCCTGGAACGTTGTCCTCAAAGGGTTTTTCGCCAGCCATGATTGACTCCTGCCCTGCTGCCCGGGTCAGTATTGAATCTTAATTTGAAAATCAAATCTATATTCAAAACAGGCGGAAGGCAAGAAAACACCCGGCGCGAGGCCGGGTGTTCGGGGCTCACTCTTGATCAACCGTCGTCGCCGATGGCCTGCACGGGGCACTGGGCGGCGGCGTCTTCGCACTGCTCTTTCTCTTCGTCGTTGTCGGGCTGTTTGTAGACGAGGTCGTGGGTGCCGTCTTCCGATTCACGGAAGTTCTCCGGCGCCAACTGCGGGCAGAGCCCGCAGAAGATGCAGCTCTTGTCCACGTACCAGGCGCCCGTGACGTTGTCTTCCCACTTTTCACTCGGGTCCGGCATGATGCGCTCTCCTGCAGCGATTGCTCTCTATATGTGCCCGCCAGTCGCGGCGCATAGTAGACAAAAATAGTCCACTATTCCACCACCCGTTAAAACCGGGCAAGGCGCGGCAGAATACAAACCATCCCGCCGTGATAAAGCCGGAAGAATGAAGGTTTTACAAGTCGTTCTAATCCGGGAAACGAAGGAGTTCATGGATGGTCAAAACGATAAGCCGAGACGAGCTTCAAGCCGCGCTGGATGAAGGGCGCGTACACAAGCTGTACGACAACCGCGGTCCCGGCAGCTACGGCGCGCTGCACATCAGGGGCGCCGAGCAGTTGAGCGTCAGTGAAGTGGCGAACAAACTGCCGGATGATAAAGCTGCCATGCTGGTCTTCTACTGAGCCGGCTACTCCTGAAACGCGTCAACCAAGGCGGCCCGTGTGGCCGACGCTGAGGGATACACGAACGTCTGGGATTATCGCGGCGGTATCGCCGAATGGGCCGAGGCGGGACTGCCCGTCGAGGGCGAGAGGGCGAACGTGTAAAACTCGCGACCCGCGTGTACAATGCGCGTGCCTTTCCCGGGGTAATACAACAATAAGGAGGCTGCGATGAAGCCGCCCGTCGCCACGCTGTTGCTGGCTATGTTGTGCTTTGCCCCGATGCTCCATGCCCAGGATCTGGCCGAAGACCCCGAGCCGACCGTTCCGCTGATTGAGCTGAAGCAAGTCAACGAGCACTGGAAGTGGCTGCATGACGGGCGTGAGGTCCAGGCTGCCGACCTGCCCAAGCTGCTGCAGGATTTTGCAAGCTACAAAAACGAAGAAGGCGGCTGGGAAGGCATCCAGCAACAGGGCGGCAGCACCAACGTGCTGATCGTTCACGTGGACGGTGAAGCTTCCGAAAGCCTGTTGTGGAACATGCTGACCATGGCCAGCCAGGCCGGTCTGCAGCGCGTCGCAATCGCCAACTCGCTGACTGCCAAGCCCCCCGCCCCGGGGCGCGCGCCGGACCCGGCCGAGCTGGATGAGAGCTACGTGCAGTTCCTGGGCGCGACCGGCAGTGGCGAGGAAGCCGTCGTTAAGCTCGACGACAGCACCACCGGTTTCACCTTCGTTGTCGGCGTCGGCAAGCAGGGGCGCGTTGTGGCCGACGGGACGGCCGGAAGCAGCGACGACATCGTGTTAAAAGCGACGGACGCGCCGGACGAACGCGCCGCCAAGTTGAAGAAGCGAAAGAAGGTCATCGACGACCTGGTCGAGGCGATCGTGCGCGCGATCGAGTTGTCGCCGGAGCCGGTGAAATCGATCCGCGTCGAGAAGCGCGAGCCGGAACGCAAGCCCGGTCAGATCGACTCGATGAAACCCGAGGCCGACACGCCCGCGCCGTGGGCATGGTACGACCTCGCCGCGCGCGCCTGCCGCAAGTTGAACGAAGCCCGCACCACCCTGCGCAAAGCGCCGTACACGGTAAGCTGGCCGTATCAACCTCGTGCGAGAGGTGCTGTTGCCGGTCCCGTTCCGACGCCTGGCCGGGGTGAAGCCGATTATTATCTGCCACGCCGCAAGGGCCCGGACGAAGTGCGCGAAGATGAAGACCGCATCCTGGCGGCGCTGAACTGGCTGAAGGATCACCAGAACCGCGAGGGCTACTGGAGCGCAACCGGCTTCGCGAAAGACAGCACGCGCCTGGATGCGAAGAAAACCGGCAACGCCGAGTTCACCAAGGACTGCACGAACGACATCGGCTGGGAAGCGACCTGCGACATCGGGCTGACCGGGCTGGCGATCCTGGCGTTCACCGGCAACGGCTACGACCACAAGTATGGCGACTATCGTGCGACCATACGCCAGGCGGTTCTGTACCTGCGCAAGGTGCAGGACAACGACGGCTGCTTCGGGAACAAGGAAGACGACCATTGGGTCTACAATCACGCCATCTGCACCGCGGCGATTGCCGAAGTCTACGGGCTGACGGGCGACCAGGTGTTGAAACCGATTGTCGGCAGGGCGGTCGACCTGATCCTGAAGGCGCAGAACCCGGGGCTCGGCTGGCGCTACGGCGTGCAGCCGGGCATCAACGACACCTCCGTTACCTGTTGGATGGTGATGGCCGTGCACGCCGCGAAGATGGCGGGCATTGAAATCGACCAGACCAAGTCCTACAGCGACGCGGCCGCGTGGTTCGACATGATCACCGTCAACGTGAACGGCTACCCGAAGTGCGGCTACGACTCACCGGGCAGCAACAACGCGCGTTTGCGCAGCGCACAGAACTACGACCACAACCCGACCATGGACGCGATGTACGTCAACGCCATGCTCGCCATGGGCAAGGCGGATACCGAGGACAAGACGGTCAAGGCCCTGGCGCGCGGCTGTGTTGAGGACGAGTACCTTCCCAAGTGGGAGATGTACAAGATCGATTTCTACTACTGGTACGAAGCTTCGCACGCCCTGTGCCGGGTCGGCGGCAGCGGCTGGAAGACCTGGCAGCAGAAGGGCTTCAAGGTCATCCGCGACCACCAGCGCGGCTTCAGCGACCTGGACAAGGATGCCACCGCCAAGACGCTGGACGAGTACGGCAGCTGGGACCCGGTAAGCGCATGGGGATCCGCCGGCGGGCGCGTCTATTCGACGGCCATGGGCGCGCTGTGCCTCGAAACCCCCTGGTCGGGCAAATAGCCGCCTGCAATTGCTTTGCCGGTGTCGCGTTGCATCCGCTACAATCCGCAGCGAATCCCGAATTTGCGAGAATGGCGGAGGTCCTGATGAAGCCGGCTATTGGGTTATTGTTGCTTGCCGCGTTGGTACTGGCTTCCTGTGGTCAGGAAACGCCTGCCCCGGTGAACCAGGCGCCTGCGCCCGTGAAGAAGCCGGTCGACAAGCCGAAGACGCCGGCAACGCCGCCGGACCAGGAAGTAAGCATCCCGGACACGATCGACGAGTTCGCTGACGTGCCCGAGCCCAAGGTCGAGGTTGACCCGGCCTGGATGGTCTTCGAAGGCGGCGACGGCAAGTTCGGCGCGACGGTGGGTCATCCGGGTCGTGAAGCGCAGGAACGACACAATTTGTGGCGCTTCGATGAGGAGGTCAGCAAGTACGCGACCACGGGCGACCCGGAGCACGCCCTCCCGGGCCTCGATCAGGGCATGGGATTCAGTCGTAACCCGATGGTGTTCCGCAGCGCCCCGCGCATTACCGCGCGCGCCTTTCACCTGTTTCTCGACAAGCTGCTGAAGAACCGGTTTGGTGAACAGGTGTGGGCGATGCCGGTAGGCGACGGCACCGAGTTGCGCGTGCGCTACAGTTTCAAGCCCAAGTTCATTGAGGAAATTCCGGAACCGCCGCCGCCCGAGCAGCCGCCTGAAGAACAGGTCGAGTTCCCCAAGGACGAACCGGTCCAGGCAGACCCGACCGAAGAGCCCAGAATCGTCGAGGGCGTGCAGCCCAAACCGAAGGCGCCGCCAGCGCCGCCGCCGCTTGACGAATTGCGGGACTGGCAGAAGAACTCGATCGACATTCTCCCGGTCTTCGACCGCGAGAAAGAAGTCTTCGGTTTCCGCACCGAGTGGGCCCAGCGCACCAGCCAGCACGACGATACCGCCTTCCGCCTGTCCGATCTCTGCGACAAGAACGGCCAGCTGAACCTCGATCAGTACAAGCGCCTGCGCAGTCGGCTGGCATCGGCAATCCTGTCGCGCGTGCCGGCCGACGGCTCGGTCATAAAGGTCTGCGTGCACCTGGAAGGAAAGTGCGTCAACCGCAAGAACCCGCCGAAAGACCTGATGGTGGACTGGGTGGTGGCGTTCCTGCAGGCTGACGCAATCCGCTTGTTGAATGACTCAGGCAAGCTCCCCGGCAACGAGCTCAACACCGAATTCGAATGGATCTACGACTAACGAACCGATGGTCGTGCGGAATGGGTTTCCCGTCGCGCTTGTTGTATGTTGAGCGCACGTCATTGGAGAAGCCCTTGGGTATTGAGCAGGACAAAGACCAGAAGCCCCGGCTGACACAGCTCAGCCATGGCGCCGGTTGAGGCTGCAAGCTTTCGGCTGCGGACCTCGGGCAGGTGCTGAAGGAACTTCCCACTATCACCGATCCCAACGTGCTGGTCGGGCACGCCTGGGCCGATGATGCTTGTGTCTACAAGCTCAACGACGAGCAGGCCGTCGTGCAGACGCTCGATTTCTTCACCCCGATCGTGGACGACCCGTACACCTTCGGTCAGATCGCGGCCGCCAACGCCATCTCCGACATCTATGCCATGGGGGCGAAACCGATCTTTGCGCTGAACATCGTCGGTTTCCCGCTGGCGGCGCTGGGCCACGACGTGCTGGCGCAAATCCTGAAAGGCGGTGCCGACAAGGCGGGCGAGGCCGGCATCTTCGTCACCGGCGGGCACAGCATCGACGACGCGGAGCCCAAGTACGGCATGTGCGTGACGGGCATCGTGCATCCCGACAAAATCATGGCTAACGAGGGCGCGAAGCCCGGTGACAAGCTGGTGCTGACCAAGCCGCTCGGCGTCGGTGTGTTGACCACGGCCGTCAAACGTGAACTGCGCACCGAGGCGCAGATCCAGCCGGCGATCGAGTCCATGGCCGCGATCAATCGCCCGGGCGGTGAAGCCGTCGCCGAGGTGGGCGCGAATGCGGCGACCGACGTCACCGGCTACGGGCTGGCCGGGCACCTGTGCGAAGTCGCCGCCGCGAGCAAGGTCGGCATGAAGCTGCACGTGGATGCGCTGCCGGTCCTGCCCGAGGTGATGGATCTGATCGCGCAGAAATGCTTCCCCGGCGGCACGAAAAAGAACTGGCTGTACTTCAAGCAGCACCTGGATTTTGCCGAGGGCATCAGCGACGAGGAGCAGTTGCTGGTTTGTGACGCCCAGACATCAGGCGGCATGGTGATCAGCGTGCCGGCCGACAGGTGCGACGCTATGGTCGCCAGCCTGAAGAAGCACAACGCGCTCGCGGCCGCGGTGATCGGTGAAGTCGTGGCTGACCATCCCGGGCGCATTGCCGTGGCTCGCTAGCAACGCACTTCGAATTCGTAGCGCCCCTGCCCGGCCAGCTCGATTTCAAACTCGAGCAGCGCGGTGTGAAGCGCGGCGCCGAGTTTTCCGGCTGCGGTGCGTCCCTCGAAGGGTGTCGCCCCCAGGATGGTTGCGCTGCTGGCGATGTCGTTCAGCATCTCGCGCATTTCCTCCATCAGGCGGTAGGCGGTTTCGGACTTGGTGGCTTTGGTGTTCTGGCGTGGCATGTCGGTCTCCCTGGTTGCTGTGGGCACACTTCTGTGCCTGCGCGACAAAGGTAGCCTGCATACGCGACATTTTTCGGCCGATCCGGACCCCGAATCAGGCCGACTCGGTGGGCGGAATACTTTCATGTAGGGGCCGACAGGACGCGAAAAGTTTTTTCAGTCAAAATCCGCGTCGATGTCTTCGGTGGGTTTCTGGCGGCTTTCGATCGAACGCAGCAACTGCCGGGTGCGCGTCCGGGTGCGGGTATCTTTCACCCTGGACGCGAGCTGTACCGCATTGTGGGCGTGGTTTTCAGCGTCTTCCCAGTCACCTTGTCCGGCCATCAATCTCGCCAGCGCGCCGAGAAGCTTGATCTTGGCAGCCTCGGCCTGGCTTTCCTCGATCGCCAGGAACCCGTAGCTGAAAGTGCGCTCCGCCTGCACGGGTTCGCCGCGCGCTTCCTGGACGGCGCCCAGCTCAAAATACGCGGCGCCGATGTTGGCAGGGTCGCCGATTTCGAGTGAGAGCTGTAGCGCCTGGCGCGCGTACTTCTCGGCTTCCGGCAGCATGCCCATCAGACGATGCGACGACGCCAGCCCGCACAGCGGCGCCGCCTTCTGGAACAGGAAGCCGAGGTGCTCCTTGATCGCCAGCCCGTCGCGGTGGTACTGGACGGCGCGCATCAGGTTGAGCCGTCGGTCGCCGTCGGTGCGTCTCTCGAACAGCGTACCGAGCGACGAGGTCATCGCGCCCTCATTCAGCTTGTCGCCGGCGGCCCGCAGTTTTTCGATCGATTCCATCAGGTGGCGCTCGGCCCCGGCGAAGTCGTCGCCGCGCATGCAGGCCAGCCCGATCTGTCCTTCCGTGATGCCGATGGCGCGATCGTCGCCGATTTCGCGCGCGAGCTTCAGTACCGGCTCGTACAGCTCCTTGACGCCGGTCTGGGTCATGTGGCTGTCCTGCACCGTGCACAGGTTGCCGAGCGCGCGAAGCTCGAGATGTTTGTTGCCGGACTGTCGGGCGAGTTCCAGCGCGCGCGCCAGGTCGGCGCTGGCGTTCTGGTATTCGCGAATGTCGCGGTACAGCGTGCCGCGCTCGATCAGGCAGTAGGCGAGTCGCTGCGAGTCGGTCGTGCTGGAATCGATGGCGCCGGTCAGGCAGCGCAATGCGGATTCGCGGCGTCCCAGCATCCAGTACAGCACGCCGGCCTCGGTAAGTGCTTCCATGCGCTCGCCCGCTGATGCCGATGCGTGGTCGGCGACCCGCTCCCACAGGCGGCAGGAGACTTCGTTGTCGTACTTGGATGCGGCGTTGGTGGCCGCCAGACGGATGTAGCGCAGCTCACGGATCGGCAGCTCACTGCCGGCGAAGGTGACGCCGACCTGCGCCAGGCGTGCATGCTCAGCGAGTTCATTCACCGAGTCCAGGTTCATTCCCAGCGTTGACTCTTCCAGGATGTCCAGCGCCAGCACGTGCAGGCGCGCCCGCTGACTCATGGGCAGCAGTTGGTAGGCGGCGTCGCGAACGGTAGCGTGGCGGAACAGGTATTCCGTCTCGGCGCTGATTTCGGTGTCACGCTCATCCATGCCGCGAGCTTATACGGGCTGGGCGCCGTTGCCACCCGTGTGAAACCCGGGGAAGCGGTTGCAACCCGCACGCGTTAGGATGTCGCTATGAGTGAACGGGGTAGCAGAAGGCCTGACCGAAAGACGCTGCAACTGTGCAAGCAGGTGCAGCGGGCGTTGTCGTTCGCCCTGCCCGAGACCGGTGAAGATGTGCTGCTGGATGCTTACGTCGAAGACGTGCAGCCCGCGCCGGATGCCAGCCGCCTGCTCGTGAGCGTGCATGGCAAGGGCGATCCGCTGGACCTGATCCAGGCACTCGGCACTCACACCGGCCAGTTGCGGAGTGCCGTCGCTGAAGCCATCACAAGGCGCAAGGCCCCGGAGCTGGCATTCCAGGTTGTGTAGGGGGATGCTTACATCACATTGAGTTCGAGCTTGGCAGCTTCGGACATCATGTCCTTGCTCCATTGCGGATCCCAGACCAGCTCGACTTTTGCCTGCGTGACGAATTCCAGCTCGCGCAGTTTGTGCTCGACTTCGCCTGGCAGTGAGCCCGCCACCGGGCAAGCCGGCGAGGTCAGCGTCATCTTCACGTGCACGCCGCCCTTCAGGCTGACGCTCACATTGTAGACGAGGCCCAACTCATAGATGTTCACCGGGATTTCCGGGTCGTAGATCGTTTGCAGCTTGCCGATCACGGCCTCTTTGACCTGCTTCGCCTCGTCCATGCCCAGATCGCGCGGGTTGCCCTGCTCGTCCTTCGGCAGTTTCGACAGCTCGGGCGCTGTGGCTTCCTCGGACGGTGCGGGTTCGGCCTGCGTCTGGCCCGGTGCGCCGCGGTTTGCCAGGGATTTGTCGACCTCGACCGGCGGCTCTACGGACGTGCGTTTCGACTCGTCGACCAATTTGGCCGCGCCTTCGGGTTGCTGTTCGGTTTTGTTTTCGTTCGACATGGCGGCTCAATCAGGCGAACAACTCTTTGACCTTGTGAATTCCCTTCACCAGCGCGTCGACTTCTTCCTTCGTGTTGTAGAAGGCGAAGCTGGCGCGCACGGTGGCCGGCACCTTGAAGAAATCCATCACCGGCTCGGCGCAGTGCTGCCCGACGCGCACGGCGATGCCCTGCTCGTCGAGGATCATGCCCGCATCCGCGGCGTGAATGTCGTCGAGCACGAAGCTGATCACGCCGGCCTTGTGCTCGCTCGTTCCGATGATGCGCAAGCCGTCGATGGCGCTGAGCTGCTGCGTGGCGTATTCGAACACCTCGTGCTCGTAGGCCTGCATCGCATCGAGCCCGATCTCCATCAGGTACTCGAGCCCGACGCCTAGCGCGATGCTGTCCGCGATGTTCGGCGTGCCGGCCTCAAATTTATGTGGGATATCGGCGTAGGTGGTTTTCTCGAACGTCACCGACTTGATCATCTCGCCGCCGCCGTGCCATGGCGGCATGGCTTCCAGCAACTCGGCCCGGCCCCAGAGCGCGCCGATGCCGGACGGGCCGAACGCCTTGTGCCCTGAGAACGCGTAGAAATCGACGCCCAATTCCTGTACGTCAACGCGCATGTGCGGCGCGGCCTGGGCGCCGTCCACAAGCACGACCGCGCCGACCTTGTGGGCTTCTTCAGCGATTTGTTGCACCGGGTTGATTGTGCCGAGTGCGTTGCTGACGTGGACGACTGCGACCAGCTTCGTGCGCTTGCTCAACAGCTTGACGTACTCGTCGAAGATCAGCGTGCCGGTACCGTCCATCGGCGCGACGCGCAATTTCGCGCCCGATTCCTCACACAGCATCTGCCAGGGCACGATGTTGCTGTGGTGCTCCATGGCGCTGATGACGATCTCGTCGCCGGGCTTGATGTTGGCGCGCCCGAAGGTCTGCGCGACCAGGTTGATGCCCTCGGTGGTGCCGCGCACGAAAATGACCTCGCGGTCTTCCGGCGCATTGATGAAGCGTTGCACCGTGCGGCGGGCCTGCTCGAACTTGTCGGTGCACGCGGCCGACAGCGCATGCGCGGCACGGTGCACGTTGGAGTACTCGTGCTCGTAGGTGTGAACGATCGAGTCGATCACGCACTTAGGCTTCTGCGCGCTCGCCCCGTTGTCGAGGTAAACCAGCGGCTTGCCGTGAACTTCCGTCGACAGAATCGGGAAGTCTGCACGAATTTTCTGCACGTCGAATGTCTTGGTCGCGTTCATTGGCTTACCCGCCCAAAAGTCCGGCGAAGCGTTCGGTCAGATTCTTTTCCAGCGCTACGCGCACGGCATCGATCTTGATCTGCTCGATGACGTCGTTGGCAAAGGCGTAGGTCAGCAGGTTGCGCGCGGCCTGCTGGTCGAGCCCGCGTGTGCGCAGGAAGAACACGGCGTCCTGGTCGAGTTGGCCTGAGGTCGCGCCGTGGCTGCACTTGACGT
>JAGQRI010000165.1 GCA_020425515.1 Planctomycetota bacterium | reverse complement strand
GCGTAGCCCAGGTAGGCCGAGTTCTTGTTGCGGATCAGCCCGCGCTTGTTGCGGATGCGGTCGCGCAGCGGCGTGAACAGGTCGTCCTGGGGGCGCTCCTGGAAGGTCAGCACGAAGTGGTCGCCGAACAGCACGCTGACCTGCTCGGTGTAGCACTCGTTGTCCTCTTCCATTTCGGGCGCGTGCGTCACGATGAACAGGTAGTCGGGGTAGGCCTCGGCCTTCGCGCGCTGCGGCACGTTGATCGCGTCGGACAGGCACAGCGGGTGAATGTCCAGCATCTCGGCCAACTGGCGTATCTGGGTGATGTTGCGGAAGCCGGCCACGTCGACCCAGGTGACTGAGTCCTTGTCGATGTATTTCTTGAGGTCCCACGGGTCGGTGATTTCGCGCTCTTCGATGTGCTCGGGGCCGTAGTCGACCACGAGCATGCGCGTGGGCAGGGCATCCTCGTCTTCGACGATCGTGCCGGGCACGCTGCCGATGGGCGCGCGCCGGTCGCTCTCGTCGCTGGCGGCGTGACGAATGCCGGAGCCGTGGTCGCTGGGCTCATCCACTCGGTCGATGTCGGACATGGCGCAAGCATATGCACAGTCGCGCCTTTCGCGCACGGTTAATCTCACCGGATTTGGCGATGCGCGCTTCACGTGGTAGACTATGCGCCGTGCTTGGGGCGGTCCTCTTGATCCCCGGCTTCATCCCCTCAAGAGGATTGCAATGTTCCGCTTTGTCTATCGCTTCATTGCTGTATTTGCGCTGGCTGCGTGCGCCGGCGCGTGTCTGTCTGCCGCCGGTGCGAGCGGCGGTGTCGTCTACAACCTGTCCGGCAGCTTTAACACCAACTACATCCACGTCATCCGCGTCGACGTCGACTACGGCTCGACCGCGCAAAGCGTCGTCGTCGACTGCACGCTGGGCTCGACTACCGGGCCGGGCTTCGACTTTGAGCTGATCGACTGGGACAGCCACGTGCAGGCCTCAACGGGCGCGGTGCAATCGGCGCAGGTGTTCCCGCTGGGCAGTAATTCGGCTCAGTTGACAATGCCGGCGCGCACGGGTGTTCACCCGATGATGATCCGCCTGCGCAACATGCTGACGCTGGGGCAGGACACGGACTTTGTCGGCTATCTCGACCTGGTCGGCGGAACGGTCGTCAACCGGACCGACAGCGACAGCCTGTACGTAGACTACAGCGACCCGTGGCGCGTGCTTTACGGCGACATGCAGGCCAGCTTCGTCACCTACCACCCGGGCAATCGCTCGCTGGATACGCTGGTGCGCGCCGACATGGGTGCCGGCGCACAGCCCTCGGTGTTCCGTTTCGAGTGTTCCGGCCAGGGCATCAGCAACATCATCGTGAGCTGGCCTGACGGCGCCGGCGGGCGGCAGCAGTACGTGGTCAACGCCAACAGTGGCGGCAACATCATCTTTGCGCCCAGCACACTGCCGCGTTACATCACGGTTCCGGCGCAGGCGGGCGTCGTGGAGTTCACGATCTCGGTCAACGAGGGAGCCAACTTCTACTATGCCGACTGGGTTCTCTACGCCCCGGGCGACACCCCCATCACGGGCATGGAGTCGCCTTTCTCAGGCAACGGCAGCAGTGGCGGAAAGGGCGGCTGCAGCACCGAAGAAGGCGGCTGGCCCCTGCCGACCGCGATCGCCGGTGCAGCCGCGGCGGCCCTGCTGGTGCGTCGCAAGCGATCGGCGCGATAGGCATCCCGCCCCGGCGCGGAACGTGTAGACTGCGCCGGGGCCATGCCGAACGAGACGACCGCCGAGCAATCCTACCTGTTCCGCCACGCCCTCGTGCGCGACGCGGCCTATGAGCTGCAACTGCCCGCCGAGCGCGAGCGGCTGCACGGCCTGGCCTTTGAAGTCATGGAAGCAGCCGTTGGTGGACGTCCGCCGGACCTGCCGCTGATGAAAATATCCGAGGCCGTCCAGCTGCATCCCTCAGACGCGCGTGCCGCAGACCTTGCCGAACATGCCCGCCTTGGCGGAATCGGCGATGAAGCTCGTAGACTGTACCTGAAGCGAGCGGGCTTTTTCGCAGACCGTGAGTATCGCGTAGCAGATGCCCTGGGCTACTGGCTGGAATTCGCGGAACTGGTTGTCGGTGAAGAACGTGCCCAGGCGAACTACCTTGGCGCCAGGCTGTGCTTCCTGCAAGGCGACACGCAGGAAGCGCTGCGCTTGCTGAGTCTCGCGCTGGATGAGAGTTCGTCGCTGCGGATGCGCGGACGTGTGCTGGGTTCCATTGCTTTGACACTGCACGCAACGGGTCGTCGCGCCGACGCGGAGGCCCGCTATCTCGAAGCCATGCAACTTCTGGACTCGGACGGAGATGCGCGGTCGCGCGGGGTCGTACTCGGAAACCTCGCCGATCTGTATCGTATCAGCGGGAGAATGCAGGAAGCCGAGCAAGCGCTGGAAACCGCCCTGAAGCTCGGCCGAGAGGCCGCAAATCGACGCAGTGAATGCATTGTGACCAGCGTTCTAGCGCAACTGTACCAGCACACAGGACGGCACGCAGAAGCGGAACAGGCCTACGGGCGTGCGCACAATATGTCTCAGCAGCTTGAGGATCGACGACTGGAAGGCGAGATACTCGCGAACCGTGCCCTGCTTTGCGAGGAGATCGGTCGTTTGGAGGAAGCGCGGGCGTGGTACGACCAGGCGCTGGATATCCATCGTGAGGTCGGCAATCGTCGCTCGCTTGCGGTCACGCTTGGAAACTTGGGTACGCGGGTGTTTCACGACGGCGACGCGCGCACCGGACTGTGTCTGCTTGCGGAGGCACTGGAACTGCATCGCGAGCTATCGAATCGGCTGTTCGAGGGCGGCGTGCTCGGCAACATGGCGACGATCCACCGTCGGCTTGGCGAATTCAGCCTGGCTGAGCGAGAGTTCAAGGAGGCACTCGACATACTGCGTCCTCTTGGACCAAGCCGCTTCCTCGGCGCACACCTGTGCGAGTACGCCGTCTTGGAGGCTCTGCAGGGACAGTCCGGCGCTGTCGACGCTTGGCGGGAAGGTATTGAAATCATCCGTGGCTTCGCCGACTCGCGTCTGCTCGAAGTTACCATTGCCGGGATGCGCGAAGCATGCACGGCCGCCGATTTGCCCATGCTTGGCGAAGGCGAGGAATGAGCGGGAATGCGGGTTCTGCTATAAAGCCTAGCATGGCGGATTTGCTTACTGACGACGAGCGGCGTGCGCTGTTCCCGGTGACGCGGGAGTGGGCGTACCTTGACAACGCGCGGCGCGGCTCGATCAGCGCGCCGGCTGCGGCTGCGGCTGTCCACTATGTAGAAGGGCTGCGCGATGGCGGCGTAACCGCGTGGCCGGAATGGCAGCGGGTGTGGGATGAAACCAACTCGGCGTTCGCGAAGTTTATCGGCGCGTACGAGGACGAGTTTCAGTTCCTGGTCAACGCCACTGAATCCCTGGCGCGGGTGACGCTCGGGATCGACTGGAAGCCGGGCGACCACATTGTCGTGCCGCAGCGCGACTACCCGGGCGTGGTGCGCGCGGTGCTTGACCTGCGGCGGCGCGGCGTTGAGGTCACGCTGGTGCCGGACCGCGACGATCATTCGCGCCCGGTGGGGGACCTGCTGGACGCGATCACCGACCGCACCCGCCTGGTCGCCGCAAGCTGGGTGGACTTCCGTACGGGCTGGCAGCTTGACGCCAGGGCGCTGGCGCAGGGCTGCCGCGAACGCGGCGTGTACTCGTTCATCGACGGCGTGCAAGCCATCGGCGCGATCCCCGTGGATGTGCACGACGTCGGCTGCGATTTCGCGACGTTCGCGATCCGCAAGTACCTGTGCGGGCTCGACACGCTGGGCGCGCTGTACGTGCGGCGCGAGTCGCTTGAGGCCCTGACCCCGCACACACAGGGGCTGTTCAGTGTCGCGAACCCGTTCGACTTCGAGACCCTCGAGCAGCCCTACGCCGACGGGGCCAAGCGCTTCGCCTTGGGCACGCCGACCATGGTTCAGGTGTACTCGCTGCAGCCGGCGCTGGAACTGTACGGGCGCTACGCGATCTTCGAGCGCGTGCAGGAAGTCGCCGCAGAGACCCGGCAGCTCGCGCACGACGCCGGATTGCCGCTGCTCAGCGAGTCGTGGCCTGAAAGCAACCGCAGCCAGATCGTGGTGCTGAAACGCGAGGGCAAGCTCGCCGACGAGAACCTGCAGGAGCGCCTGAACGCCGCAAAAGTAGCGGCCTCGGCCCGGCAAGGAATCTTGCGAATCGCGCCGCACTGGTATAACAGTTCGAATGACCTGCAGCGCCTCTTCAAGGCACTGCTTTAATGGTCAACGGTCGACGGTCCATCGCAAGCCGCCATCGACCATCGACCACAAACCATTGACCGGACCGACCCATGCCGACCATCGAAGAGCTGATCACGCGCGAGCGTGAACGCCAGACCCACTCGATCAACCTGATCGCCAGCGAGAACTTCGTCAGCGACTATGTGAAGAACGCTATGGGCACGGTCTTCACCAACAAGTACGCCGAAGGCTACCCCGGCAAGCGCTGGTACGGCGGCTGCGAATTCACCGATCAAGTGGAACAGCACGCCATCGACCTCGCGAAGTCGCTGTTCAACGCGGACCACGCCAACGTGCAGCCGCACTCCGGCACGCAGGCGAACCTCGCCAGCTACCTCGCGTTGATCAAGCCGGGCGACAAGGTGCTGGCCTTCAAACTTGAGCACGGCGGGCACCTGAGCCACGGCGCGAAGTTCAATGCCAGCGGCAAGTACTACAAGTTCGTTCACTACGGCGTCAGCCAGGAGACCGGGCTGATCGACCTCGACGAGTACACCGCCCTGCTGAAAGAACACGGCGACATCAAGCTGGTAGTGACCGGCGCGAGCTCATACCCGCGCGCGATCGATTTCGAGCGCATGGCCGGCATCGCCCGCGAGCACGGCGCGCTGTTCATGGCCGACGTCGCGCATATCTCAGGTCTGGTCGCTGCCGGTGCACACCAGAGCCCGGTGCCGGTCGCCGACGTGGTCACGATGAGCACGCACAAGACGATCCGCGGACCGCGCGGCGGCATGATCCTCAGCAGCGCAAAGTGGGCCAGCAAGGTTGACCGGGGCGTTTTCCCCGGCAGCCAGGGCGGCCCGCTGGTGCACATCATGGCGGCCAAGGCGGCGATGCTGGAAGAAGCCAGCAAGCCCGAGTTCAAACAATACATCGGCCAGGTGATCAAGAACGCGCAGGCGATGGCGAAGGCGTTCAGCGAAATCAACGCCGAGCGCTACAAAGTGCTGACCGGCGGCACGGACAACCACATGGTAATGGTGGACATCACCGGCACCGGCAAGAACGGGCT
>JAGQRI010000164.1 GCA_020425515.1 Planctomycetota bacterium | reverse complement strand
GGCGTGATTGACCCGGTCCCGCCTGCAATGACAATTGGAGCCGTGTTGCGGGCATCCTGCCTGCATTCCGTCCGGGCGTCCCGCCCGGACGACGACCCCGGCAAGATGCCCGGGTCGTATGCAGGCTGGAAGCCCACATCACGACGCAAAGCAATCCCGCCGAGGTCGAGCATGTTCAGCAGGTTGGTGTAGGTCGTTTCGTTCTGCAGGCTGAAGCCAATCGCATCGAATTCGTGCAGCGGGCGATAGTTCTCAAGCGAATACAGCGGCAGGTCGTTGTCGCGCAGCACCTGCTCCATGTCGAACCACGGGGCGAAGGCGCGCTCGCAGACGAACTCGTCGTAGCGTTCATTGACGAGGTGATAAAGAATCCGGAAGCCCTGGTTGGACATGCCGATGGCGTAGGTGTCCGGGAAGCAGAGCGCGAAACGCACGCGACTATCCCAGTCCTTGCGGATCGCGTTGACCTCGCCGCCCATGTATTGCGCCGGCGTTTTCACGCTCAGCAGGTGGGGGCGAACCTTGTCGAGAACGTTTTCCATCACGACGGCAAGTGTACGTGCAATTCCGGACCTTTGTAGTCCGGTTCACCCAATCAACGTTGCGGAGTTGCCCGGCCTCGATATGGTTTCAGCATGGCGATCAAGGTTCTCTACTTTGCCCACCTGGCCGAGCGTGCGGGCACGCGCGAAGAAGACGTGGACGTCCCCGGCGAAGCCACGGCCGCGAGCGTGCGCAAGTTCGTCGAAACATTGCACCCCAAGCTCGATGGCGCGCTGGGCGCCTGCCGCGTGGCCGTGGACGAAGAATTCGCCGCGGACGACACCCCCGTGCACGACGGCCAGACCGTCGCGTTCATCCCACCCGTGAGCGGAGGCTGAAGATGGCCGACGGGCCCACACTCGATGCGATTCTGCCGGGTGAGATGGCGATCAAGGCTGAGGGCGTCGGCGTCAAGAAGGCGTCGCTGGATGCGTCCAGCATGTTTATGCTCGCGGTTCTGGCCGGAGCGTTCATCGCGATGGGGGCCGTGTTCGCCACCACCGTGACGGCCGGGAGCGGGTTGCCGTTCGGCATTTCCCGCCTGCTGGGCGGCGTGGTTTTCAGCCTGGGGCTGATACTCGTGATCATTGCCGGGGCCGAGCTGTTCACCGGCAACAATCTGATCGTGATGGCCTGGGCGGGCAGGAAAGTCAGCACCGTCCGCCTGCTGCGCAACTGGGTGATCGTTTACGCGGGCAACTTCGTCGGCTCGGTGGCCACTGCTGCATTGCTGTTCCTGAGTGGCCAATACGGTCTTGGCGGCGGGGCGGTGGGGGTGAAGGCGCTCGCCATCGCCAACGCCAAGTGCGGATTGGATTTCGTGCCCGCGCTGTTCCTCGGCGTGATGTGCAACGCGCTGGTGTGCCTGGCGGTGTGGCTGTCGTTCAGCGCCCGCAGCGCGACCGACAAGGTGATGGTAATCGTGCCGCCGATTGCCGCGTTCGTGGCCGCCGGCTTCGAGCACTGTGTCGCCAACATGTACTTCATACCGAGCGGCATCTTCATCAAGCAATTCGCGCCCGACGAGTTCTGGATTGACGCGGGCGTCACGCGCGACGCCTATCCCGACCTGACGTGGGGCGGCTTCGCCAGCAACCTGCTGCCGGTTACGATAGGCAACATCCTCGGCGGCGCCGTGCTGGTGGGCGTCGTCTACTGGTTCATCTACCTGCGCCCGAGAAAGAAAGCCGAAGCATGACCGACCCGCGCAAGCCATCCAACGCTGAGCCGCTGATGCACATGATGCCCGGCGGCTGGTTCAAGGCCGCCAACGCCATCGTCGTGGACAACGTGACGGTGGGTGAGGGCAGCAGCATCTGGTTCGGCTGTGTGCTGCGCGGCGACATCGCGGGCATCGAGATCGGCAAGTACACCAACATCCAGGACCTCGCCTGCGTGCACATCGACCCAGAGCGCCCGAACCGCATCGGCGATTACGTCAGCGTCGCGCACCACGCGCTGTGCCACGGCGACGAGATCGGCGACAGCTCGCTGATCGGCATGCACGCGGTACTGATGGGCGGTAGCAAGATCGGCGAGGGCTGCATCATCGGCGCGGGCGCCATCGTCACGGAGGGCAAGGAGATCCCGCCGCGCAGCCTGGTGATGGGCATCCCCGGGCGTGTCATCCGCGAAGTCACGGACGTCGAGATCGAAAACAACAAGTGGCGTGCCATGACCTACTACGAGAACGCCAAGCGCTGGTACGAGCGCAACTCAGGCGTCCCCGACGAGCCCATGGGCATGGGCCCCGGACGCTAGTCGTCCAGGTCATGGGCAGATGACCGGCGCCCCAGGAACATGATGCTGCCGATCAGCAGGATCAGCACCACGGCGAAGCCGCCGATGCCGCCGATCAGGATGGCCGGGTTCATCGCGGGGTCGGGCTCCGGGTCCGGCTCGCCCGCCCTGGGCAGGGCGTCATCTTCGTTCCAGCCGGCCCAGAAGGTCTTGTCGGTGTCCGGATGGCGGCCTTCCTTCAACGCCGCGTCGAGGTAGCTGTTGCGGCTGTTCACCCACGCATCGGCGCGGGCCCGCATTTCGGCGTACAGCTTGCGGGCGGATTCCTGCTCGTTGACGTCGCCGAGGTGCACGCCCAGCACACGCTTCAGTGACTTCGGCGCAGGCGCGTTCGCAACACGGGTGGTCTTGCCGGCATCGATCAACTCGCACACGCGGAACCACGCGAACAGCGACTCCTGCGGCTCGCCGACCAGGAACAACGCCAGCGAGTAGGCGTACATGACGTCCACGTCCTCCCAGCCGCCCTCGTTCACGATGCGCCTGGAAAGAAAGTCGATGCAACCGGCGACGTTGTTGCGCGCGAGTGCGGCCTGGTTGAGCTTGCCGTGGAACGAGGCATCTTTCAGCCCCAGCAGGTTCGGGAACAACGGGTCGGCGTCCGGTTGCCAGGTCGGATTCGAGAGCAGCCAGTCGATTTCGGCCAGCGACCAGTGCGCATCACTATTGTAGGCGTTCTGTTTCAGCAACTCGCGCAGCAGGCGTGCGGCCCCTTCGAGGTCGGTCGTCTGCGCGGCGGGGCCTGCCATCCAGCGGTGGAACAGCACGACCGACTTGTTGGCCGTGGCGTGGGTCCCTTGCTCGATGGACGTGGCCGTGCGTTCGTCGCGGATGTCGAGCACGCGTTTGTTCTTGCGGTCCAGCAAGATGATGGCGTCGGCGTAACGGCCCAGGCGGAACAGCGCGACGGCCGCGTCGTCGAAGTCGGGCAGCGAATCCACGACGTCTTCCACCGGCGCGTTTTCGTCGGGCAGGGCGTCGATGCTTTTCAGCGCGAGCTCGTAGCGGCGCTCGTAAAAACGATCCGGGAAGCGGTCGAATCGCCCGGCAATGGCGTCGTAGTGGCTGGGCAATGAGCCGGGCCCCGGCCTGTCGGCATCCCATAGCCCGGCCGCAAGCGGCATGGCGGAAACGCTTAGCACGAGCAGCAGGCTTAGGCGGGTGATCACGCTTCGTCCCTCGGTTCGTCTTTGTCGTCTTCTTCGGGCGCGGATTCGGTTGCGCCGCCGATGCGCGACTTTGCGAGCACGCACAGCAGCAACACGCCGGCGAGAATACCAAGCGTGATCCACGTAACCGTGCGTGAACTTTCGCGTTTCCCGGCTTCCTCGGGGGCGTCTTCTGTGTTTGCCTTCGGCGCGATGCTGGGCGCGGGTTCCGGCTTCGGCGCCGGGTTGTCCGGCGCGACGGTGTTCAACTTGAGCGGCGGGAAGTTCGTGTTTGGCGGCGTGAAGCCGGTCCAGAATCCCGGGTCGTCCAGTGCGATCCCCGCCGCCTGCTGCTGCGCGAAGTACTGGTTGCGCGCCTTCCGCCAGTCGACGGCGTAGGCCTGCTGCGCCTTGAAATAGGCGTCCGCAAGCTGTTGGTTTTCGTCGCTTACCACTTTGACCGGCACCATCACCCCCGCCCGGAACTGGCGCAGGATCGTCAGCGGCTTGATGTCTGCAATGGCGTCGGCCCCCGGCACGCGCGAGAACTTCCCGTCCGCGTGTAGCTGCCAGCAGCGCAGGCGCGTGTAGTAGGCAAGATTCTGGCGCCCGGAAACCACGTACAGCAGGTTGAGCGCGTAGAAGCTGTCGAAGTTCTCCCAGGCAGGGTGCCGGCGAATCTGCCGCAGCAGGAACTCCTCGGCGCCGCCCAGTCCCCTGTTCGCGAGTTCCCCGGTGTCGTGATCGACGGTCTTGTCAGTCGCATAACGCAGGTCGAAGAAATCAGGCAGGTAGCGTTCGGGATCGGCCTTCTCGGCGCGTTCGGCCCAATCCAGCACTTTGCCCATAAGTGCCGCGTCCGCCCCGTCGTTGGCTTCGCGGGCGATGCGCAGGCACTCGGCCTGGGAATAGCCCGCGCTTCCGCCGCGCCACCACAGGTCCATGGCGGCCTGCATGCGGAGCTGCTTGAGTCGTACTTTCTGCTCCGGTTTCAACGCCTCGCCCTGCCATGCCTTCAGCAGGTCCAGCGCGGCTTCCTGGCGATCTAGCTGATCGAGGGCCACGGCCGAGCGCACGGCACGCTGGAAGTCGGTCATCTCCATGCGCTCGGCCTCGGCCAGTTCGGCTTCCCAGTACGCGGGCGGGTTGCGTTCAATCACGCCCGCGATATTTGCAAGCACACTGACATCCGGCGCCTCGGTGCCGAGATCGTTCTTGTCCACCGGGCAGCATGCGTACAGCGGCGCGCAGACCAGAAAGAACAGCACTATTCGCATCACGTGTAACCCGTTGGTCATCGACGCGCATTATCCTAGCAGTCGGGAGGGCTTTGCGGGTAGCATCGTCGCACACGGGTCTAAAGAAGTACGAGAGTGCGGGAGACAGCTATGCGAGCGTTTATGGGCATGCTGCTGGTCGCGTTGGTCGCGCCGTTGTTCGGCATGGATGCGTCCAACGTGCTGGTGGTGGCGAATGAGAAGGCCGAAGGCAGCGTCGAGATCGCGGACTACTACGCGCAGATGCGCGGCGTGCCGGCCGAGCAGATCCTCAAGATTTCAACCAGCGACCAGGAAGTGATTTCGCGGGAGGAGTACGACAAGGAAGTGCTGCCGAAGATCAAGGAATACGTGCTCGCACACGACAACATTCTCGCGATTGTCCCGACGCGCGGCGTGCCGCTCAAGATCAAGCAGTTCGGCACCGGCAAGAAGGACGGCAGCTTTAAGGGGCGCAACTTTGCCAGTGTGGACGGCGAGTTGGCGCTGATTCGCTACGGTGACTACGACATCGACGCCGTGGTCGAAAACCCGATCTTCAACAGCGAAGACCACATCACGCTGGAAAGCAAGATTCTCGTGGTCAGTCGCCTTGACGGCCCGACCGTGGAGATCGCGAAAGGTCTGGTTGAAAAGGCGATCCTGGCGGAGGCGCTGGGTTGCTACGGCGAGAGCTTCCTGGATACGCGCGGCCTGGTCAAAGAAGACGGCTACAAGCAGCGCGACGACATCATGGAGAAGGTCGAGGATTCCTGGAAAGCGGCCGGGCTGCCCTACGTGCACGACGAACAAGGCGCCGTGGTCGACCTGTCCACCCGTGCGGAAACGCTGCACTACTACGGCTGGTACGCCGGCACGCAGAAGCCGAAGGGGACGGTCAAGTTCCGCACCGGCGGCATCTGCATCCACTTGCACAGTTTCAGCGCCGGCACCATCCGCGCGAACGACAAGAACTGGGTCGGCCCGCTGCTGAGCTGGAACGCGACCTGCAGTTACGGCACCGTCTACGAGCCCTACACGGTCGGCTTTCCTTACGAGAACATCTTCTGGGACCGGTTGATCCACGGCTGGAACTTCGGCGAGGCCGGCCAGGTTGCGAACCAGTTGCTGTCGTGGCAGGCGGTGTTCTGCGGCGACCCGCTGTACACGCCGTATCCGGAAGGCTACGAGGCGCTGCACGGGCGCTACCACGACGCCGTGCTGGCGCGTATGGCGCCGCCCAAGGACGGCGGCGTGCCGGTTGATGAATCCGGGCTGACCCTTACCCAGTCGGTGCAGACGCTGCTTGAGGCGCGCGCCGACGGCATCAAGCAGTTGCTGCGCAAGGACCCGAAGGCCGCGCTCGAAGCCTTCAACGATCTGCGCTTCCTGGTGTCCGACATGAAGCTTGGCGACTGGCTGAGCGAGCTTTCCGGCCCCTTCAACGCCGAGCTGAAGCGCCGCTTCGACGACATGAAGCGTGCCATCAAGGAAGACCTGTCGGACACGGAAGACTTCGAGAAAGCGCTGGAAGGCTGGAAAGGCCTGCCGATCTACGACGATCTGCTTGAGTACAAGAAAGAGCTGACCGACGAACAGGAAGATGAAGCGTCGAAGCTGGTCAAGAAGGCCGAGTCGTACCAGAAGTCGGAACGCTGGATGAAAGCCTGGAGCCACGCCGCGCAGGCCGTGGTGCTGAAGTTCGCCGAAAGCGCGAAGACGGCGCAGGGTATTCTCGATGCGATCAAGAAGAACGACGCGGCCGTCACGGAGATGAAGGAAGAAACCGACAAGGAACTCGAGCGGAACATCGAGAAGGCCCAGAAGGAATTCGACAAGGGCAAGCCCGACCGCGCGGCCAAGTACTTCCCCAAGGACTGGCAGTGGCTGTATCCGGACAGCGACCAGTACAAGGCCGCGGCGGCGCTCGACAAGAAGATCCAGGAAGCCCTGGCCAACCAGAAGTAGGGGAGAGCATTGTTCACCGGCATCATCGAGGGCGCGCTGCCGCTGGCATCCGTTGCGGATGAAGGCGGCGTCAGGCGTTTGACGCTCGACCTGTCTTCACTGAGCGACGCGGGCACGCTGAAGCTGGGCGATTCGGTCGCGCTGAACGGCTGCTGCCTGACGGTTGCAAAACTCGCGTCCGGGAAGGCGACCTTCGAGGCCATACCTGAAACCCTGCGGCTCACGAACCTTGGCGTGCTGCAAACCGGCGATCTTGTCAACGTCGAGCGTGCCATGCAGGCCGGCGCGCGGTTTGACGGCCACTTCGTTCAAGGGCACGTCGACGCACGCGGCAACGTGAATGCAATCGATGACCGGGGCGGCGAGTGGCGCGTGCGCATCGATTGCGGGCGTGAATTCGCCGCGCATTGCATCCACAAGGGAAGCGTCTGCATCGACGGCATCAGCCTGACGATTGCCGAACTGCACGCGGATGCGCTGGTGGTCGCGATCATCCCGCACACGCGGCAGGTTACGAATATCCGCAACTGGAAAGTGGGTTCGGTCGTGAATCTCGAAGCGGATATGATCGGCAAGTACGTGCGCAAACAACTGGAAGGTCAGCAAGGTGTCAGTGACGAATTGCTGCGCAAGGCGGGCTTCGAGTCATGAGTCGTCTGGACCAATACAGTAAAAGGCCATACGGAACATCTTCAAGAAGTCAGCGCCGGTCGGTTCCTCTTTCGACCAAACTGGCCGCGTACTTCGGCGGATTCTTCCCGCAATTCGGCGCGGCCTTCTTCACGTTCGGGATGATCTTCTGGTGGTTCTTCGGCGCGAACGCGGACATCACGTCGTGGTACAAGTTCAGCGGCGAACTCGCGCATACGGACGGGCGCGTCGTCGCCTGTGAAAGCACCGGCGCATCGGAGGGCGGCAGCAAGTCCACGCCCGGCACACCGATCTACCGGATCGACTACGAATACCTGACGCCGAGTGAATTGAAGCTGAGCGGCACCTGCTACGGCACGGGCATGAGCTTTCCGCCCGGCGCCGCCGTGGACGTTGAGTACGTCCCCGACGACCCGGCCACCTCACGGATCGTCACAAGCCGCAAGAAGATCTTCGGTCCGTGGCCGATCTTCGTCGCGATATTCCCGCTGGTAGGGCTGGTCCTGATGATGCGCGGACTGCTATCGAATGCCCGTGCTGCGCGAGTACTGTCGGTAGGCAAACTCACGCGCGGCGTGCTGGTGGACAAGCAGGCGACCACCACGCGCATCAACAACCAGCCGGTCTACGAGCTGACCTTCGAATTCGAAGACGAGCACGGGCGTACCTATCGGATTTCCACAAAGACGCACAAGACCGCGGCGCTCGAAGACGAACCCACGGAGCGGCTGCTGTACGACCCCGACAATCCGGAACAGGGCGCGCTGGTCGACAACCTGCCCGGGCGCCCGGAAGTGACCGAAGGCGGCGAGCTTAAATCAGTCGGGATGGGCCCGGCGCTATTGCGCATGCTGTTGCCGGTAGGCGGCATCGCCGGGCACGCGCTGGTGGGCGTGATTCTGTACGTCGTATAGACGGGAAGTTGATTGGTTTCAGCGATGACGGAATCGTTCGCCTGGTGGGATTGGCCCCTCGAAATCAGCCCTCATGCTGAAAAGCGAATGGCAGACAGAGGCTTCTCAGAAATCGACGTGCGCCTTATGATTGAAGAGCACGCGAGTGTGCGTGAAGACCATGAAGAAGGACGCTGGATCGTTGTAGCCATGCATGGGGGCTCAGAGTGGGAAGTTGTACTGGAGCCTGATCCGGTTGACGAGGTTATTGTTCTGGTTACCGCCTATCCGGTTGATTGAAATGAAACGATCCTACCTCGAAGTTACCTATCGCAAGGGAAGACCTCTTGCCGCCTACTTCTACCTGCCGAGGCGCCCGAAAGATCGCAGCGTTCGCACGGAGAAGAAGGAAGATGGTCTCGTTGTGGACTATGCTGAAGATGGTCGGCCCATCGGTATCGAGATCACTTCTCCCCGCAGAGCCAGTGTTGAGAAGATTCTGCAA
Organism: Planctomycetota bacterium; assembly: GCA_020425515.1. Classification (GTDB taxonomy): domain Bacteria; phylum Planctomycetota; class UBA8742; order UBA2392; family UBA2392; genus JACKID01. The sequence continues at coordinate 12,584 of JAGQRI010000164.1, read as the reverse complement.
CTGATCATCGGCTTGGGTTTTCAAGCCGTGGATCGCGAAGAATTCGCACCTCTCGTTGCATGAGCCCTAGATAACCCGCCAGGGCGCACTGTAGACCGTGAGCTGGCTGCCGATCGCGGTGCTTACGACGCACAGGTAGTAATCATTCGCGACCTCGATGGCGGCGTTGCTGGGCGGCGCCGCGCAGATCGCCATGCAGACGCCCGCGCGGGCGAGGCGCAGCGTCATCTGCTGGGTCAGCCCGAAGTTTGCCAACGCGATCCGGTTGTTCGGCGCGACGCCGGCAATCACGAGTTCGCCCAATGCGCGGTACATGGCGTTGATGCGGTGGAAGCCTTCGCCGTAGCTCTGGATTTCGCCGTTCTGGGCGAAGGCCGCGAGATAGCACATTCGGTCGCTGCTGCGCAAACCGAGAAACAGCTTGCGGAAACGTCCTGACATCTCGATCACCTGCTCGGGCGTCAATTCAAGCTCGGTGGTGACGCGGCGCGGGAATTCAGGCTCGGAGAGTTTCCCCACGGGTACCGTGAAGACGCGCGTCGCCAGCCTTTGCGCGGCTTCATCGGAAACGGTTACGCGTATGTCCAGGCTTTCGAGATCCGTGTCGATGGCGACGAAGTCGTCCTCCTGGTCGATCACGCCTTCCCCGACCAGCCAGCCGACCACGAGGCTCTTCACACGGTGGGGGGCGCAGTGCAGGCTGGTTTCGACCTCGTTGTTCACGAGGATGCGGAATTCGGTCTCGGCCGGCACGTACTCGACTGCGGCCTCGCCGATGCGCTCTTGGTCGATCTTGATGACTTCAACCTTCGACAGTCCGGTTGTGGTTTCGCTGCTCACGTCGGCCTCCGTAGGGCGCTTCGCCCTCCGGTTTATCGGACGCTTTGCGCCCCCGGCTTCAGTCGTTTCCACAACGCTTGCCACATGGCACACCAGCCGCTAGAAAGGCAGCCCATGGAGTTCGAGCCCTTCCAGTACATGCGCTACGCGAAACGCCTTGAGTATGCCGACGGCATCTTCATGGCCGGCAGCGGCATGAACAAACCGCGCCGCGACAAGCTCGAGTTCAAGGAATCGGACTTCAGCCTCGACAGCCTGTGCAGCAACTACGGTGACCCGCGCAACATCGCCTGGCTGGCCGAGAAATACGGCACGACCGGCGATCACGTGGTGATGACCGCCGGCAGCAGCGAGGCCAACTTCCTCGTTTATTGCGCCGCTTTGAGCGCCGGCGACAAGGTCATCATCGAGACGCCGGGCTATCCGCAGTTCACCAGCCTCGCCAGCATGATCGGGGCCGAGGTGGTGCGCCTGCCGCGCCGCTTCGAGAACGGCTTCGAGCCCGACATCGAGGAATTCAAGAAGCTGCTCGATGAACAGGTCCGGCTGGTCGTGCTGACGAACCTGCACAACCCCAGCATGGCCCGCATGCCGCGCGAGTTGATGCAGGAGATCGTCAACCTGTGCGCCGAGAACGGCACGATCGTGCTGGTGGACGAAGTCTACATCGATCACCTGAAGCCCGGCGACGGCGACGAAAACGCGTTCGCCCTCGGCGACAACGTGGTCGTCACCAGCAGCCTGACCAAGGTGTACGGGCTGTCCGGGCTGCGCTTCGGCTGGGCGGTCGGGCCGACGAAGCTGCTCAACACCATGCTCGACCTGATCGACATCGTGGACCCCGAGCTGCCGACGATCACGCAGAACCTCGCGAACCGGGCGCTGCAGAATCTCGGGCGCCTGCGTCCGCTCGCGCGCCGGTTGCACGAGCAGAACTGGCCGATCGTCAAGGAATGGGCGGACGCGCGCGAAGACGTCGAGTATTTCCACCCGCCGGGCGGAATCACGGTCTGGCTGCGCATCAAGGACATCAATGAGACCGGCAACCTCACCACCATCGCGCGCAACGATTACGGCGTGCTGGTGGTGCCCGGTGAATACTTCCAGAGCCCCGGCTGGCTGCGCATCGGCTACAAGATCGAGCCGACCGCGGTGCGCGAAGGGCTCGCCCGCCTCGGCAAGGCGATCGACGACTACCAGTCCCACCACTAGGAGAGCGCGTGTTTCTTGGCCCGACCGGCGACACCCTGTTCTACAAACGCCGGGTTGACGGGCTCGACACGCTGTACGTCTTCCAGCCCGACACCGGGCGCATCGAAGTCCACGCGCAGATTGCATCCAGCCCCGACCAGTTGCGCGCCTGGCCTACGCCGGGCGGGCAGGTGATCGTCTGCACGGGCTGGCCGCGCACGCCGGTCGGTTTGCGCTTTCGCTTCTATGACGCGCGCCAGATTGCCGAGTTGCTTGACGGGCAGGCCTCGAACCTGAACTCGCTGCTGACGGATGTTCCCGTTCTCGGCGACTTCAAGTTTGAACGGACGGCGCTTCCGGTTGAACTGTTCGAAGCCGTGAACGGCGAGCGCGTGGTGCTGCCCGGTTTCGCGCCGACGGCGGGCGACGGCAGCAAGCAGGCGCCCGTGCTGTACGAGATCGACGGCGTCACGGCCTCATACCGGTTGGTGCCGCTGAAATTCCTGAAGGACACCACCCTGCCCGGGACGCTCGTGGATGAGCCGGGCGGTGAGCGGCGCTGGCTGACGGTGGGGGACTCGAACCACCTGTTCGTGCTCGACGGGCGGACGCACGAACTGGTGGGCGACGTGATCTGGCCCGCCGAGCAGCAGGCTCTCGCGCGCGTGACGCACCACCCGGTGCGCAACGAAACCTGGATCAGCGCGCTTTCCAGCGTGTTCGTCTACGACCGCGGCAGCCTGGAACTGATCGCGGAAATCCCCATCGAAGAGGAACTGCGCTGGCACCGTGGCGAGCGCGTGCTGGGCTTCATCGGCTCGGTGGTGTTCAGCCAGGACGGCGGCAAGGCGCTGGTCGCACGCCCGCTTTCGGGCGACCTGCTGGAAATCGACGTCGTAACCCGCAAGCGCCTCGGGCGATACCCTACGGTGATCGATCCCCTCGAGTTGTGCACGGCCCCGGGCGTCGGGCGCGTTTTCATGCAGAGCCTGCGCAACGGCAACATCAGCTGGTTCCCTTACCGCTAACGCCATCCGGCTAGAACTTCCGGCGCGAATTCGCGTTAATACGTAGTACGTATAGAGGAAGCCTTTGAAGCTGCGACTCGTCATCAAGCTGAAACGCCTGGGCCGCCGCCTTGCGGTCCTGCCCGTTCCCACGCGGCTGGGCTGGTACTTCTTCGGCGCGTCGATGCTGCTGTTCGCGGCGGGAAGCTTCTACGACGAAAGCAGCTTCGTGCTGCTGAGCTGCATCCCCATGGCGCTGGTGCTGGTGAACGCGGTGGCCGTGTGGCTGAACGTGCGACGCATCGAGTTCAAACGGCAGCTCCCGCGCGAGACGCACGCCGGCGAAAGCGTCGACGTGGCCCTGCTGGTTCACAACGCCGGCTGGATTCCGCGCTTCGCGCTTGAGCTCGACGACACCACCATGCCGGACCTGTACCGCGACGAATCGACCAACCTGGTGATGTCCGTCAGCCCGGGCTACGTCCAGAAGCCGCACTACACGGCCGTTTTCGGGCGTCGCGGTCTGCACACGCTGGACAATCTGCTGGTAACCAGCGCCTTCCCGTTCGGGCTGATGCGCATGACGCGTCGCCTTTCGTTCCGCAGCGAGATCCTGGTGTATCCCCGCCCGGCCCGTTTGAGCGAAGACTTTGAGCGCCGCCTGATGCGCAGCGCCCGCTTCTACGGCGAGTCCTCCGTGGCCAGCCGCGGGCAGGAAGAAGTGTACGGCGTGCGCGAATACCTGCCCGGCCAGAACGTGACGCGCATTCACTGGCGTACGACCGCGCGCACCGGCAAGCCGATGATCCTTGAGCTGGAAGGGCGCCAGGACGCCAGTTTCGTACTGCTGCTGGATACCTTCCCGATCGGCGACCCCGGCAGTCTGCGGCAGCGGCTTGAGTCCGCCATCGGGCTCGTCGCCGGGCTGACCTACTTCCTGACACGGCAGGGGGTGCTGTTCCGTTTCGCGTGGTACGGCTCAGGCTTGCAGGCCAGCCAGCCCGGGCGCGGCGACACGCACTATCACGCGATCATGGAACGGCTGGCCCAGGCGGGCTTCGCCGAGAAACGACTCGGCGAGTGGGTGCCGGAGGTCGGCGTCGGCGTCGCGAACGAAGTGCCGGTGCTGATCACGCTCGGCCCCAAGGAGCACGCGGAAGCCAGCCTGCGCCTCGGCACGGGCGCGATTGTGGTCGGCGCGGGCGCGCCTGACTTCAAGGACTACCTGCGCTTCGACTACCTCGGCCGCCGCAGCATCGGCTCCAGCGAACTCGACAACGCGGGCGTCAGCGCACGCCAGAAGGCGGTGAAATGAAGGCCGTGGCGCGCGAGTCTATGTACGCCACCCTGGCCCGCTTGTCGGGGCTTTCGCTGGTCGTGGTGTGTGTGCTGTTCCAGCGCCGCGGGCTGATGGACTGGTCTGAGCTTGTATTCCTCGGCCTGTGCATCGGGCTGCAGGAATCGTTCATCCGCCTGCCCAAACTGCGTTTCATGCGCACGCCGATGCTGGTGCTGTACTCGATGCTGCCGCTGGCGCTGGTGCTGTATCACGCGAGGGACATCCACGCGCGCAACGGCGACTTCGTTGAAATGGTCTTGTACACGCCGCTGCCGCTGGTGCTGGTCAGCGTGCAGATCATGGTGCTGTACGTGCGTGATTCCGCGCGGCTGGTGAGCGTCGTGCTGGTGCTGGCGCTGTTCTCGACGGTGATCGGCGTGCGCCGCCCGTTGGACGACAGCGTGTGGCCCTGGCTGGCCGCAATCGGCGCCTGCGCGTCGGTGTTCCTGATGCTGCAGCACCCGGGCATGCTGTTCAACGGTGTGTACGTCAGCCGCAGGCGCGGGCCGTTGCCGCCAAGCGGGCGCCCCGGCGGCATCATGCGCGGCGCGTTCTTTTCGGTGCTGCCGATGTTCACGGTGGTCGTGCTGGTGGCGTCGATCTTCCTTTACTTCGCCATCCCGCGCATCGAATTCGGGCAGGAGGAACAGCAGGGCTACCAGATCGGCACGGACCCCAGCCGCCCGACGGGTACGGACCCCAGCCGGTCGTCCGGCAATCGGCCCGACGGCAACCGCGGGCGCGAGCACACCCGCCCGGACGACGGTCCGGCTTCGGTGTCAGGGCTGGCCAGCGGTGTGGACCTCGGCGACTTCGGCGAAATCAAGCGCACGAACACGCCCGCCGTGGACGTGCAGCTTGTCGATCCGCCGGGCACGTTCGTCCAGCAGGTGTACCTGCGCGCGTTCACGTACGGCACGTTCGACGGCTACCGCTGGACGCCCGTGCAGTCGCCGCGCTCGGACGTCTACAGGCTGCCCGAGGGGCTTCAACGCACACTTACGAACGCGCCGCACCTGCGCGGCAGTTCATGGGCCGAGCGGCGTTTCAAGGTCACCCTGCGCGAGGCCGGCGTCGGCAAGGACGGCGAACTGCCCCTCGCCACCGAGCCCTGGGCGCTGCGCGACCTGCGCGATGCGGCCTCTTATGACCGCCTTGCAGGCATGGTTCGCGCGCCGGCGGCCGGGCCGGGGCTTGAGTATGAGGTGCTGGCCAACCAGTTGATCGCCTCGGAGGGGCAGATGCGCCGCGCCCTCGCCGACGGCAACCCGTCGCTCCCGCCGGACATGGCGTACATCCAGGTGCCGGCCGGGCTGAAGGATGAAATCCGCAAGCGCTTCAAGTTCTACGCGCGCTACCAGGCAATGGCGGAAGGCACGAACAACGGGCGCGCTATCGAGCGCGGCGCGTACGCCTGTGCGCTCGATATCGTCAAGATGTTCCGCGAGGCCACCGCAGGCGGCGACCGGGCGTGGGTTTATTCGCTCGATTTCCGTCCAAAGCCCGGGGCGGATTCCATCGCGCGGTTCCTGGATACGAACACCGCGGACGCCGAGCGCTTCGGCCACTGCGAGTACTTCGCCAGCGCCATGTGCATCCTGCTGCGCTGTTACGGCGTTCCCGCGCGCGTGGCGGCGGGCTTCCTTGCGATGAACCCGGACGACGACGGCGTGTTCCACGTGACCGGCGCATCGGCACACGCATGGGTTGAGGTCTACTTCGACCGCTTCGGCTGGATCACCTTCGACCCGACGCCGCCGGATTCCAGCAACGTAGGCGGCGGCGAGGATACCCGGCCTGACAAACCGGACGAAAAACCGCCCGAGCCGGAAGTCGACAAGAACCCCGAAGGCGGCAACCCGGAGCAGGCCGCGGCATCGCAGGACTGGTTCCGCGACTTCGACCACAACGCGCAGAAGAAACTGTTCGGCGACATCGGCGCTCTCTTCCGCGGCGTCGTAGACGGTGTTGAGAGCGCGCTCAGCGGCGTGACCGGCTGGATGCCCGACAGCGTCTTCCCTAGAAGCGCCATCGTGCGCATGACCATCCTGGTGCTGCCGCCGATGACATTGCTGCTTGTCTGGCTGGTGCTGCGAAGACGCCGCCGGAAAATTGAACAGAAAGTCCTGCAGCAGATGGGTGAAGGCGGACGAAAACGCCAGCGCGGGCTGTATTTCCAGTTGCTGCTGTTGCTGGCCAAACACGGTTTCCAGAAACGCCCGAGCGAAACGCCGCGCGAGTTCGCCATGCGCGTGACGCGCCGCGGCGGTGACCGGCACGCGCCGATCCTGAAGCTGACCGAGCTCTACTACGCGCTGCGCTTCGGGCTGGATCGCGGGCTGGAGTCCGACTTCAAGCGCGAACTCGCGCGGTATGCCGACGGATTGCGGTCTGAGCCTTCGGGGCCGGGGGCGGAGCCTCAGCCTTCGTAGGAAACTTGCGGCGGAACCAGAACCAGTCGAACAGCAACAGCGCGCCCGCCAGCAGCGCCAGCCACGGGCGCAGGTCGAGGTCGCGGCGCTCGCCGTCGCCCTCGAATCCCTGCATCCATTCGTTGACAGCGTCGGCGTCGTAGCCGTTGGCGTCGGCCGTCGTGAGGTTGGATTCCTGCGCGTCCAGCAGGCTTACGCCCACCAGCGGAAGGTCGGTGTCTTCCAGCCCTTCAAAGCGGTACACGCCGTGTTTGTCGAACTGCAACGCCAGCCCCGGTGAGCCCTCGGAGAGTTCTTCCGCGTCGATGGCGCCGTAACGGAAATCCCCGCGCCCGAGCAGCGGGCGAATGCGCATGGTTTCGCGTGTGCTGACGGCGCCGCGCGGCAGCGGCTCGCGCACGCGCCGCACGTAGTCGAACCAGTTGGCCCAGAAGATCACGAAGGCAAGCTTGCCGGTGAACCCGGTGGCGTTTTGGTCCAGCGGGAAAGCCACGATCAGGTCCTGCAAGCCGTTTTCGCGCGGCGCGAGCGCGACCGCCGGGCCGGTGCCTGCCTCGAGTACCGGGCGCAGATAGCGCGAAGTATCGATCTCGCGCACTTTCGGGATGCGGATGTCCGGCGTGCCCGCGCCGCGCCAGAGGAAGCTGTTGGCCGGGCGCGTTGCGGCGTCGTCCACGTCGACCTCTTCTCCGAATGCGATGCCGGGCGGCGTGCAGTTCGGCGCCATGTAAGCGGAAGGCAGCCGCGGAACGGCGCCCGTTGAGGCCTCGTCGGCGAAGATGTAGCTGGCATTGGCCTGGTCTTCCATGCCCGAGGGCACCACGCGGATGACGCCCATGGTCTGCTCGATCGCTTCTACAGCGCGGGTCAGCGCCTCAGGCTGTTCGCCGGTCATCACCACGTCCTGTACCGGCAACTTGCTGAAGCGGACGTACGCCTCGTTGTCGAGCGCGAGCCCGTCGTCGAGCTTGATGTGTGCGCGGTACAGCCCGGGTTCCAGCTTGCTGAAGGTGACCGACGTGCGCTGGTCGGGCACGACGCTGATGTCGCGCGCATCGACGAGCTGGTCATCGCCGCCGGCCACGACGCGCTCGAGCACCAGCGGGACCGTGACGGCGCGCTCCGACCCATGCAGGTCGAGCCCGAAAAACAAGTCGACCTGGCTTGCGGTGATTTCACTCAGGCTCGCGGAAACGATGCCGACGTTCATCTTCGGCAGCCCGGCCGGGACGAACAGCGCCTTCTTCATCTGGCCGGGGGCGTGGTCGCTGATCAGTATGACGCGCTGGTTTTCCTTTTCGCCCAACTGGTCAAGCGCCCGCACCAGCGCGGCATCGCTGGACCCGTACTGGACCGCTTCGATGTCATCGAGCCGCCCGCGCGCGACGGATGGCTCAGCCTCGGATGGCCCGACGGCGCGCAGGTTGCCGTCCCAGGTGAACAGGGTGATCGCGCTGTTGCCCGCGTCCTCGATGACGTCGGCGGCGCGCTGCCTCGCGAGGTCGAGGCGGGTGCCGCCCTTTTCATAAGCTCTCATGCTGGCGGTGACGTCGACCACGATCGTGACCGGTACGCCGCGCTGTTCGCCGCCCGGAATACGGAACCCGGACAGCGCCAGCACCAGGGCGATCAGCGCCAGCAGCATCAGCAACAGCGACAATGAGCGCCGAAGCCGCTGGAACGGTGACGTCGCAATCTGCGCCTGCGCCACGCCCACCCACAGTACGATGCTGGGCATGCGCTTTCGCACCGGCTTGTGCCGCAGCATGTACAGCAGCAGCAGGGGCCCGATCAGGAGCCCCAGCCAAAGCGCGGCAGGAGATGCGAAGAACGCGTTCATTTACACTCGAAGCGTGATTCCGAATGGACCATTGATCATTTCGCTGCCCGTTAATGCAACCGGCGCGGCTCTCGCCGCGCCGGGTTTGTTTCTTTCGTCCGCTTAGCGGCGGAAGCTCATGACCACGACCGTGCCGCCCTTCGGGTGCGGGCGCATGGCCAGGTCCGGCATGATCTGCGCGGCCGCGGGGAAGTAAGCCCGCGGGTCGCCCTGCAGTGTCGGGCCGGCCACGATGAACTTGATCTGCAGGTTGCGGCGCGCCGGCAGGAACGCGACGGCGTAGCTTTCGTAGATGCGCCCCTGGTAGCAGTTCTGGAGCACACCCTGCAGGATCTGGTCGAGCCCCTGCTTGAGCTGGTTGAAGTCAGCTTCGCTGTAACCCGCCCGGCGGCACATGGCGCCGAGGTAAAGGTTGAAGCCTTCGCGGCATTCCGGCGTGAACGCAAGCGTGAGCTGGCTGGTGGCCGGCGCAAGCTCGACGCCGAACTGCGGGTCGACCACGAACGCGGTGGCGCAACTCGGGCACTTGTAGCGCCCGGTCTGGCTGACCTTGAAGGAAGCGCCGCAGTTGGGGCACGCCACGACCTGCGGGTTTTCGCGTGAAGGCGGAATCCACTGCCCGGTCGGCGGGCGCTGCCCGTACTGCCCGGTGGGCGGGCGCTGCACGCCGCCGGTCTGGCGGCGCTGGACCTGCCCGGTCGGAGGACGCTGAACCTGCCCGGTGGGCGGGCGCTGCTGTGCATACTGAGGCTGCTGCATCTGCCCGGTAGGCGGACGCTGCTGCGGGGGCGCCTGCTGCGGCGGTGCCGCCTGTTGCGGCGCTGCCTGCGCGGGCGCGGCTTCGCCCCCCTTGCTCGAGGCGAGGAAATTCACCGCCTCATCTTCGTTGGTGAAGATGCGGAAGAATGAATTCAACCCGAGCATGTCGAATACGACCTTCACCTTCGGGTGAACGCGGATCAGCGCGAGGCCGCCGCCGACTTTCTCAAGGTTGTCGGCTGTCGCCACCAGGCTGCCGAGGCCCGTCGAGTTCACATACTTGATGCCCTGCATATCGAGGACAAAGTTGGTGTAACCGTCCTCCTGCAGTTGCTTCAGTTGTGACTCGAAGGAAATGACAGTAGTGGCGTCGATGGCGCCTTCGACTACGACCCGGGCCGTATTGGCCAAAGCATCTATCGGCGTGATGTCAAAGCGTAGATCGGTCAAGGGTGCTCCTTGGATGCTGCCCAGTGTGCAATCGCTTGAAAACGCAAGTTATGCACACCCCCGACGCGGGGATCATCATGAAAAACGAGTTTAGACCGAGGTTCTTCTGGCTTGTCATTGATACATCGCGTCTCACTTAGAGTCAACCGCAAACGAGAGTTACGAGATTTGCCACATGCCACACAACTCGTCGCGTGTCTTGTCACGCGGGGGACGTTCATTACAATTTAGTGGCAAAGGCCGACAGCTATCGACATTTACCGGAGTAAATGATTGAAGTGCTTCGGTTTGCGACGTGACTACGCGCAAGCCGGATGGATTCGGCCGTACCACTTGCTGGACGTACAAACGACGGGCAACGTCGCCTGCCCTTGCATGGGCAACAACGAAGAACTGAGTGCCGGTTGATGGTTCACATTCCCGACGAAGACGAGCAGCAGACAGGCCAGCACCAGCGGCCGCCGCAACGTCCCGCGCAGCCGCAGCGCACTCCGACGGGTCAGAACCGGCGCCCGCCGACCGGGCAGAATCCGCGCACGCCCACAGGCCAGAATCAGCGTCCGCCAACCGGGCAGCAGCAAGCCGCGCAGGATCGCAAGAAGACCGGCCCGGTGCAGAAGCCGCCGCAGAAGAAACGCCGCACGGAAATGCTTTCCCTCGAGCCGCCCAAGCGCAACCGCGGACCGGCCATCGGGAAAATGAACACCCGCCTGGATTCGATCGGCGGGCCGGCCACGCGCTCGCAGCGCAACCGCAACCTGTTCGGCGGCATCGGGCGCGAAAAGTCAGGGCAGACCGACATAAACCCGGCGGCGCAGGGCGGCAGCAGCGCCCCGGCGCAACGCCCGACGCTGCGCAAGCCCGGGCAGGGGCAGACGGTCAATCTCGGCGGCAGCGCCAAGGAAGTCGACGACATGGTCGTCCGCCGCAAGGGTACGCGCCGCATTCCCAAGAAGGGCGGCGGCGTCTCCGGTGAGGCGGCGCCGCTAGACAGCATGGGATCGGGGCGGCGCCCGTCGATCGACCCCGGCCCGCAGGCGCGGGACAACCTGCCGCCGGTGGTGAACATGCCGGTCCCGCAGCCGCGCCAGCCCCGCGAAAACCCGCCGCCCCCGGCGAACCGCGGCAATACGCTTGCGGGCGTCAGCGCGGAAGACCTGCTCGGCGAAGAAGGGCGTGCGCTGCTTGAAAAAATGCGCCAGCGCGAGGCACAGGGGCAGCAGCAGCAACCACCGCAACCGCAGCGCCCCCAGGGACCGGCCTCGCCGCTGCCCCCGCGCATGCAGGATTCCAGCCGCATGGCGTTCCAGTCCGCCGAGTACGCCGACGCGCCCGTTGAGCCGGTTGCCCCGGACGACGAGCTTGCGCCGCAGGGGAGTTTCCTTTCCGGCCCGACCCGCCAGATCCAGCGCGAGGTCGTACAGACGCCGATGCCCGTTGAGGAAACCTACGACGATCAGCCGCCGCCGGACGACCTCGGCTACGAGCGCCCGGTCGATTTCGGCGACACCGCCCCCGCCACCTACGTTGAGGAAGGCGGCGGCACCGAAGAAGAACCGGTTGCCCGCGACTCCGCGGCGCACGACGAAATGGAGCAGCGCGCCGGGTACCTTCTGTGGCTGCAGGGCGTAATCACGCGCGAGGAAGTCGAAGACGCGCTGACGACCGACGACGACGTTCCCGAATCCGTACGCGAACTGCTGGGTGAATCGGCGTTCACCGACCAGGTGACGCTGTACCGTTTCCTCGCCCGGCACGAAAGTCTCTCGCCCGTCGACCTGGAGCAGGTCCAGCCGAGCGAGCGTGCGCTCGCCATGCTGCGCCCGGCAATCGCCCGCGCCTACCGTGTGGTGCCGATTGAAAAAGTAGGCGAGCTGATGCTGGTCGCGGCCGCGTTCCCGTTCGACCCGAAACGGTTGCTTGAGCTGCGTCGCTTGACCGCAAGCAAGGTCAAGCTGTTCGTCGTGACTGAAGAGGAAATCGACCTCGCGCTGTTGAAGTATTACCCGGGCGGGGCCAGCAGCGCGGCGACCCTGCGCTCGCCGAAGCCCCCGGGGCTCGAGCAGCCGGAAGAAGACGAAGAAGATACGTCCGCCATCACCGGTGAGGGACACGCGCTGGAAGAGCAGTACGATCCGACGCTCAGCGGCTCGGACTCGGGGCTTTACCCGCCCATTGCCGGGCCGGACGACACCGCGCGCCCGCCAAGTGACGTGGGCCTCAGTGAACTCGACGACGAAGACGGCGAGCCCGCGGAGGAAGCAGGCAGCGTCGGCGACATGCAGGATCTTGACGAGTCAACCCTGAGCAAGGAGACCGGGCAGGTCGTCGCCGGGCCTGACGCGGAAGACTCAGGCGAAGATTCCGAAGAAGATGTCGCGGCGGATGAGCCGGAAAGCTCGGGTATCGAAACCGGCCCCGAAGAGCTCGACCCGTTTGCCGAGTGATTCCCGCCCTGTGCGGATCGCACTGTATTTCGTAAGCTGAGGCCTGAACTAGTGGGTCCGCCGGGGATGACGGTTAATGCCTCCTGACGACAGCAATGAATTCTTCGGCCACCTGAACCAGCCCGCCACGCCGCGCCGTATACGGAAGCCCTCCAGCGTAGAGCAGCCACGACCGGACGCCGCGGATTTCAGCGCCGTGCCCGACCCGTTCGGCGATGACGGCACCGGCCAACACCCGCAAAGCGGCGCCGCGCCGCAGTCGGCGATGCTTCCCGGGCG
>JAGQRI010000163.1 GCA_020425515.1 Planctomycetota bacterium | reverse complement strand
AGGCCGTCGCGTCCGGATGGAATCTGGTCGCCCAGCAACCTGAACGCGTTCTCCATGGCGAAGGCGTCAACATCGCCCACCTTGGCTGAGAGACCGCCGAGGTCGAGCGCCGCCTGTCGAACGTCGACGTTCTCTGTCCGAGACGCCGCCAGCAGCACATTCACCATGTCCGGATTGTCTTTCACCGGCCCCAACACTTCGAAGTCCAGACTGACTTCTTCCAGTGGGTAGGGAATGTACTGAGCGGCCTCAACAGAGACCTGATCTTCCATGTCGTCGTCGCTGAGGTCCGCCGGCATCGGGATCACCTTGGTGATCACGGCCGAGCCCGCGACGGCGGCCGCCGCGAACTTGGTCTTGACGCCTGACCGCTGCACGGCTCGGCGGATGGCCTCGCCAACCGCTTCGACTTCGACGATGTTTTTCTCGACCACCGCGTTCGGCGGCAGTGCCTCGACGGCGTAGTGCTCCACACGGAAGCGCCCCCCCGTTTGCGACAGCTGCAGCAGCTTCACGGCGGTCGAGCTGATGTCAACGCCGACCAGGGGCGAAGACTTGCGAGTAAACAGGCCCACGGTGTTTTTCCCCTTCCGACGGTACCTTACGAGCGAAACATGCCCCGCTACATTAAATACGATTCTTAAGCCTTGATCAACGCCGGGCTTGTGCCCGTACGCACATTTCGGGCTGCCGGCGGGCAATCGGGGCCTTCCCGGCCCGTTCAGGAGCGATCCGCCTATACTTCGAGGCTTCGCCGTACACCACCCCTCAACGTGCGCCTGATCAAGAAACTGCTACGCATTGCACTGGTCCTGGGACTGCTCGGCGTCATCGCTGCGGGCGGCGCGCTGTGGTGGGTACAGCGCACCTATGGCCCCGATTTGCCCGATGTGGCTGTGTTGCGCGAAACCCAGCTGCAGCAGCCCCTGCGCATCTATTCTGCCGACAGCAAGTTGATCGCTTCGATCGGTGAGGCCCGCCGGTCACCGGTGCGCTTTGAGGACATTCCCGAGCAGGTTCTGAACGCCTTCATTGCGGTCGAAGACGCTCGCTTCTTCGAGCACCCAGGCGTGGACTACCAAGGCATCCTGCGCGCCGGATGGCAGGTTCTGCGGTCCGGTGGCGAGTACGGCTCAGGTGGCAGCACGATCACCATGCAGGTCGCGCGCAACTTCTTTCTGTCGCCGGAGCGCCGCATCGAACGCAAGATCAAGGAGATCATGCTGGCGATGCGCATCGAGGAAGCCCTGTCCAAGGAACAGATCCTTGAGCTCTACGTCAACAAGATCTTCCTCGGGCACCGCGCCTATGGTGTGGCGGCCGCGGCTCAGGTGTACTACGGCAAGACCCTGGATGAGCTGACCCTTGCCGAAGCGGCACTGATTGCTGGTTTGCCCAAGGCGCCCTCAGATCTCAATCCGGTGCAGAACCCGACCCGAGCGATCGAGCGGCGCAACTACGTGCTGGCGCGGATGCTCGAAGTCGGCTTCATCGACCAGG
>JAGQRI010000162.1 GCA_020425515.1 Planctomycetota bacterium | reverse complement strand
TTCTTCGTTCAGCTCGAAATCCACGGTGATCCTCCTTGGGCAGTCGGCCCGTTTTATTATCCCGGGCGCTCCGCCTCAACGCGCTTGTGACTCGCGCCGTGGCTCGCCGATGCCGAGCATCAGTGACAGCGCCACCATGCCCGCCGCCAGCAGGAAGCAGACAAGGTAGGTCACGCCCGGCCCCGCGTCAGGACGCAGCAATGATCGCCCGCTGGTGGCGCGCTGCACCAGGTAGCGACGCAACTCGCGCGAGCGCAACCCCGTCGAGCCGTAAGCTGTGCGCAGGTCCGCGGCCAGAGCGATCATCAATTCGTCGGCCGAGTGGCGGGCGTCGTCGTCCAGCAGGTCGCCCAAGCGCTCGCCGTGAATGCTCGACTGGATCACCCTCAAGCGTTCCAGCAGCGCTGCAGGCTCGCCGGCCTGGTAGTCGCTGATGGCTTCATCCAGCCTTGGGAACGGGGCCACACCGTCGTGCTCGAGCAGTCTTCGCTCAAGGCGCAGCGAGCCTTCGTCAGTCGGATCGAGCAGGAACACGCATGCCGCCGCGTCACGCGCGACGTCGAAGCGCGGCATGGGCGCATCGGCCTCGATCAATGCCATGGTGCGCTCCCGCAGGGGTGCGGCATCAATCGGCTCGTCGCTGGTCTGGTTGTGCCGCAGCACCAAGGACTCAAATTGCTTGCGCGCTTCGAGGCGGGCGGCGGCGTTGTCGGCGTCCAGCACCGCCTGGAAGGCCTGCCCAGCGGGTGTCGCGTCCGGCCCGTCGTCGGCATGTACGACGGATGGCAGCAGCACCAGTACCGCGACGGCGGTGGCGCGCAACATGCCCGTTTCGCTGCTGCGGCGCCGGCGCAGCAGCGAGCCGAACCAGATCAGCGCGAACGCCACCGCAAAACCGGCCAGCATCAGGTTGTACTCGCGGCGCGACAGGGCGACGGCCAGCACGGCCAGCAGCAGCAGCGGGCGCACCACCCGGAAAGCGAGCGTCAGGTAAAACCGCTCCAGCCACGGGCGCGTACTATGGAAAGCGACCGAGACGATGCGCATACCGGCACCCGCACGCCGCGCCATGGTTACGCGGATCACCGCAAGCAGCGCGGGCATCACCGTCAACAGCGGCAGGTAGGCATCGCCGGTGCCGAGCGCGAGGCTGGCGGCCAGGGCAATCGAACAGAAGACCGCCGCCGCATAACCGAGTTGCGCCGCCCGCCCGCGCGCGTCACGCGGCAGCAGTCGTGATGCCCCCAGCATCGCCGCCGCGCCAAGGCAGCAGCACAGCGCCACGATGAAGCACCACGCCAGCGTCACCTGCCGAGGTGACGGGCGCAGGTTCTCAGGCCAGCCCTGGAACAGGTCCACGCCGAGGGTCGGGATCACGTCGATGATCAGCACGCCCGGGGCCGCGTGTTCCGGCGTGGGCACGATCCCCTGCCGGTAGCAAAGGGCCGACAAAAGCAACAGCCCGGCCAGCCCCGACAGCACCAGCAGGAAAGTCACGCCCGCAACCAGGATGCGCGCCTCACGCCCCACCACGGCGCGCTTGGGAAGACCCCGCCCCGCTGCGGTCACCACGCCGGTCTGCGCGCCCAGCGTCAGCATCGCGACGGCGGCGGCATCACCCCAGAAACCGAGCGAATAAAGCGACTCGAACCGCACGGGCGCGGCGAAGGCGGCGAGCGCCCCGGCGCCCGGCAGCGAATAGCCGACCAGCAAGCCGAGCATCATCAGCACGATCACCAACGCCAGCAGCCAGCCCGCGATCCAGCTCAGGCCTGCCAGCCGGCGACGGCGCGAGAACAGCAGCAGCGCCAACGTCACGGCGCATACGATGCCGACGCTCCACCATGCGGCGTGTGTGCCGGCCCCGTGCCATGCGGTCGAGGTGGTGGTCAGTTCGCGCAGCTGGTAGTCCAGCGTCCCGGGCGGCGCGCCGAACGCGGCCTCGGTCAACAGCCATGAGCACGCCCGCACCCCGAGCACCACCAGCACGCAGGCGATCACGATACGGATCAGCGCCTGGACGCCCTGCAATGACTCGCGCCCGCGCCCACGGTGATCCAGCCGCCCAGCCGCCAGCGCAAGCCGGATCAGCGGCCCGCCGAACAGCAGCACCAGCGCCGCACAGGCCGGCAGGAACAGCGCGCCGTGGGTCAGCATCCCGCGCGTGGCCAGGAACGGCGCGCCCATCACCAGCAGGACAAGCATGGTGGTCAGCAGGAAACCGGCACGGCTGTGCCAGCGGGCGTGGCTGTATTCGCGGGTCGGAGACATGCGATTCCCCGGAACGCGGGCCTCCCGCCCGCATGCGGGCCGGAGGCCCGCATTCCGTTACTCGATTCGCTTGATGATGTGGTAGCCGTATTTGCTTTCGCAGATATCGATCTGGCCGACGCCGAGGCTCAGGGCAAGGTCCTTGAACGGCTTCACCAGGCGGGCTTCCGCCGTGGCCGTGTAGTTGTTGTGTGTGTTATCCGTGCCGTCCGGGTTCTTGCCGCAGTCCTCGTTGTAGTCGTCCTGCAGCTTGCCCCAGTCGGCGCCCTTCTTGCGTGCCTTCTTCAGCACCTCGAGCGCCAGTTCATGCGCTTCTTCCTTGCTGCGCACGGCCTTCTGGGTATCAACGCCGCTGCCGTCCCAGGCGATCAGGATGTGCTGCACGACGGCCTTTTCCGGCGGTGGATCCTGCACCGTGGGAAGCGTTGATTCATCGAGCCCGGGGAACCAGCCCTCCGGCACGTCGTAGACGATTTCGTGCTCGCCGCGTTTGGTAAACTTGCCGTCCTCGACTTCCTTCGGGCCGTAGAAGTCCGTGCCGCCGAGGTCCATCAGTATGCTGATGTCGTTGTTCACGCCCTTGCCGACGGAGCCCTTGGTGTTCGTGCAGTGGCTGTCGTTGCCCGCGCAATCGAGCAGGAAGCCGACCGCAAAGTTCAGCCCCTGCCCCTGCCCATTGCCCTGGTACAGGTCGTTGCCGTCGCGGTCGATCAGCCAGCCGACGGCCCAGTCATGCGCCCCGCCCAGCCCGACGCCGTAAGGGTTGCTGTAGGTGTCGTTGCCCTTGAGGTCGACAAGGATGCCGGTGCTGAGGTGAATCCCGCCGCCCTGCCCGTACTGGCCTAGCGTATAGGTGTCGTTGCCGCCGGTGTCGACCAGCATGCCGAGGCTGTACCAGTAGCTGGCGCCCTGCCCGAAGATGTCGGCCTGGTAGGTGTCGTTGCCGTCGCCTTCATCGAGCAGCAACGCCACGCCACCGCCGGTTTCCCCGTAGCGGTTGCCTATGGCGAACCCCTGGCTGAGCGACTGGTAGCGATCGTTGAACAGCGGCTGATGCAGGTACTTGCCGCCGGCGTAGTAGATGTCGTTGCCGTCGCCGTCCGTCAGCACGCCCACGCCCATCACCTGCGCAAAGCCCTGCACGTAGCGGCAGCCGCGGTAGGTGTCGTTGCCGCCCGCGTCGGTGAGTTGGCCGTAGCCGAAGCAGCCCGCCCCCTGCGCGCCGGAGTCGGCCTGGTAGACGTCGTCGCCGCCGTCGTCGTAAAGCTCGCCGTAGCCGCACAGCCCGCAACCCTGCGCGCAGAAGCCTGATTTGTAGTAGTCGTTCCCGCCGCCAAGGTCGTGCAGGATGCCCACGCCGAGGAAGCCGAAGCCTTGTGTGAAGTCGCCGCCGAGGTAGCGATCGTCGCCGCCGAGGTCGAGCACGAAGCTGATCGGCGCATGCCCCTCAAGCCCGATCCCGCAGGCCACGCGCCCCTTGTAGGTGTCGTCGCCACCAAGGTCGATGATGCCGATGAAGTCGTCACCCTCGTACGTGTTCGGCCCGGTACCGCCGATCACGAATTTGCCCCAAGGCCCCTCCCAGGCACCCATGATTCCGCCTGTGACGCCGGGGACCGTATCGGTAACGTCACCCACGTACTTGTCTCGCTGATCCTCGCGCAACTGCAGACCAGGCAGGTTGCTCAGCCATGTCGCCAACCGGTCTCCGGCTACCAGAATCGGTTCAAGATCGGCGGTCGCAGCCTTTTCGAACACATCCGGAGCGTCTTCCTTGATCTCAGCCGAACCGGGAAGGCCGCTCGGGGACTCCAGGACGTATTGAGGCAGGACCGCCGCCAGATGGGCCGCTTCCGCAGCCGGGATGTCTCTCTTGCGGCTGATGGCTCCGAGGGGGCCAACCATGTCTCTGCCCGTATCCCAGCCAAAGACGCCGAACGCATTCTCGGCCTTGAACAACTCTTTTACGTCTTCGCCGCCGTAGAACTGGGTTGCCTGATAGGCGTCCAACTCGGCGTAAATCTCCTTCTGCTTGCGGGAGGCTTCAGCGATTTCCTCGTCAGTCCATTTCTTCTTTGGATCCAGTCCAACTGCGTCCATTCGCTCGTAGAACTTCCGTATCGGCGCGGCGTCTTTCTGCAGTTCGGTTGGCGTCCAGCGCTCATCAGGCAAGTCGAGCAGCTCGCCTGCGTGCATGCAGCGCTGCGTGGCGGGGCTGGCGGTTTTGAAGGCGTCCGCGGCATCTTCGGCGGTTTTGGGGACGCTCAGTGGGTCGTTGAGGCTTTGGTCGCAGACCTTGAGGCGCAGGCGGTCGTCGCGGAGCACCTTGTTGTATTCGAGGTCTTTCGGTTTGAGGTTGATGCAGTCGAGGGCGGCCTGCACGTGCTCGTAGTCATCCCCCGTAAGGAACTTGCCGGGTTGGAAGCCCTTGGCGGCGGGCTCGGCGGGCTCGGCGGATTCCGGTTTTCCGGCGTCCTGGGCTGGAGTTTTGGCCGCCCACAAGAAAATCAGCGTCACAGCCAACAAACTGACTAGCACACGTTTGCCCATGCGTTACAACCTTCCTACAATCCGCACGCCTGTTTTTAGACGGAAGCGGCAGTTGGTAGTTTACGGCTTTTAGGTTATATCGCTCACGGGTAGCGGGCGAAAGCTGGTCTGGATACGGCTATGTTTGATTTTGCCGGGAAAAAGGCGTTCATCACGGGCGGTACGCGCGGTATCGGTCTTTCCGTGGCCGTGAAACTGGCAAAAGCCGGCGCCGACGTTGCCGTGAACTATCTTCGCAACCGCGCCGCCGCCGACGAAGCCCGCAACGCCATCATGGACGCTTCCGGCGGCAAGGAACCGCTGCTTCTCAAAGGCAACGTCGCCAAAGACGAAGACATCGACAAGATGTTCGCCGAGATCAAAGAGAAGTGGGGCGGACTCAACTTCCTGATCAGCAACGCGGCCAGCGGCGTTTTGAAGCCCAGCGCCGAGCTCACGCACCATCACTGGCAGTGGACGATGGACATCAACGCCTACGCGCTGCTGCCGCTGTCCCGCAACGCCATCCCGCTGATGAAGGGCGCCGACGGCAAAGGCACCGGGCGCATCATCGCGGTCTCGAGCCTCGGCAGCATCCGCGCCTTCCAGAACTACGCGGCGGTCGGCGCAAGCAAGGGCGCGCTGGAAAGCCTCGTGCGTCACCTGTGCGTTGAGTACGCCAGCCAGGGCATCAACGTGAACGCGGTCAGCGCCAGCGTCGTCGACACCGACGCGCTGAAGCACTTCCCCAACCGCGAAGCGATGATTGAGGAATCGCTGCAGTGGATGCCCGCCAAGAAACTCGTCACGCCCGAAGACGTCGCGAACGCGGTGATGCTCATGTGCAGCGACTACACCAGCATGGTCCACGGCCACACCTTCATCGTGGACGGCGGCCTGTCGATCATGCTGCCAGGCTAGGCTTCACGAATCTGCAAAGTGAACACAAGACGGGGCCAATCGGCCCCGCTTTTCTTTGGGTACCGGTGCCTTGCGCCGGCCCCCGGGTATGATTGAAAACATGAAGAAACTGATCCCAATTCTGCTGTTGTGCTGCCTTGCGCTGGGCGCTTGCGGTGACGACGGCGGCTCGGACTCGCCGGAAGATGCAGCCGCGAAGTTCCTGGACGCGCTGCAGGACGGCGACCAGGAAGACATCTACAACTCGGTCGTGCGCGGCGAGGCCGAGAGCTTCCAGAAAGTAGACGAGCGCCTGGATTACAATCGCTGGAACTACAGCGATATCGAAGACTTCAAGGTCGGTGAGGTCACGCTCGATGGCAACCGCGCCAAGGTAAAGGTCACGATCACGCGCGAAGTGGACGACAAGGACCAACAGTTCGAAGAAGAAGTCGTCTGCGTGATGGAACACAAGAAGTGGAAAGTCCTGATGTCTTCCTCGTCGCCCTCGTTCGTACCCAAGGGCAAGCCGGACTGATCCGCGCTGGCCGTGACAGCGCGCACTGCCTATTCTGAGGTCATGTCTAATCCGCCGATCAACGCCGCCGCGATCATCCTGGCCGCCGGTGATTCCAAGCGCATGGGGCAGCCCAAAGCGCTGCTGGACTGGGACGGGCGCCCACTGCTCGAGCACGTCCTGCACACGGCGCGCGAGGCCGGCTGTGCAAAGCTGTTCGTCGTGGTCGGCAAGGACGGCGTTGCAATCCGCGCGGGCTGCAACCTGGAAGGCGTGACGGTGCTGGAAAACCCGGACCCGTCGCACGGCCAGATCTCCAGCATCAAGCTCGGCATGGAAAACCTCGACTTCAGCACCGACTGCTGCCTGGTCTGGCCTGTCGACTGCCCGCTGATTGAGCCCGGCGACGTGAAAGCGCTGCTCGAAACCTACGCCGGCTGGCGCGCCAGCCTGATGCGGATCTTCATCCCCACTCACCAGGGCGAACGCGGCCACCCGATGCTCGTCGACATCGGCTTCCGCCAGCCATTCATCGACCTGCCTGAAGGCGAAACCGCCCGCAAGGTGATCGACGACAACCACACCCAGGTAAAGGAAGTCCCCACAGACAACGCGGGCGTACTGGTCGACGTCGACACTCCCGAGGACTACGAGGCCGCCCTGAAACAGTGGCGGGCATCCAGCTAGTGGTCAGCCTGTCGAGAATTCGTCTACTGGCCACTGATCACTAACCACTGGCCACTCCAATGCTCCAGGATGTCTTCCAGCGCGCCGCCGAACTGCTCCGGGCCAACCGGAAGTTTGCGCTTGTCCACCTGGTGCGGGTCAAGGGCTCGAGCCCGGGCAAGTCCGGCTTCAAGCTGCTGGTGCCGGACGACGGAGAACTTGTAGGCACCGTCGGCGGCGGCGACGCCGAGCGCCAGATGATCGCCCAGGCACGCGAAGCCATGGGCGAGGGGCGCAGCCGCAGCGTCCACTACGAGCTGTCCAGCCGCCCCGGCAACCTGGTGAAATCCCTGTGCGGCGGAACGAACGAAGTATTCATCGAGGTATTCATGCCGAAACCCTGCCTGCTGTTGCTCGGCGGCGGCCACGTCTCGCGCGCCGTCTCGAAACTGTGCGAGATGCTGGAGTATCCGTATGTCGTGCTGGACGACCGCGCCGAGTTCTCGAAGAAAGAAGACTTCCCCGGCGCGCTCGACGTCGTGAAGGCCCGCGGCGCCGACTACATCGCACGCAACGACCTGCCGAATTTCAGCCACGTGATCGGCCTCGGCTATGACGCCGAGTTCGACCTGGACGGACTGGTGCCGGCCTTGCAGACGCTCGGCGACGAAGTGCAGTACGGCGCGATCGGCAGCAAACCGAAGTACGCGAAGATGGGTGAACTGGCACAGTCACGCGGGCTCAGCGAAGAGCAATGGGCACGCGTAAAATGCCCGGTGGGCCTGGGCATCGGCGCGCAGACGCCGGCCGAGATCGCGGTGGCAATTCTGGCCGAAGTGGTATCGTCGCTGCCCGGACGTGAAAGCCATGGGTGGAAGTAGGGGCCGCCCCAGGTGGCGGCCCGTCGGGCGGTTACGGGTAACTCTTCATGTGGGCAGGCCGGGCGGACACGTGGGTCCGCCCCTACTTCTTGCCTGTGGTGAGTTTGCGGTTCACCTCGCGTTTCACGAGCGCCGGCAGTTCGGCGTCGTGTTTCTTCAGGAACGCGCGCACGGCCTTGGCGTCATGTTCGACCAGTTGTCGCAGCGCCCAGCTGAGCGCTTTGTGCACCATCACGTGCTCGTCCCCCACCGCCATTTCGCAGATCATCATCGTACGCTTCGTGTCGCCGCTGCCGCCGCGTGACTTCAGGTTCAGCGGCACCGTGCTGACCACGGCCGCGCGCCGCCACCACGGGTCCTTGCTGCGCGCCCAGCGCTTGACGTCCGCGTCCTTGATCTGCCCCTTCTGCCAGGCGATGCCGCTCAGCCCGCAGGCGAAGCCGTCCACGCTGGCCCAGTTGTCGATGCCTTTGCCCAGCGCTTCCAGTTGCTTCAGGTTCAGCGCCGCCATGGCCGGCTTGTGCGAATCGAAGATTTCGTAGGCCGCCTGCCGCCCCTCCAGCGTGTTGCGCCCGATGATCGCCAGCGCGAGCCGGTAGACGGTCTTCGCGTCCTCGTGCTTCGTTCGTTTCTTGATGTCGCGCACCACGCTGCGCATGTCGGCCGCATAGACGCCGAGGATTTCCTGCGCGCTCGGGAAATAGTTCTCGGTGGCGGCGTGGCGCTCGCGGTTGGTGAAGGCGCGCAGGCGGGCGACGACTTCGTCGGCTGTCGCTTCGACGTCCATGATTACTTGAGGGTCAGTTCGCGCAGGATGGAGGTCAGCCGGTTCCAGGCTCTCAGCATGTTCGTCAACTGCTCGCGGTCCTCCACCTTCGCCGGCAGCGCCTGGTTCACGTAATCGTTGGCAATGCTGAGCCCGAGGCTGAACAAACGCGGCGGGACGTCTTCGCCGTGGCTGACCTCGACGGCGTAGTTGCAGAACTCCTCATCATAGTTGCAGTTGATCGTGCGCATGATGAAGCTGGCGAACAGGCTCTGCATCTTGTCGCGCGCGCCCTCACCCAGATCGCCGACCACGGCCGGCGCGCCGTCGCTTTTGGTGGCTTCATCCACCATGCGCCAGAGTTCGTTGGCGTCCTTGATCAGGTGGCCGACGCTGTGGCGGATGTGGTCCACCTGCGTCGAGTCGAAGTTGAGCACACTGGCAAGCGCATCGAAACGCGCCTTGGGCGACATCTGTTGCATCCTGACTCCAGAGATCAGAGGTCAGAGGCCGGAGGTCAGAAACGGCGCCTCCCTGGCCCCTGACCTCCGACTTCTGACCTCTAGAACAACGGGACCTTCACCATCCTGGCGCGCAGGATGGCATCCAGCCCCAGGTAGCGCCCGGCGGCAGCAACCGCCAAGGTGACCGAGATCAGCGCCATCGGCACTTCCCAGCTTGCGAATTGGTAGCCCGCCGCGACGAAACCGGTCAGCGCCATCAGCGCCAGCGCGATCCCCGCAGCGCGCGTCGCCGCGCCCGCCAGCATCATCGC
>JAGQRI010000161.1 GCA_020425515.1 Planctomycetota bacterium | reverse complement strand
TCGAGGTTGATGCCGCCGAAAGTGGGCTCGAGCTGGGCCACGGTTTCTACGAACTCGTCGATGTCCTCGGTCTTTACCTCGATGTCGAACACGTCGATGTCGGCGAACTTCTTGAACAGCACGCCCTTGCCTTCCATCACCGGCTTGCTGGCCAGCGCGCCGAGGTTGCCAATGCCGAGGATCGCCGTGCCGTTGCTGATCACGGCCACCAGGTTGCCCTTGTTGGTGTAAAGGAAGGCGTCGTTCGGCTGGCGCGCGATTTCACGGCAGGGCTCGGCCACACCCGGCGAGTACGCAAGGCTGAGGTCACGCTGGGTCAGGGTCGGTTTCGTGGGGACAACCTCGATCTTTCCCGGGCGCCCCATGGCGTGGTACTCGAGCGAGGCCTTGTATACGTCGAAGTTCGGCATGGTGTTTTCCTTACAAGGTGGCAGAGCCTACAAGCCGCACGCCGGATGTGGAGAGGAAGCACGAAGTCTGCACCCCTCGGCCGGAATACCAAAGACCAACGGGAGGTCCCGTTGGTCTTTGGTTAATACCGTGCACTCCGGCTAGCGCTCGTCGTAAGGCAGCGCCACCGGGGGCTCGCAGAACTCGCCTTCCTTCGCGGGCTTGCTCGGCGTGTTCGGCTTCTCGGCGGCCGGGGTATGGCTGCCGTTCTTGACCTGGTCAAGCAGCACCGAGATGGCCTTGTCCAGTTGCGGGTCACGCTCCTTCAGGATGTCCTCGGGTGTGATCTCGACGGTGATGTCCGGCATGCAGCCGTGGTGTTCCTGGTTGCCGCCGTCGATGTTGAAGAAGCCCGTGCTGGGCAGGCGCCAGTTGGTGCCATCGGACAGGTGAATGTCCCGCGTGCCGATCACAGCACCCGCGGTCTGAACACCAATGATGGTGCCGAGCCCAAGCGTCTTGATCGCGTGCGGGAACACCTCGGCGTCGCTGTAGCTGCGCTCGTTGATCAGCACTGCGATCGGGCGGTTCCAGGAAACCTGGGGCTGCCCGATGCGCTGGCCGGTGCGCAACTGCATGTACGCGTACGGGCGGCGCGACAGGATGTCCACCAGCTGCTGGTGAATGTTGCCGCCACCGTTGTCACGCACGTCGATGATCAGCGCCCTCGCCATCTGCACCTGCGGGCTGGCAAGCTGGTTCTCGAACAGGTTCAGGCTCCGGCTGTCCATCGCGGCAATGTGCACGTAAGCGACCTGACCGCGGCTCTTGCGGGCGGCCTCGATGGTGTTGCCCTGCACGTACTGCTGGTACAGGCGCTGGCGGCGCGCCATCCAGCTTTCCGGCTTGATCATCACTTCGCGGAAGTTGTTGCCCTCCGGGTTGTCGGCCACGAACAGGCTGACTTCCTTGCCGACCGTTTCCTCCAGCAACTGGTTGACGTTGGTCGAGGTGCTGAGCGGCTGGCGGTTCACGCGGAAGATGTAGTCACCGTTGCGGATCCAGACCTGGTCGGCCGGGCCGCCCTTCTCGACGTTCTTGACCTGCAGGCGCACGCGGCGCCCCTGGAAGGTCTCGGGCACGAGTTCCATGCCGAGGTAGCCGGTCTGGTAAGGCTTCGCCTTCACCGTGTTGGCGTAGGCGCCGCTGTGGCTGGCGTTGATCTCGCCGACCATGCGGTTGAGGTAGTACAGGAACTCCTCGCGGCAGCCGCAGGCTTCAACGAGCGCGCGGTACTTCACGCCCAGCGCCGCCCAGTCCTTGCCGTGGAAGTTCGGGTCATAGAAGGAAGCGGCGTAGGCCGAGTGGGCTTCGTCGAAAGCCTTCAGCATTTCCGCTTTCTCGCTGACTTCACGGATCGCCACGAACGGCACCGAGCGCCCGCTGTTGATCCCCGCCGGGGCCGGCGCGTAGGTGAGTTTGCCGTCCGCGTCGACGTACAGGATTTCCTTGCCGTCCGGCGTGTAGCTGGCGTAGCTGCCTTCGCCGACCAGCACTTCGCCGCTGCCGTTGATGTCGGTCACGACCAGGTCCTGGCGGAAGAAGCTGGCGCCGCGGGTGATGCGGTCAAACGCGATGAAGCGGCTGTCCGGGCTGAAGCTCGGGACTTCCTCGATGGCCGGGGTGCCGTACACGCGGCGCTGGTTGCCGCCGTCGGCGTCCATCACGTAGATGTCGGCGTTGCCGCCGCGCCCGCTGTCGAACGCGATCAGGCGCCCGTCAGGCGAGAAGATCGGGTCGTCGTCCGATTCCTTGTCGGTCGTCAACTGCACGGCCGGCGAGCCGTCGATTTTCTTGAGCCAGATGTCCTTGTTCCCGCTGCGGGTGCTGCAGAACACCAGGCTGGTCCCGTCCGGGCTCCAGTTCTGGAAGAAGTCGTCGGCCGCGTTGGTGGTGATCTGGCGAAGGCCCTGGCCGTTCGCGCCGATCACCCAGATGTCGCTGTTGCCGCTGCGGTTGCTGTAGAAGCTGATGGTCTTGCCGTCGGGGCTGAGGCGCGGGTTGTCGTTGATGAAGGCGTCGTTGGTGACGGCGCGCGCGGTGCCGCCGTTGGCGTCCATGATCCAGATGTCGCCGCCGAGGGCGAAGACAACGGCCTTGCCGTCGTTGCTGAGCGAGGCGCGCTGGATGCCGTCGGTGAAACGGCGCTCGACCAGCTTGTCGCCCTGGCTGTCCTCACGGATGTCGACCTTCAGCAGCTTCGGCTTGGCGCCTTCCGTGCTGAGGTCGAGCGACCACATGTAGAACTTCCAGACGAACACGATGGTGCTGTCGTCGGCCGAGTAGCTGACCGAGCTGAGCCCGTCGTCGCCGAGGTTGGTCAGCTGCTCGCAGGTCTGCGCGTTCTTGTCGCAGGTGAACAGTTCGAAGCTGCCGTTGACCTCGCGGGTGAAGTACAGGCGGTTGCCGTCGGCCGAGATGCGCGGCTCGCGGGTGTTGCCGCTGTAGCCGAGAATTTCCTCGGGCGGGTTGTTGCCGACCTGGCGGAACAGGCGGTCGTTGGCCGTGCCTTCGTATTCCTGGACCTTGGGGTCTGACGCGCCGGCGACGAAGTAGAGCGTCTCGCCGTTGTCGGGCGTGGTGGCGCTGTTGCCGCCGGTGAAGGTCAGGCGGGTCGGCGTGCCGCCGGTCAGCGGGATGCTGTAGACGTCGTCGGTCTGGCCGCGGTTCCAGCCCATGTTGCGGCGCGAGGTGAACAGCACGTTCTTGCCGTCCGCCGTGAAGCCGGTCGCGACGTCGCCCGCGTTGTGGTACGTCAGGCGGGTCGGCTCGCCGCCGTCGATGGGCATCACCCAGACGTCGTAGCTGCCGCTGCGGTCGGACACGAACACGATCTGCTTGCCGTCGGGCGTAACCAGCGGCTTGGAGTCGTAGGCCTCATTGAGCGTCAGGCGCGTCGAGCGCCCGCCCTCGCTGGGCATCGACCACAGGTCGCCGTGAAGAGTGTAAACGATTGTCTTGCCGTCCGGCGAAAGTGACGGGAAGCGCGCCCCCGGCAGACCCATACGGGGGTCAAGAACCGGCTTGGCGGGCGCCTTGACGCGCGGGACGTTGTTGCGCTGGGCGAATGCCAGCCCGGCAACGGACGCGACGAGGGCAAAAATCAGCATTGTCCGCATGTAAGGACTCCTTGAAACACAGAGAAATCAGCACGCCGCAGCCGGCGCGCTGAAGATTTTCCACAATTCCGTACCTTTAAATACGGGCTGGCCTGCCGATTCACCACAAGAAATGGGTCACGACTACGCCACCGGGACAGTTTTTTCGGCGTCCCCCGCTACAAAGCGCCCGGGGCTTCGTAACGGCATGCCACGCCCGTCTTTCATACATTTGTCCCTGTGCTAGACTCTGCGGCCCGGAAATCAGGGCGCAGTCAACAGGAGCACGGAATGGCGGACATCAAGCGCGTCGGCGTAATCGGCGCGGGACAGATGGGCAACGGCATCGCACAGGTCTTCGCGGTCAACGGCGTGGACGTGGTGATGCTGGATATCAGCGACGAGGCGGCCGCCAAAGGGCTGGCGACCATCACCAAGTCGCTCGACAAGTTCGTCAGCAAGGAAAAGATCAGCAGCGCCGATCGCGACGCGGCCCTGGCGCGCATCAAGACCGGCACCGACTACGCCCTGATCAAGGACGCGCAGCTCGTCATCGAGGCCGCCACCGAGAACCTCGAGCTCAAACGCAAGATCTTCGAGCAGATCGTGGCCAACGCGGGTGACGGCGCCATCCTGGCCAGCAACACCAGCAGCATCAGCATCACCACGCTGGCCGCCGGCACCAAAAACCCGTCCAAGTTCATCGGCATGCACTTCATGAACCCGGTGCCGCTGATGCAGTTGGTCGAGGTCATCCGCGGGCTGGATACCGACGACGAGACCTACAACACCATCATGGAACTGGCCAAGGGGCTGGGGAAAACTCCCGTCGCCTGCAACGACTTCCCGGGTTTCGTCAGCAACCGCATCCTGTTGCCGATGATCAATGAGGCCGTGTACGCGCTGATGGAAGGCGTCGCCGACGCCCAGAGCATCGACCAGATCATGAAACTCGGCATGAACCACCCGATGGGCCCGCTCAGCCTGGCGGACCTGATCGGGCTGGATACGTGCCTCGCCATCATGCAGGTGCTGCACCGCGACCTGGGCGACAGCAAGTACCGCCCGTGCCCGCTGCTGAAGAAGTACGTGGACGCCGGGCACCTGGGACGCAAGACCGGACGTGGTTTCTATAAGTACGAATAGGATTCAGGGCACGGGGCACGGGGCTTAGGGGACTACCCAAAGCCTGAAGCCCGAACCCCCAGGCCCAGACTCGGAGAGTCCCATGAACCAGCCCCCCAACTCAGGTATGAACACGCCGCCCGGTTACGGTGCGCCCCAGCAGCCGCCCGGCTACGGGCAACCGCAGCCGTCCGGCCCGATCCCGAACTCCGGCAGCTACCAGCCGCCGCCGCACCAGCGTACGGGCTTCACGCGCCAGATTTTCAACCCGGCGATGTACAAGCAGCCGGGCAGCGGCTCGTGGGCAGCGGCCTCGCTGGCTTTGGCAATCATCGGCTGGGTGCTGTGCCTCGGCCCGATCACCTGGCCGCTTTCAATCATCTTCGGGCTGGTCGGCATGATCGGGAACAAGCGCGGCAAAGGCCTGTCCTTCGCCGGCGTGTTGATTTCCGGGCTGGGCGTTGGCTCGTTCATCGCGCTGATCGCCTCCGGCGCCTACCTGAACTTCCAGGGCGAAAGCATGGCCGAGGACGCCGGCAAGCCGGTCGTCGCAGCGATCGCCGACTTCAAGAACGACAACGGGCGCGTGCCCAACAGCCTCACGGAACTCATTGAGGAAGGCTACCTGCCCGAGACCTGGAACGAAGGGCTCGACGACATCGACAGCCACGTGGCCGACTCGGTGCGCGGGCGCAAGTGGACCGAATTCCTGCGCTATAAACCGGGCGGCGACGCCACCTGGGAAGGCGCCAGCGGCTATATCCGCGAAGACGATGCCAAGGCATCCGGCGGCATCGACTGGGACAACGTCCTCAATGCCGAGGAGCCGGGCAAGGACGCCTACCAGTCGTACGGGCTCGCGTTCATCGGGCTGGATAACATCTGGGGCAGCACGGACGACGCGCCGGTGAACCAGTCGCCCGAGGAGCCGTACGAGCTTTCGCAGGTCTGGGGCGGCGACAGCACGACCCGCGACATCGCATCCAAGCGCCGCGAGCTGCAGCGCCTGCAGAAGAAGCTGACCAGCAAGGTCACCGACTACCAGACCGCGCTGCAGAACGCCGAGGAGAAGCTCGGCGAAACGGACGCCGAGCTGCGCACCCTGATCCGCAACGAGAACCTGAACAGCCTCGAGAAGGTCAAGGCCCACAACAAGGGCTCCGGGTTGCTCAAGCTGATCGGCCGCCAGCAGAAGGTTGTGCTGACAGCCAACCGCAAACTCAAGAACACCCGCGACCGGCTGGACACGATCGACATCCAGGTGCGGATGCTCGAGTCGGAAGAAGACATGGCAAAGCTGGCGGAGAACCCGCAGGAACTGGCCGAGCTGACAACGCTGCTTGAGGATGCCGAGAAGGTGCTGAACACCGGCGGCGACCTGGGCGAGTTGGACAAGCTCGACGACGAGACCGCGGCCGACAACTGGTTCAAAGAGAATTACAAGTAAAGGAACTGCAATGACCAATGTTCAATTTTCAATGACCAATGGATAGACCCGCTGGTTGTTGATCATTGAACATTGGTCATTGGTGATTGCTTTTCAAATGGCCCTGTCGCCCACAACCGTGAAGTACATCGCGATCGGCGTGCTGATCGCGGTCGCGGTGCTGCTGATCGGCGCGATCGTTTGGGACCTGCTCAAGATCGTCGCCGGGCTGCTGATCGGCGGCGGGCTGATCTACCTGGGCGTGCGTTTCCTGATGGGAAAGGGCCTGCCCAAGAACATGGAAAAGCTGGTCGACAAGGCGGTCAACGCGGGCAAGGACGACAAGGACGATTGATCCTTGGCCATTGATCATTGCCCGCCGATGATCGATCATCACGAGCCTCATGATTGAAGTCCAACACGTCTGCAAGACCTTCCAGCAGTTCCGCGCCGTCTGGGACCTGAGCTTCACCTGCGACGACGGCGACATCTTCGGTTTCGTCGGCCCCAACGGCGCCGGCAAGACCACCACCATGCGCATGATGGCCACGCTGCTTGACCCGGACTACGGCGACATCCGTATCGACGGCGTCAGCGTGCTGGACGAGCCGGAAGAAATCCGCCGCGTGATCGGCTACATGCCGGACTATGTGGGCGTGTACGAAGGCGTCGAGATTCGCGAATACCTCGAGTTCTTTGCTGCCGCCTACCGCATCCCGCCTGAACGCCGCAAGAAGCTCGTCGACGAGATCATGGAGATCACGGATCTCACCAGCGTCGAGAAGAAGGACGTCAGCACACTCTCCAAGGGCATGCGCCAGCGCCTGTGCCTGGCCAAGACGCTCGTGCACGACCCCAAGGTGCTGATCCTGGACGAGCCCGCCGCCGGCCTTGACCCGCGCGCGCGTATCGAGCTTCGCCTGCTGCTGAAAGAGCTGCAGAAACTCGGCAAGACCATCATCATCAGCAGCCATATCCTGACCGAGCTGTCCGACATGTGTAACAGCGTCGGGATCATCGAGCGCGGCATTATGCTGACCGCCGGCAAGATCGACGACATCCTGGCCGAGCGCAGCGGCGGGCCGGTCAAGCAGCAGAAGCTGTTCCTGAAGGTGCTGGGCGCGCCCGACCCGGCCGTCTCGGTACTGCGCAGCCTGCCCGACATCGGCGGCGTCGAGATCGACCGCGGGCTGATCACGTTCACGTTCATGCAACCGATCGAGAGCAACCCGGGGCTGCTGCGCGAGTTACTGAACCGCAACGTGCCCGTGGTAAGCCTGGCGCCGGCGACGCAGAACCTGGAAGACATCTTCCTGAACGTCACCAAGGGCATCATCGCGTAAACGGTTTTGCCCTACCTACGCGGTACCGCGCCGCGTTCAATAGTCGGCATGGAATCCGGACCGTCCATCAACCCGATCGAGAAACGCAAGCCGCGCAGCAGCCTGCCGAAGATCGCGTTGGCCGTGGGGCTGCTGGCGGTGCTGGGAACGCTGTCGTGGTTCCTGATCATCAGGGCCGAGTCTGAGGTCCCCGCCGAGGATTGGGTCAGCTACGACTCGCCCGACGGCGACTTCACCCTGAGGTTCCCGGACAGGCCCAAGCCGACCGAGCCCAAGGCGGATGACCCGAACGGCGTGCACCTGGTCGCGGCGGACATGCGCTCACGTGTGTATGCCATCGCCTACTATGATTACCCGGCGCAGGAGGTCGCTGACGTCGGCGCCGACAAGTTGCTCGATGACCGCATGAAAACGGGCACGAGTGCGATCGGCGGCATCATCACGGAATCCAACAGCGAGCCGTGGATGGAACACCCGGGACGCGAATTCTGGGCTGACGTGCCGGGCGGCAAAGCGCACTATCGGATCGTGCTGGTCGGCGAGCGCCTGTACCAGCTCGCCATTATCCACATGGCGTCATTCGAGCCCGACAGCGACACCTTCTTCGGCTCGTTCACACTGCACGGCTGATCTTAGGCACGCTCTCGTCTGCGGCGACGGCGCTCAGCGTCGCCGTTGGTCCCGACGTCGAGCATCAACCCGATCACGATGGCGGCGACCTGGAAAAAACCGAAGTGCGTGTTGAACGCCCACACCGCCGCCAGCGTCGTCCACGGCAGGAAGATCAGCCCCAGCAGCGGCCACAACCACCACTTGAACGCGTTGGGCTGGACGTACTGGGTGAAAATCCACAACAGCACCAGCAGCAGGCGCGGCGAGATCAGGGCAACGATCAGGTACAGACATCCCATGGCAGCGTGTTCTTGCTGAATGCCGGCCGCGGGTTGCAGCCACAAATAAAGAACGAGGCGGACAGGCCGCCTCGTTCCGGAAAATCGGATTGCTATTCCTTGTTGAGCAGACGCGGCGCGAGGAAAATGCGGTCGCCTTCCACCACGTTGTTGTCCTTAAACCAGTTTTCATCCAGCTCGATGGCGAACTTGGCCGCGTGGCCGCTTTCGTAACGCTCCAGGTCGGCATCCGGCGTACCCGGCACCGGCGCCTTCATCGACTGGTGAATCTTTACGATCACGCCCTTGTCGTCGACGAACGCGATCGAGAGGTTCGTCTTGCAGTTCTTCATCCAGTAGGTCAGTTCGTCCTGCTCGGCGTCGTAGACGAACAGCATGCCGTGGTTCTTGCGCAGGCTGGTGCGGTACATCAGCCCGCGGGTCTGCTCGGCGTCGGTGACCGCGAGTTCCATGTGCACGACGCCCTTCAGGTTGTTGTCCTTGCCGGGCCAGCGGTCGGTGACGACGTCCTTCTGCTTCGACGAGTAGAAGGCCAGCGGCTCGACGGACGGCTTCAGGTCGCGCAGGGCGTACGGGAATTTCAGCTCGCCCTGGGCTTCGAACCCCTTCGGCACGGCGATCACGAAGCGCGAACCGGCGTTGGCCGTAATTTCGCCCGCGCTGGTGTTATCGTGCTTCTCGCTGATGGTGTACTTGCCGCCGTCGGCCTTGACGTACCACAGGTTCACGCCCGAGGGCGCGTTGATCTTGACATAGGAAGGGTCGTCCCAGGCCAGCACGATGGCCTTGCCGGGCTCGAGCGAGCGGGCGTCGAGCAGCGCAGTCTTGCGCTGTTCCTCGGAGTTCGCGAGGCGCGCTTCCAGCACGGTCTCGCCGAACTTGACTTCCATCTTGTCGTAGGTGACGTCGTCAGACGACATGGTGTCCACGCCCGCGACGGCCACCGGGCTGCGGCGCTCGATTTCGTTCTTGGTGAAGAAGTCGCTGCCCTTCCAGAGGGCGAGATAGGTCGCCTTGGTCGGGCTGTAGTAGATCGGCTCATCAAGGTCGCTGCCGCCCTTGGCCTCGATGTTCTCGTAGATGTTCGAGATCACGGTCGTGCGGAAACGCCCGGCGCTTTCGAGGTAGCAGCCGCACCACTTGCCCTTGGCCTCTTTCAGCCAGAACTGGTGCCAGTCGGAGCCTACCGGCAGCAGCACGCCCTGGCCTTCCTTCAGGTCGTCGCGGTCCTTCACGAACTGGGCGACTTCCTCGGCTTTCTCAAGCACCTTCAACTGCACGGACGGCGCGTCTTCGGGCTTGTCTTCCGGGCGCTCGTTGCGCAGGAAGAATATCCGCGCGAACTCGCCGGCGGCCTCCTTCGCTTCGTCGACAAGGTTGGGCTCGGTCTTCACGTCGCCCCCCTTGGAAATTTTAAGGTCCTTCACCTTGCCCGAACGCACCTGCAACACCACGCGCGCGCCCTTGACCGCGTACTGGTGCGGGAAAGTCGCCTGCGAGAACGCCGGCACGCTGTTGATGTCGAGAACCTTGCCGCCCTCACCGACCCACACGAGGTCAACCGGGTCAGGCATGTTGATGAAGCGAAGTTTGACGTCGTCGTCCCCGGCCGGGAACAGGTAGGCGATGGCCTGGTTTTCCTTGATGGCGATGCCGTTCAGCGCGCGGCGGCGGTGCATTTCGGTCTTGGCGATGTAGGCGTCGAAATCGGTGCCGTTGATCTTGAGGCTCTGGGTGGTTTCGAGGAACGGCCACTCCACGGGCTCGAGGTCTTCGGTGTCGTCGCCGCATGAGGCAAGCATCAGGGCCAGCATCACCACAGCCATGCATCCAAGCAGAATCCGGAACCGCTGCATCACGTCATCTCCAATACCGCGACGCCCCGCAAAACGGGGCGCAAACGAGCCGGGCAGCATAGGCCACACAGGGGCCGGGAGCAAGTAGGGGCGGCCCCATGTGGCCGCCCGCTTTCCCGCCGTGGTACGCCGGGCCGCCGCGCCGAGCGGCCCCTAAATTGCGGCGACTTGCGCCCATCAGTCTTCGTCGTCGTAATCCTCGTCCTCCGGCGGGTTGCGGAGTTCGTTGATAGGCCGGAGCACCTTGTCGTAGCCTTCGCCGGTCAGCATGCCCTGCACGGCCTTCGTGTCTTCGAGATACTGCGAGCTGACGCCGATGATCAAGTCGTCCTCGTCAAACTCGCACTCCAATCCGGGGTAATCGGATATGACGTCCGCGATTTTGTCCTTCTGGTTGACCAGCGGACCACCTTCAAGTTCGAGAATTCGCAACTCCAACTCCAGCCATACCATATCCCTTTTCAACATTCCGTTGCGCCACTCGAACATCGCACCACTCGAGAACGCGAGCAGGCCTTCGGGTGTTTGTGGCACCTCATCAGGGTTCCAGGCCGACGGACTGTTCAGGTACTCGCGCAGTCGCAACAATACCTCTACGGCCGTCGCTACTTCGCGCGAGAGGTTGATCGGCCGTGCCCAGCGCACCTGGATGCTGTCGTCATCCTCGGGAACCGCGAACATACCCCGGCCCCGTGGCAGCTCGCCCGTGAGCCAGTCGAACCATGAAGGCTCAGAGAGCAGATAGCCCGATTCGTGTGTCAGCGTGTAGAGCCAGACGGTCTCGGCCTCCAGCGCCTCCCGCATGGCGAATTCCTCTCGCGGCCGCCATGCCAGCAGCCGCCTGGCCTCGCCCCAGTACAGGGTCCCCGCAACCAGCAAATCCAGCGCGAATGCCGCGGGAATGGTTGTTGCGGCCCGAATCGTCGCAGCGTCCACCAATGAAGTCGGTCCGACCAGCTTTGACATCGCCTCAGTGAACGTTTCGAGTTCGCCCTGCGCCTGTTTTCCGCGCCCGAGAGTTCGCAAAGCTTTGCAGCGGCCCACCAGTGCGCGGTATCCCCGGAGTCGCTTCAGCACGGATACACCAAGCCACTGCGCATACGGCTCGTTCTCTGCCGGAAGCCTCACAATGCAGTCTCGCCCGGCCGCTCTTTCGAGCGCGTCCGCCATTGGCTGCGTCGCCTCCAGCCAGGCCTCCAGTTGTTCGGTTGTGGGTGTGGTCGACGGTTCGACGTCGGAGTATTCCTGAACGTCCCGCCAGGTGCCGGCCTGGTATTCGTCCAGTTGCCGGCAGGCATCATGCAGTAGCTGATCCTGCTGGTCTGTATCTTCCCGGTCCAGGAACTTCAGGTACTGCCAGCCGTTGCTGCCATGCACGCGGGATGCGTGCCACTCCGCGGGAGTGCGCCCCCGCAGGATCTCGGAATCGACGACGTCGAACGCTGCATGAAGGCGTGCTTGGTGTTCGCTCATGACGTGGCTGCGCCAGCGGTCCGCGCCGACCAGCGCCAGCACCGACAGCACCAGCAGCCCGATCGCGGCGCGGATCGACCACTTCAGCAGCCTGCGCTTGCGGGACGGTTTCTCGCTCATGAGCCACCGGGCTGATTCTAACAGCCCTCCGCACGGGAAACACGAACCAGTCGTGCGACACGGGCGAGGGCGCCCGTGCCACGTTTACTTGGCGACGATGTTCACGATGCGCCCGGGGACGGCGATCAGCTTGGCGATCTGTTTGCCTTCGACGAACTTCTGGACGTTCTCGTTTTCCATGGCCAGTTTTTCCATGGCGGCTTTGTCGGCCTCGCGTGGCAGCATGATGGTGCCGCGGACCTTGCCGTTCACCTGCACCGGGATTTCGACCTCGTCCAGCTGCATCGCTTCCTTGTCGGCCTTGGGCCAGGGGCGGTCGAAGACGCTGCCCTGATGGCCCAGCACCTGGTTCAGCTCCTCGCCGGTGTGGGGCACGAAGGGCGCCAGTGTCAGCACCATCGCCTCGAAGGCTTCGCGCAGGGCGTAGCGCGACGCGTCATCCCCGACACCGCCCTTCACGAACGCGGTGACTTCGTTCAGCAGCCCCATTCCTTGTGCAATGGCCGTGTTGAACGCGTAGCGCCCCTCGAACTCGCGGGTGACCTTGTCGATCAGGGAGTGCGTCGCCGCGCGCAGGGCTTTCGCGGCGGGTGGATACTCCGTGCCGGCCGGCGCTTCCCCGATATCCTCAACCTTCGGGGCGCACTCCAGCACGGTTTCGTACCAGCGGCGCAGGAAGCCGTACGGGCCCTTCATGCCGTTGGGGTCCCAGGCGCTGTCGGCGTCGCCCGGGCCTAAAAACAGGATCGCAAGGCGGGTCGCGTCGGCGCCGTACTGGGCCAGCAACTCTGTCGGGTCGGCGCCGTTCTTCTTGGACTTGGACATCTTCTCGATGCGGCGCGTGATGTCCTTGTCAGTCGCCTTGCCTTCCTTCTTCAGCTTTGCGAATTCGTCCGCGCTGACGTAGCGGTTCATGTGCTCGTTCACGACGCGGATGCTTTCGCCCTGGATCAGCCCGTGGGCGTACAGGCGGTTGAACGGCTCGTCGAAATCGATCAGTCCGATGTCGTGCAGGAACTTGGTGTAGAAGCGCGCGTAGATCAGGTGCAGGATTGCGTGCTCGCGCCCGCCGATGTACAGGTCCACGGGCGCCCAGTGCGCGCACTTCGCCTTGTCGAAGATTTCGTTGTCGTTGTGCGGGTCGGTGTAGCGCAGGAAGTACCACGAGCTGTCCACGAAGGTGTCCATGGTGTCCGTGTCGCGCTTGGCGTCGCCGTCGCACTCGGGGCACTTCACATGCTGGAAGTCCGGGTGCAGCGTCAGCGGAGACTGACCGGTGGGCAGGAAGTCCACGTCGTCGGGCAGCTTTACCGGCAGGTCTTTCTCGGGCACGGGCACGATGCCGCACTTGTCGCAGTGGATCACCGGGATCGGGCAACCCCAGTAGCGNNTAGCGCTGGCGCGAGATGCCCCAGTCGCGCAGTTTGTAGTTCACTTTCGGCCCGCCCTGGTCATGGGCCAGCAGGTCGGTGCCGATTTGCTTGATGGCTTCGGCGGTCGTCAGCCCGTCGTACTTGCCGCTGTTGATCAGCTTGCCGTGCTCGGTGTAGGCCTCGGCCTGGATGTCGACTTCGTCGTCCCCCACCGGCTCGATGACTTGCTTGACGGCCAGCTTGTATTCGCCGGCGAATTCGTGGTCCCGCTCGTCGTGGGCGGGCACGGCCATCACGGCGCCGGTGCCGTACATCAGCACGTAGTTGGCGACGAAGATCGAGACCTCCTCGCCGTTCAACGGGTTCACGGCCTTGAAGCCGGTGTCGATGCCTTCTTTCTCGGCATCGCCGGCACGGTCCTGCTCGGACATTGCCAGGGTTTCGGTGACAAACTCGCGCAGGCGCTTGGCCTGCTTGGGCTCAGACTCGTGGATGATCCGCTCGACCAGCGGGTGTTCTGGCGCCAGTGCCACGAACGTCACGCCGAAAACGGTGTCCGCGCGCGTGGTGAACACGGTCAGGTCGTGCTCTTCGGCCAGCTTCGCCGTGAAGTCGATGTTCACGCCTTCGCTGCGCCCGATCCAGTAGCGCTGCTGGCTGGTGACCTTCTCGGGCCACTTGTCGCCCAGCTTGTCGAGGCCCTCCAGCAGGCGGTCGGCGTAGTCGGTGATGCGCAGGTACCAGGCAGGCAGCTCTTTCTGGATGACCAGGCTTTCACAGCGCTCACAGGCCTGGAACTCCTCGCCGTCCTTGATGATGGTCTGCACCTGCTCGTTGGCCAGCACGGTGTTGCACTGGGTGCACCAGTTGACGCGGGCCTTCTTGCGGTACGCCACGCCCTTCTTCAGCATCTGCAGGAAGATCCACTGCGTCCACTTGTAGTAGTCGGGCTTGCAGGTGGTGACTTCGCGGTCCCAGTCAAAGCTGTAGCCGAAGGCGTGCTTCTGTTTGCGCATCTCCTCGATGTTGTCGAAGGTGAACTTGGCCGGGTGAATCTTGTTCTGGATGGCCGCGTTTTCAGCGGGCAGCCCGAAGGCGTCCCAGCCGGTGGGGTTCAGAACGTTCTTGCCGTTCATGCGCAGGTAGCGCGCCATGGCGTCGGTCAGTGAGTACGGCAGCGCGTGCCCGAAGTGGAGCTTGCCGGACGGGTACGGGAACATGGACAGGATGTAGAAGTCATCCTTGCCCTTGGGTGTCGCGGCCTCGCTGGGCTTCTGCTTGTGCTCGGCCCAGTACTTCTGCCACTTCTGCTCGTAATCCGGGAACCTGCGTTCGTCTTCCATGGCATTCTCCGCGGCGTGATTGTGCCGCCCGCTCACGCGGGCTCAATCACATTGCCCGCCACAATCCCCGGGGCTCGCGCCCCGGGCTCATCTCTGTCGCCCCTGCGGGGCTGTTTCGCGCGCCGCGTGACAATAGCGGCGTCGATTGCTTCCTCAACCATGCGATTCGGACCAATCCAGAATCGCAAATCCAAAATCAAAACGCCCCGCCGTTTCGGGCGGGGCGGTCTTGGCGCTGCGGCGACTATGCCGTCGCCGGTGTCTGCTTCTTGCCAGGAACCGCTTCCACCCTTCGAATGTCGAGCCGCGCGCCGTTGAACTTGAGCAACAGCGCCACTTCTAGCTCCAGGCTCTTGAGAAGGGTGCGGGTCTTGCCGTACTCGTCAGGCGAAATCTCGTCGGCGTCGATCAACTGGCACAGGATCGCCTCGTTGACGCAGAAATCGACGCCCAGTTCGCCCAGCGCCTGCCCGCGATAGTGCACCTTGACGGCCTTGTCGACTTCCGCGACCACACCGGCCTCGCGCAGCTCGATTTCCATGGCTTCGCGGTAGAAGTTGTGCGGCAGCCCCGGGCCCAGTTCGGTATGGACGGCCTTGGCGGCGTTGATGACCTGTTGCGTCAATTCCTTGTGCAGCATGGTGTGCTCGCCGGGTGTGAAGTACCTGTAAATGTACCGCTACGCGGGCCCCTTGGCCAGTGGTCGTTTCCAGGGCGAACAATCGTCGAGCCGCGTAACGGCCCGCGTTCCGCCGCCGTAACCACAACGGGTGGGAGTTGCGGTGGCATGGGCGTTCCGGGCGCTTTTGGACAAATGGCATGCTGATTGCAATCTCCGGGGCGAGGAGGAGGACAATCATGCGTGCATTCACCCTGACAGCGCTTTGCGCGCTGTGTTTGCTGGTCATTGGTTGCGACAACGGCGGCTCGGGCAAGACTGGGACGAGTGGCTCCGGAACCTGGACAGGCCCCGCACTCCAGATCACCACAACGAGCCTGCCTTCAACCTATATCGTCTCGATGTACAACCAGCCGATCACCGCCACGGGCGGGACCGGCACGGGCTACACCTGGTCGGTCATCAGCGGCAGCCTGCCGACCGGCACGACGCTGCAAACCAGCGGCACGCCCTCAACGGTCCTGTCAGGCCAGGTGATGCAGGCCACCCAGTTCTTCTTCACGGTCCAGGTCGAGGATTCGTTCGGCAACAAGGCCACCCAGGCGCTGAGCGTCAACGTTTATCCTCCGCCCCCGCCTTCTTCACCGCCGGTGTACTTCGGCTCAACGGTTGCCGGACGCGTGCTGTTCATCTGCGATGCCAGCAGCGCAAGCACCGGCACGCCGCACACGGACATGATCAACGAGCTCACCACGGCCATCAGCGGGCTTAGCGCGACGGACGAGTTCGACATCCTCGTCTATCACGACGTCGTGCAGGGCTGCTACGAATCGTTCATGGGGTCGCTGGTGTACGCAACCTCGGCCAACGTCACCGCGGCCTTGAACTACATCAACGGTGCCGCCATGACGCCCGCGGGCAGCGCCGACCAGGGTGCGTACTATTCGCTGGAGGCCTCGTTCCAGGGTTACACAAACCTGGACACGTCCTATTTCTTCTGCTGCTCCGC
>JAGQRI010000160.1 GCA_020425515.1 Planctomycetota bacterium | reverse complement strand
ACCAATTACACCAAGGGCCAATCGGCGGGAAAAAGTATATCAAGGGCAACCGGCGTCAAGCACCCGCACGCCGCAATTCCGCGCGTGACACCCGCTCTTTCAGGTGGCAACATCCCGCGCAAGCCCGTATCAGTAACGCGCGGGAGTTTCCCGCATGGCGGGGCCGTCAGGAGCAGATCGAATGCAGGACACAAAGACCAAAGCCTGGACCAGAATCTCCGTCGCAGCATTGATGCTTGCGCTCATCGCAGGCGTATTCGCAAGCGGCATATTTATCCGAGCCGATGCGCAGGACGCCGACAAACCCACCGTGGATGAGGCAACTCAGAAGGCGATCGACGCGGCTGTGCAGAAGGCGCTCAATACTCCCCCTGTGCCGCGCCGCACGGCCTACGTCGACTTCCTGAGCCTGCTGAAGTCCGACCGCCTGCTGCTGGGCAAACAGCAGGAAATGGGCGAGTCGATGCAGACCGAAATGGACGCCATCGACAAACGCTTCATGGCCTTGATCGACGAACAGCAGCGCATCCGCAACCTCAACAAGCCGGACAGCTTCATCTACCGCCAGGCCATGAACAAGCAGCTCGAACTCGAGCGCCAGCGCTACCAGGAGAAGCTGCTTTTCGAGCAGCTGACCCAGGGCGAGCTGCGGGATTTCGCCATCAAGCGCTTCAAGGCGCTGCGCAACCTCGCAGCCGACATCGCCAAGGACAAGGGGTACAACGAAGTCCTCAACATGGTCCGCAACATCGACGAGGTGACCGGCGGACAGGACGACTTCCAGGCGCTGCAGCAGCAGTTGCTGGTCAGCCCGGTGCTGTACTTCGAGGCAGCCCACGACATCACGGATGCGGTCAAAGAGAAGGCCGAGAAAATCTGGGGCGAGACGATCAGCTTCGTCGGATGGGATGCCGAGAAGAAGACCGGCGGCATCACATTTACCGTCAAGGATTCCAAGGAAGCGGTCAAGCGCAACGACAAGGGCGAGATCGAAATCCGCCTTGGGCAATCCGGTCAACTGGGCATTGAGGTCCTCGACAAGGGGGAGCCTGCCAAAGACAAGCGCGCCAGGGTTTCCTGGTCCAAGCGCGGCGTGAACGTGGGCGACCTGGGCGGCAAGGACGGCAGCTACACTGCACCGGCAGTCTTTCCCCCGCAGGGCGGCGACGTCTTCACAATCACCGTCCGCAGCGTGGTCGACCCGACCGTCAGCGAGACCGTTACCATTCGCCTGCTCGACCAGGACGGCAAGCCGATGCCGCCCAAGGATGAAGACAAGGAAGGCGACAAGAAGGACGACGACAAGAAGGACGAGAACAAGTAGCCGACGGGGGCAGCCATGAAGCTGAAAGATCTTGCCCAGGTGTGCGAAGCCAAACTGGAGGGCGACGGCGAAATCGAAATCGCCGACGTCGCCCGCGTTGACACGGCCAAGCGCGACCAGGTCTGCTTCATCGCCCACAAGAAGTACCTGCCGCTGCTTGAAAAGGGCCGCCCCGGGGCGGTGATCGCTGCCCCCGGCGTGGCGCTCGCACAGGGCACCAACGTGCTGCGCCACGACGACCCGGACCTCGCGTTCAGCAAGGCCGTCACCGCCCTGCGCGGCGAGCGGCTCAAGCCCGTGCCCGGCATCGCCGAGAACGTGGTAATGGGCGCGAATTTCGAGATGGGCGAAAACACCAGCGTCGGCCCGTTCACCGTGATCGGCGTCGACGTAAAGCTGGGCAAGAACGTCACCGTCTACCCGCACTGCTACATCGGCGACGGCGTTTCCATCGGCGACGACACGGTGATCTTCCCGAACGTCACGATCATGGAGCGCACGCTGATCGGCAGGCGCTGCACCATCCAGCCGGGTGCGGTGATCGGCGCGGACGGCTTCGGCTACCATTTCGTGGCCGGGAAGTTCGTGCATGCGCCGCAGCGCGGGCATGTGCACA
Source organism: Planctomycetota bacterium (assembly GCA_020425515.1). Classification (GTDB taxonomy): domain Bacteria; phylum Planctomycetota; class UBA8742; order UBA2392; family UBA2392; genus JACKID01. The sequence goes on along the minus strand of JAGQRI010000160.1, from coordinate 8,227 downwards.
TCCACGACGACGTCGACATCGGCGCGAACACAACGATTGACCGCGCGCGCTTCGACGTCACCGAGATCAAGGCCGGCACCAAGATCGACAACCTGGTGCAGGTAGCCCACAACACGCAGATCGGCCAGAACTGCGTGATCGCCGGCCAGGCCGGTCTCAGCGGCAGCGTCGTGCTTAAAGACTACGTGCGCCTGGGCGGCAACGTCGGCGTGGGCGATCACATCACGATCGGCATGGGCGCGCAGATCGCCGCCAAGACCGGTGTGATGCAGGACGTGAACCCGGGCATGAAGATGGCAGGGCTCCCTGCCGATGAAGGGCGCAAGTTCATGAAGCGCGAGGCCGCCGTGCGCCGCCTGCCCGACCTGATGGCCGAGTTCCGAGAGCTGAAGGCGAAGGTCGAAGCCATGGCCGCGGGCAAGAGCGGCTTCGAGCCGGTTGACGATGACGAAGAGGACAACCTGCCGGAAGTCGAGCCGGGCACCGTAACCCGCTTCATCCGCAACCGCCCGGCCCCTCTCGAAGACGACAAGTAGCAGGCCCGGGATCAAAAACCAAACCGCCCCCAAAGGGGGCGGTTTTCGTTGAAGCATTGCCGCATCGCGCTAATCGCGGCGTGGGCGCACGATTCGCGTCGCCAGCCCAAGCAGTGACAGCAGCCCGGCCAGCAGCATCCAGCCAGGGCCGTTGCCGGTGCCCGTCGAGCAATTACTGTCGTCATTGCCGCCTCCGCCGCCGCCTCCACCTGAAGGCGCGCCGTTTGTGGTGTTGATGGTGGGCACGTCCGTGGCGGTGCTCTCGGCATTGGTTCCGTCGAAAGCGGTCGCCAGGAAGTTGTTGTCGCCGTAGGACAGCGGGGCGCTGATGGTAAACGCCGTGGCGCCGCCGCTCAGTTGCATGCTGGCAACCATGCTCTCGCCCGCGTCGACGATGCCGTTGTTGTTCGCGTCGCTGTAGATGCGCACCAGCGAGTCGGCGACGGCCGTGCCGATGATGTCGTAACTGCCGGTGGTAACGGACTGCACCGCGGCCGGGTCGGTAACGACCGGCGAGGCCGTCAGCGCCTGGTCTTCGTAGGCGCCGATGTCCACGCCGCTGCCGTCGTCGCGCGCGGCGCCGCGCTGGTCGGTGGTCAGTGACAGCGAGTTGTTGCCCGCATTGAGTGCCGGGCTGCCTGTAGTTACGGCCTGTGTGAACGTCGGTCCGCCGTTGTCCTGGAGCGTACCCAGCGCCGGGTCCATACCCGTTACGTTGTTGCTGCCGTTGATCGTGGCGTCGGTAGTGTCCTCGACCAGGCTGTAATTGGCGTCGAAGGTCGCGTAGGCATCCGGGCCGTCATTGGAACTGTTGTCCGCGAGAATGGTGCTGTCGAGTGAGACCGTCCCCCCGCTGGCATACAAACCACCACCGGCGGCATTGGAAGGAGTCCCGGCTGAGCCGTAGGCTCCGCCGACGCTGCCGCTGCCGTAGTTGCCCCCTGTGCCCTCGCTACCCGAGCCGGCCGTGTTTGAGGCTACGGTAGAGTTGACAATGGCGATCGTGGCGTCATCGCCTGCCATGCCTCCGCCCGTTCCGGCGTCCGAGTCACCGCCGTCGCCACCGCTGCCTGACACGGAGCTATCCTGTCCGAAGCCGTCACCGCCGCGACCTCCGTTGCCGCCATTCCCGGAGTCAGCGTTGTTTCCCGAAACCGTGCTGTTTACGAGGGTCAGGGATCCTGAGGCTCCGGCGAATACTCCACCTCCGCTGCCGGCGGCACCCAAGCCGCCCTTGCCGCCCAGTCCCCCAAACGCGACGCCGTTGTTGCAGTTATAGCTTGCAAGGGCATCGCCGCCGCTTCCGCCATTCCCGCCGCTCCCGCCAGCCGCGTCGTTCGAACTGATCGTACTTGTAGAAATCGTTGCGCTTGCGGAGCCTGACGCGCCGGGCTCGAGACATACCGCTCCGCCCCGGGCGATTCCTCCCGCGCCGCCATTGCCACCTGCCCCGCCGCGGCCCAACCCAAGGCTTGTGTAGCCAATGACGCCCATTCCGCCCCCGCCTCCGCCGCCGCCGTCTCCGCCTTGGGCTGTGTTGCTGTCGAGTGTGGAACTCGCGACCGCTAAAGTCGCTCCGGCGGCAACGTAAACACCGCCGCCGCGGGCACCGCCGCCGTCACCTCCAGCGTTTGCCGCTCCGCCGGACCCATACGCAACGGATGCGAACGCGGCCACGCCGCTTCCGGCACCACCACCCTGCCCACCGTCGCCACCCTGGGCCGTGTTGCCGTCTAGAGTACAGGACACGAGGCTGAGGCTGGCGCCGCCGGCTACGTATGCGCCCCCGCCGGCTGCGCTTCCACCTGCGCCCCCTGCGCCCCCTGCGCCCCCAACTGCGGTTCTTGTTGTGCCGGAGAAGTTCTGAACTGAGTCGGCGTCTCCGCCTGACCCGCCGTTGCCACCAAGGGCGCTGTTGCCGCTGAGAGAACAACTCTGGACCTCTACGCTGCCGGCAGCAACGAAGATTGCCGCGCCTTCGGCGTCCCCGCCCCGTCCGCCTGAGCCCGCGACGTACCCAGCGGAAGCGGAAGAAGAAGAAGAAGAACAGCTTCCGCCATCGCCGCCGTTGCCGGCATAGTTGACGCAGTTGTCAAACGAACTGTCCTTGAGGTTGACCGTGCCTTCCGCGACGTAGAGGCCGCCACCGCGCGCGTCGCCCGCGGTGCCACCGATACCGCCGTCGCCGCTGAATGCGTCTCCGCCGTCGCCGCCGTCGCCGCCTGCGACACGGGTCTGGTCGAACGTGCAGGTCCTGATATTGACGGTGCCGCCCGCGACATACATGCCGCCGCCGAGGCCCGCCGCACCGTCACCGCCATCCCCTCCGTTCGAACTTGAACCAAAGCCGCCTACGCCGCCGCTACCGCCTTCGGCAGCGCATTGGTAGAGGGTGCAACTGTCCAGAGTGACGGACCCGCCCGCTACGTATATGCCGCCGCCGAGGCCTGCCGCACCATTGCTGCCGTTGCTTCCGGGCGCGCCACTTGAGCCGGGAGTTCCCACGGCGGAGCAGCTCTGCACGGTGACGTTGTTCAAAGCGAGGTTACCCTGCTCGAGCAGAATGCCGCCGCCACGGGCTTCACTTGCCGAACTGCCGTCGTCGGCGACAAGCCCGTCCACAATTGCGATGTCCTCAATCGTGACAGTGACACCGGAACCGGCGTTGATGTGGAACACGCGGTCATTGGTGTTGCCGTTGATGGTTACCGTCGCGCCCGTGGCCGGGCGGATGATCAGGTTGCCCGAAGGCTTGGTGATATCGAGGTCGCCGGACACGTTGGCGTTTTCCATCGCGCCGCCGGTCAGCGTGTAGGTGCCCGACGCCAACTCGACGATGTCGTCCGAGCCGGGCGCGTTCGCACTGTCGATGGCTGTGCGCAGGCTGGCAACGTCCGTGGCGGAGTAGGTCGTTGCCGACAACTCCTGCGACGCGGCGGCCGCCAGACAAAGAGGCGCCGCTGCAATGAATGCGCGACGCCAGTCCAGTTCACGGTAGAAACGGCCCGACAGCTTGCGTGCCATGACGCCCCCTCGATATGTGCAACCTGAGTGGTTTTATATGTTGCGAGGCTGGATATTACTCCTGTTGGTGGCTGTTCGTAAACAGCGTGCATATGTCTCTGCCGGTGCGGGCGCAAAACGGTTCGCTATGTCAAAGCAGCCGGTTTGGCGCTTCCGATCCCGCGCCTATGCATGCATAGTGCGCCCCAATGAAGCAGACCACGCTAAACAAAGCCGTTTCGATGACCGGAACCAGCCTGCACGAGGGCCACGACGTCACATTGACGCTCAAGCCCGGAGCGGTCGACTCAGGTTATGTCCTTGTTCGGACCGACCGCGACGGCGCGCGGGTGCGGGTGCACCCGGGCAACATCCAGGAAGTGCAACGCCGCACACTCCTGATGGAAAACGGAGTCGAGGTCCATACCGTCGAGCACGTGCTGGCCGCGCTGTACGGGCTGGGCATCGACAACGCCGTGATCGAGCTGTCCGCACCGGAGCCCCCGGCCGGCGACGGCAGCAGCAAGGCCTTCGTCGAACTCGCGCGCGAGGCCGGCGTCGTTGAGCTGGACGCTGAACGCGCCGAGTTCACGCCGACGGAGACGATTGAGGTTGGCGACGACAAGGTTTCCATCAGGATAGAACCCGCCGCCGACGGCCTGACTGTGAACTACACGCTCGACTACGGCGTGCCGTTCATGCCGCGCACGACCGTAGAATTCAACGTAACGCCCGAGAGCTTCGAGCAACAGATCGGCCCGGCGCGTACCTTCTGCCTTGAGCAGGAAGCGAAAGCTTTGCAGGCGATGGGCTTCGGCAAGGGCGCGAACACGCAGAACACGCTGGTCGTCAGCCCCGACGGCCCGCTTGAAAACAGCCTGCGCTACGATGATGAGTACGCGCGCCACAAGCTGCTCGACGTGATCGGCGACCTTGCCGTCACAGGGCTGCGCCTGAACGCGAAAGTAACCGCCGTGAAGTCAGGGCACAGCCAGAACCAGCAGGTGGCCAAAGCGCTGCATGCCCAATACGAAGCCACCCGCTAGAGCAGGCAACGCATGGCGTCGATTCGAGACGGCACGAAGATATGGCCGCCGGTCGGGCAGGACAGCGAACCGTCAGACTGGAAGGAGTTCGAAAAGGGGAAGGTCTATCGAGCCATAGGTTGGCTCGGTCGGAAGCTTCAACCAACCGGTGATGTGCCTGATGGATTCCTGGAATCACTACTGGGCTTGGTGTGGAGCAAGCGCGCCCATCCGATGCGCGGCTACCACTTCTGCCAGTTTTGTGAACTCTCGGAAGATGATCTGCACTGGAGACCGGCTACGGTAGCGTTGCCTGATGGCACTCTTTTCAATCTCGGTTCGGCTGAGATCTGGGTGCCGGCGGATGACTCGACGGTGTTTTGTGCACCCAACTTGATCATTCACTATGTGAAGGAACACAGGTACTGTCCGCCCAAGCAATTCATTGATGCGGTGATGCGCGCAGCCAAAGGAACAATCGAATGAACGAAGGACCTGTCAGTGACAGCGGCAGTCTCGATATCCAGGGCGTTCTCAAGATCGCGCCGCACCGCTATCCGTTCCTGATGGTGGACCGGGTGCTTGAACGCAGCGACACCAAGGCGGTCGGCATCAAGAACGTCACCTACAACGAGCCGTGCTTCACCGGGCATTTCCCGGAACGCCCGATCTTCCCGGGCGTGCTGATGCTCGAGGCGCTGGCCCAGATGGGCGGGCTGTTGGTGCTGGGGCGGGATGAAAACATGGGCAAGCTCGCGTTGTTCACGGGTGCCGACGAGGTCAAGTGGCGCCGTACCGTCGTGCCGGGCGACCAGGTCAAACTGTCCGTGGAACTGTTAAAGGAGAAGCGCGGACTGTGTGTTGTTAAGGGCGAGGCAAGCGTCGACGGTGACCTGGCCTGCGCGGCGACTGTTAAATTCATGGTAACGGACGAGCGGGCGAAGTAGTTATCCACGCAGTGTCAGAAACTTGCGAAGCGTGGGACTCAGGGATACAACGTTAGGCACGACTAACCGGAGCAGCACTGTGGCACAACAGGAACGCGTGAAGATTGCGGTCATCGGGGTAGGTCACCTGGGGAAGAACCATGCGCGCGTTCTGAAAGAGCTGCCGTCGGCCGAGCTCGTGGCGGTGGTCGATTCCGACCCCAAGAAGGCAGCCGAGATCGCCGAGCGCTTCCACTGCGAGGCCCTGACTGATTACAAGGCGCTCAAAGGGCGGGTTGACGCGGTCAGCGTTGTCGTGCCGACCAAGCATCACTATGAAGTCGCATCGTGGGCGTTCGAGAACGGGCTGCATGCACTGGTCGAGAAGCCGATGGCCTATTCGGTCGACGAGTGCCACAAACTGAACGAGTTGGCCAAGAAGCACAAACGCATCCTGCAGGTCGGGCACATCGAGCGCTTCAATCCCGCGCTCAGCAGCATCCGCAATGCCATCAACACGGTTGCCTTCATCGAGGCCGACCGGCTCAGCCCGTACCCGTTCCGGTCCACGGACGTGGGTGTGGTGATGGACGTGATGATTCACGACCTGGACATCATCCTGAGTATCGTCGGGAGTGAGGTTGAGGACATCCAGGCGGTCTGCACGCCGGTGCTGTCCAAGCGCCATGAGGACATCGCCAGCGTCCGCCTTACCTTTAAGAACGGCAGCGTGGCCAACGTTACCGCCAGCCGGATCAGCGACAAGTCGGTTCGCAAGATGCGCATCTTCTGCGCCGACCGTTACCTGAACCTCGACTTCGCCGGCAAGCAGGCCTGGATCTACAGCAAGACACCGAAGCTGGACCAGGAAGATTTCCACGTCGAGAACGTGGACATCAGCGGTATCGACGACCTGATGCAGTTCGTCTTCAACGATCTGATTCGGGTCGAGCAGGTGGTGATCGGTGAAGAAGAACCATTAAAGGAAGAGCTGAAGCACTTCATCAACGCCATCAAGACCGGCGAACGACCCCAGGTCGGTGGTGAAGAGGGCATGGCGGCAATCCAGTTGGCCCACGACATCCTCGCAACGGCGCGGGAGCACTACAACAAGCACGTGCCGGAAGAACATCGCCGCTGGTAAGGCGCGACTAATCTCATAATTTGTAGGTTCAGAATGCCAGAAATCGGGCTGTGTTCCCGATTCGTGTTCCCATTCGGTAGCGTGGGAACGCAACCGGAACCAGGATGTTGGTTACCACACGCACTCCAGCGTGTTACCAGTCTGGAACGTACGACTTAAGTACTTTATTTGAAATGAGTTGTGCCCGTTACCACGCGGCTGGTGGGCCCCGAAAGACCCCTGCCAGAGAATTGGCACAACCAGTGCTCAGTTCGGGTGTTTCCTAGGCACAAACCCTCTTACCTGAACTGAGGAACTACACTTATGCGTAAGATACTCGCAAGTGCGGCAGTCCTCGCCTTCGTCTTCTGTGCGGGTTCGCTCGCTGCCCAGTCAACGGGCACGGCCACCCTCTCGAGCAAGACGGATGCGCACGACCGTCCGATCGGCGGCGTAAACATCAAGCTGCCGCCGCCCACGACCCCTCCGGTCAACCCGCCTGAACCGCCTCCCCCGCCCCCGGCTCCGCCACCGGCGCCGCCCAGCGAGGGTGAGGATATTCCGCCCACGGAAACCCCGCCCGACCCGCCGCCGCCCGAAGACCCGCCGACTTACTACGGCGAGCCCGTGTCCGGCAAGTTCGCCTTCGTCCTGGACGCCTCCGGCTCGATGTACGGCTCGCGCATCGCGACCGTCCGCGCCGAGACCGTCTCCGTGATCGGCGACCTGACTGAAGACGACGAGTTTGACTGTGTGGCCTATGGCACCCAGTTCGGCGTCGGCGCGAGCTACAGCAAGTTCATGTGGGGCACCCTGCTTCCGGGCAGCGAAGGCAACAAGTCCAGCGCCACCAGCTGGGTGAACGGCCCGAGCCTGAACCCGGGCGGCGGCACCCCGACCTACGCCTGCCTGAAGAAGAGCTGCCAGACCTACCCGGCTGACCTGACGAAGATGTTCCTTCTGACGGACGGCTCGCCCAACACCTCAGGCTCGTCCAGCCAGATCCTGGCTGACTTCCCGGGCTGGTGGAGCAAGTTCCAGGACTGTGAGTTGGTGTGCATCTGCATCGGTGGTTACGGCGCAGCCCAGACCTTCATGCAGCAGCTGGCCGCACTTGCCGGTGGATCATACGTAGCAGCCTAGTAGACCGACAAACCAGTCGGAAAGCTTGGAGGAGAAGGGGGAGCCGAAAGGCTCCCCCTGAGGCTTTAAAGCCAGAATTCGCCTCAAGCCTAATCATTGAAACCAGTTAGGCTCATCATCCACCTGCCGTTACAAGCCTGGTGCGGGCGCGTTCCCATATGGTACCCCGGGTTGGTGGTAAGTAGTTGCGGGGCAGTCTGTTTCGAATAAATCAGGTCGACGTAAATGCCTTTATTGCAGTGGTTTAGCCGGATACGTCTCGTGGTGGTAGCGCTAGTAATAGATTCGGATGGCCAATTGGCACGGACCATGCACTAGTAAAAGTAGTTACTGACCCAAGTTTCTGAAACCAGGAGTGATCAATGCGCAAGATCTTAGCCAGCGCCGCGGTCCTCGCCTTCGTCTTCTGTGCGGGTTCGCTCGCTGCCCAAACTGCGGGCACGGCGACCCTCTCGAGCAAAGACTCGAGCA
>JAGQRI010000159.1 GCA_020425515.1 Planctomycetota bacterium | reverse complement strand
GTCCAACTTGCTGCTTAGCCAACCTTGCAGAGCACTTCACCGCCGACGCGCTGCTTGCGGCATTCGCGGTCGGAAAGCACGCCCTTGCTGGTCGAAAGTATGCAGATGCCCATGCCGCCCCGCACGCGCGGGATGCTGCCCGCCGGCGAGTACACGCGGCGACCGGGTTTGCTGACGCGGTCGATATGGTGAATGACGTGTTCGCCGTCCGGGCCGTAGCGCAGGGTGAGCACGACACAGCGGCCTGGCCCCTCTTCGCCTTCGGTGCGGACACCGTTCACGTAGCCTTCGCGCCGCAGCACCTGGGCCAGTTCGCTTTTCAGTTTTGAGTACGGAATGCTCACCTCAGAGGCGCCGTTACGTGTGGCGTTCCTGATGCGGGTCAGCATGTCCGAAATCGGGTCGTTCATCGACATCTGGTGAAACTCCAGTGGACCGATCGAAAAAGTCCTTTACCAACTCGCCTTGCGCATGCCCGGGATTTCGCCCCGGCTTGCAAGGTCACGAAGGCAGCAACGGCAGATCTGCAGCTTGCGGTAAACCGCGCGCGGGCGCCCGCAAAGCTGGCAGCGATTGCGATGCCGCGTGCTGAACTTCGGCGGCCTCTTCGACTTCTCAACCAGGCATGTTCTTGACACGTGAATCCTCCGGTCTGGCTATCTTTAGGCTGCCGCGCCCTTCTTCTGCGACAGTTTCTTCAGCGGTACGCCCAGCCCCATCAGCAGCGCGCGTGACTTTTCGTCGTCGCCCCCGCTCATGGTGAAAGCGATGTTCATCCCCTGGACTTCCTTGACCTTGTCGAGGTCGATGTCCGGGAAGATGGACTGCTCGCTGAGTCCCATGTTGTAGTTGCCCCGACGGTCGAAACCCTTCGGGTTCAGGCCCTGGAAGTCGCGGATGCGGGGCACGGCCACGCTGATCAGCTTCTCCAGGAACAGCCACATGCGATCGCCGCGCAGGGTCACCTTCGCGCCGATGGTATCGCCTTCGCGCAGCTTCCAGGTAGCTGCGGCGCGGCGGGCGCGGGTGACCAGCGCCTTCTGGCCTGCGATCAGGCTGAGTTCGTTGGCCAGCGAGTCGGCCATGCCCTTGTTCTTGGACGCCTTGCCGAAGCCCATGTTCAGGGTGATCTTCTTGAGGCGGGGCACGGCCATCACGTTCTCGATGCCGAACTGTTCACGCAGCATCGGGGCGACCTCGTCGCGGTACTTCACCTTCAGCCTGGGTTCTGCGTTGTTCATCTGCTTCGTCCTTCAACCGCCTTTCGGCGTTTAGTCGTCAATCACCGTCTTCGTGCTCTTGAAGTAGCGCACCTTCTTGCCGTCTTCGCGCCTGTAGTGCACGCGCTCGGGCTTGCCGGCCTTGCCGTTCCAGAGCATCACGTTGGCCACCGGGATCGGCGCCTCGCGCTGCACGCGCCCGCCCTGCGGGTTGGCCTCGCTCTTGCGCAGGTGCTTCCAGACCATGTTCTTGCCCTCAACGATCACGCGTTGCGAGCGGCGATCCACGCGCAGAACCTTCCCGCTGGGCTTCTTGCGCTCAGCGTCGGTCTGCGGGCGGTCCTTGCCCTTGATGATCTGGACCTCGTCTCCGACTTTTACGTGCATTTCTGTCTTCCTGCCTTCGCGGGCGCAAAGCCCGCAGCCCTAGATCACTTCGTTTGCAAGACTGACGATCTTCATGAACTTCTTGGCGCGCAGCTCACGTGCCACGGCGCCGAAAATGCGCGTGCCGATCGGGTTGCCGTCCTTGTCGACGATCACCGCGGCGTTGCGGTCGAAGCGCACATAGCTGCCGTCGTCGCGGCGCACAGCCTTGCGGGTACGCACGATCACGCAGCGGACGACGCGCTTCTTCTTGTCCTTCTTCGTCGTCTTCTTGAACAACTCACAGGTCGGGGTGGCCGACTTGATCACGCCCACCACCACATCGCCGACCGTCGCGTAGCGACGCTTGCTGTTACCGAGGACCTTGATGCACTGGATCGTGCGGGCCCCGGTATTGTCGGCGACATCCATGACTGTCTGTTCCTGAATCATCGCTTTGCCTTCAAGTCACGCTTCAGCGTGTTTGCTTTCTTTCAGTCCTGCTACTCGGCCGAGGCCGCTTTCGGTTCTTCGCGCAGGCCTGCGTGGGCCTTGCGCAGTACTTTCACGACGCGCCACGACTTCAGCTTGCTGATCGGGCGGGTGGCCATGATCTCGACCAGGTCGCCCTCGTGCGCTTCGTTGTTCTCGTCGTGCGCGTGCAGCTTCTTGCGGCGCTTGATGTACTTGTGCGTGCGCGGGTGCAGCACCTGGCGCTCCCACAGCACGGTTACGGTCTTGTCCATCTTGTCGCTGGTCACGATGCCCTGCAGGCGTCGGCGCGGCTTACGATTTTGCTTCTCGTCTGACATTCATCTCTCCTGCGCCTACTTGCCCTTGGCAAGGGCCTCAAGTTCACGGATCGTACGCTTCACCTGGCCCAGCCGGTTCTGCAGCTTCGTGCGGGCGCGCTTCTGGGCCTCGTCGCCTTCGTGCGGCTTGCCCAGGTCATTCAGTTTTGCGTCCAGCTTCGTCTGCTCGGCCTTGGCCCTCTCGAGCGCCTTGCGCCCGGACAGCACGGTGCGGATGCGGGCGATCTCGCGGCGGCGGTTCAGAATCTCCGCACCGCGCTGCGACGTCATCGCCTCGGTCGTGAAACGTGCCTTGAAGTTCTCCTCGGCAAGCTGGTTCAGCTTGGCCTGGAGTTCCTTCTCGGGTTGTCCCCTCAGCGCATCAAAAGTCATCTTGCTTCTCCGTCCGCCTTTTCGGCGGTGTCCTTCAATTCGTTAGCCCACGCGGTGGTGGCGCTCAACCATGCGGCAGCGCACGGGCATCTTGTTCGCGGCCTTGTTCAGGGCCTCGCGGGCCAGCTCCGTGTTGACGCCGCCGACCTCAAACATCACGGTCCCCGGCTTCACGACGGCGCACCAGAATTCCGGCTCGCCCTTGCCCTTGCCCTGGCGAGTTTCCAACGGCTTGGCCGAAACCGGCTTGTGCGGGAACACGCGAATCCAGTACTTGCCCGCCTTGCCGACCGCGCGGCTGATGGCGATACGTGCGGCCTCGATCTGGCGCCCGGTGATCCATCCCGGCTCGAGCGTCTGCAGACCGGCGTCGCCGAACGCCACGAAGTTACCGCGCGTCGCGTTGCCCTTGACGATGCCGCGCTGCACCTTGCGGTACTTCGTGCGCTTAGGAAGTAAGGCCATACTTCGCCTCCTCGGTCTGCTTCATGAGCCCGCGGTGAATCCAGACCTTGATACCCAGGATGCCGTAGGTGGTCTTGGCTTCCGCGAAGCCGTAGTCGATATCTGCGTCCAGGGTGCTCAGCGGTACCGATCCCCAGACCTGCTTTTCAATGCGGCCCAGGTCGGCGCCGCCCAGTCGTCCTGCCACCACGCACTTGGCGCCGTGGGCGCCGCCGCCGCGGATGCTGTCCATTTCGCGCTTGATGGCGCGGCGGAAACTGCCGCGGCGCTCAAGCTGCTCGGCGATGCGCTCGGCCGCGAGCTGTGCATCAAGCTCGGGCTTCTGGACTTCCATGACGCGGATGTCGACGAGCTTGCCGTCGGTCAGCAGGCTGATTTCCTTTTCCAGGTCGCTGAGACGGTTGGTCTTCTTGCCGATCAGCATGCCCGGCTTGGCGGTGAACACGTACACCGTCAGCTTGTCGTCACCCTTGCGCTCGATCTCCACGCGGGGGATCGACGCGAAGCGGTACACGCTCGTGATGTGCTTGCGGATCTTGGAGTCTTCCACAAGGTAGGTGCCGAAAGCCTTCTTGTTCGCGTACCAGCGCGAACGCCAGGGCTTGCTGATGCCCACCCGGAATCCATACGGCCTGATTTTCTGACCCATCTTTTTCTCCGGGATCACACTCGGTGATCTTCCGTCCTGACCAGTTCGCCCGCATGCCGGGCGCTACTTTGAGTTCGTTGCCTTACTCTTCCGACTTCTTGTCAGCCTTCTTTTCTGTCTTCTTAGCGGCCGGCTTCTTCTCTGCCTTGGCCTCGGTCTTCTTTTCAGCCTTCTTCGCCGGCTTCTTTTCGGTCTTCTTTTCCGTCTTCTTCGCCGCGGGCTTCTCGGCCTTCGGCTCTTCCTTCTTTTCGGCCTTTTCCTTCTTGGCCGGTGCGCGCCCTGTCTTGGCGAGGCGTTGTTCTTCGCTCAGGCGCTTGCGCGGCTTGCGCCAGGCGGGCTTGCCGTTTTCCTTCCGGTCCGCGACGTAGTCCGCCTCAGCCACGGTGACGTGCATGTGGCAGGTGTAGCGGGTGTACGGGTTCGCCATGCCGCGTGAGCGCGGGCGCCAGCGCTTCATGCGCGGGCCTTCATCAACGCGGGCTTCGCTGACGACCAGGTTGTCGGTCTCGATGTCGATGCCGTTGCGGTTGCCGTATTCCTCGGCGTTCGCGACGGCCGACTCGATCAGCTTCCGGATGGCCGGCGCGGCGCGGCGGTTGACGAAGCCCAGCAGCACGACGGCCTCTTCGGCGTCGCGCCCGCGGACGGCGTCCATCACCAGCCTCGCCTTGCGGGCGCTCATGCGCACGTTGCGGGCGGAAGCCTTGAACTCTCTTTTCGTTGCCTCGGCCATGACAGCCGTCTCCTTGCACTATTCCGAACCGCGTTACGACTTGCGGTGGCCCGTGTGTCCCTTGTAGTTGCGGGTCGGTGAGAACTCGCCAAGCTTGTGCCCGACCATGTCCTCGGTGACGAAAACCCGCAGGTGCTGCTTCCCGTTGTGAACCAGGAACGTCAGGTTCACGAACTCGGGAATGATGGTGCTCGCGCGCGACCAGGTCTTGATCGCCTCGCGCCCACCCTGTTCCTTGACGCGAATCACCTTCATCAGGAGCTTCGGGTCGACAAACGGTCCCTTCTTAAGCGAACGGGGCATTCCTTCTCCTAAGCGCGGTCTAGTCCGCTACTTCGCCTTCGTCTTCCGGCGGCGCTTCCGGATAATCATCTTGTTCGACGCGTTCTTGGGCTTGCGCGTACGCGGGCCCTTGCTCAGGTTGCCGTGCCTGTCCACAGGCTGACGACCCCCGCCGGTACGGTCGTTACCGCCGCCCATCGGGTGATCGACCGGGTTCTTGCTGGTGCCGCGGTTCTTCGGGCGGCGACCGAGCCAGCGGTTGCGCCCCGCCTTGCCGATCGAAATGTTCATGTGGTCCAGGTTGCTGACCTGGCCGATAGTCGCGCGGCAGTCCTTGTGCAGGCGGCGGATTTCACCGCTCGGCAGTTGCACGGCCATCCAGGTGTCGTCCACACGCCCCGAAAGAACGCACTGGGCGCCGGCGCCGCGGGCGAGCTGTCCGCCCTTGCCGGGGCGAAGCTCTACGTTGTGGATCGCCAGGCCCTGCGGGATCTTGTCCAGCGGCAGGCAGTTGCCTACGCGAGGCTCCGCGGTGGCGCCGCTCATCACGGTATCGCCTTCCTTGGTGCCGTGCGGCGCGAGGATGTAGTCCTTGTGGCCGTTGGCGTACCAGATCTGCGCGACGAAGCAGGTGCGGTTCGGATCGTACTCGATGGCCTTGACCGTCGCCGGCACGCCGTCGAAACGGGTGCGCTTGAAGTCGATCTCGCGGTAGCGGCGCTTGTGCCCGCCGCCACGATAGCCCGCCGTCACACGCCCGCGGTTGTTGCGGCCGCCGGTGGACTTCTTGCCCTTGGTCTTCGACTTCAGCGGCTCGCCCTTGGACAGCTCGCTGTAGTCGACGAGGCGCGTGTGGCGCAGCGTCGGGGTACGGGGTCTGAAACTCTTGATCGGCATTGCTGTTTGCTTTCTTTTCCCGGCTTCTCGGCCCGGGTGGCCATATCTGTGTCAACGACCCTTAGGTCAGTTCAATCGACTCACCCTTTTCGAGGGTGACGAGCGCCTTCTTCCAGTCCGACTCGTTGTAGTAGCCGTAGCGGTTGCGGCGGTTCTTGCGGCCCTTGATGCGGATCGTGCGAACCTTCGCGACCTTGACGTTGAAGACGTCGCGGACGGCCTGGGCGATCTGCAGCTTGTTGGAGTTCGGGTCCACCTCAAAGGCGTAGACGCCGTCGGCCATCTGTTCGCTGCTCTTTTCCGTGATCAGCGGGCGCTTGAGAATTTCGTACTGTTCGGGCTTTACCGGCATGCTAGCTCTCCTTGCCGGCGTTGACGCCGTTCTTCAGGGCCTCGAAAGCCTCGCGGGTCAGCAGCACGCGGCGCTGGCGTGACACCTCGAGGGCGTTGAACTGGCTGACCGGGCGGATCAGCGAGCGCGGGATGTTGCGGGCGGACAGGTAGAAGTTGCGGTCTTCCTTGTCCAGGCCCAGCAGTACCGAGCCGCCGTCGAGGCCGGCGCCACGAAGCATCTTGGTCAGCTTGGCGGTCCTGGGCTTGTCGAAGCTGAGCCCGTCCACCACCGCCACGTCGCCGGCGCGGAACTTCGCCAGCAGGGCGCTGTTCAATGCAAGCTTCTTCATCTTGGCCGGGATGCGCACACGGTAGCTGCGCGGGTGCGGCCCGTGAGCAACGCTGCCCTTGTGGCGATGCGGCGCGCGCTTCTGGCCTGTGCGTGCACGCCCGGTGCCCTTCTGGCGCCACGGCTTCTTGTTGGAACCGGAAACGTCGCTCAGGTTCTTGCTGTCGGCGTTGCCCTGGCGGCGGTTGGCTTCATAGGCGATCAGAACCTCGCGCAGGGTGCGGGTCTTGACCTTGTCGCCGAACACGGTCTCGTCAAAGGAGATCTTCTCCTTTTCCTTGCCTTCGGCGTCGTATACCTGAACTTCAATCATCGCTCAAATCCCCGAGCGTCTTCCTGTTAACCGTCAGTGTCCGTTACTGCTTGCCCTTGCGCAGAGCGCGGTCGGCCTTGGCCTGGCGTTTCGCCTTGGCCTTGCGAACCACGATTTCCGCACCGTTGAAGCCCGGCACCGCGCCGGCCACGTAAAGCAGGTTGTTCTCGCCGTCAACGCGCGCGACCTTGAGGTTGCGGACGGTGATGCGCTTGTTTCCCATCTGGCCCGGCATGCGGGTGCCCTTCAGGACGCGCGCCATGGTGGTGGCGGCGCCGGTACTGCCCATTTCGCGCGTGTTCTTGGTGCCGTGCGCGCGGGGGCCGCTGTTGAAGCCGTGGCGCTTGATGCCGCCCTGGAAACCGCGCCCCTTGGTCTTGCCGATCACGTCCACGAAGTCACCGTCGGCGAACACGTCGCCAATCTTTACCACGTCGCCGGCCTTGAGTTCAGGAGCGGCGTCGAGGCGCGCTTCCTTCAGGCGGCGGCGCGGCTCGGACTCGGCCTTCTTCCAGTGGCCCTTCAGCGGCTTGCTGACGCGGGTCAGCTTGATGTCGCCAAAGCCGAGCTGCACGGCGTTGTAGCCGTCCGTCTCGTCGGTCTTGACCTGGGCGACGGTGCACGGACCGACTTCGAGGATCGTCACCGGAATCACGGTGCCATCCTCATTGAAGATCTGGCTCATCTCGCGCTTTTTGCCCAACAGCAGTTTGACTGACATGTCTCTTCCTTATGTACCGACTTGGTCTTGCCAGAGGTCGGCGCGGCCTTTGCCGCCTTGCTCTCGATGGCCCGGCGTAATCGCCGCGGGCCGTATTCTTAATTCACCCCGATCAGGTGTTGATGCGTACTTCCACGCCGGCCGGCAGGTTCAGCGTCTGCAGCGCATCGACAGTGCGCGAGCTCGGCTGGCGGATGTAGATCAGACGCTTGTGCGTGCGGATCTCAAACTGCTCGCGGCTCTTCTTGTCGATGTGCGGGCTGCGCAGCACCGTGTAGCGCTCAATGCGCGTCGGCAGCGGGATCGGGCCCGATACCCGCGCGCCGCTGTCCCTAGCCGAATCACAGATCTGGCGTGCCGACTGATCCAGCAGCTCGTGATCGTAGCCTTCAAGGCGAATCTTGATCTGCACGTTCCCTGATTCCTTCGCCATAACCCACCGAAACCCAACGACTTACGTCTTCTGTTCTGCCACCGTCCGAAAAAGGGCGAGAAAGGTATCGCCGTGTTGTCATTCCGTCAAGCGGCAGCCCACTTCTTTATTTACCGGCGTGCGCCCGCTTTCGCGCCACCACGCTCGGCCATGATCTTTTCCTTCACGTGCGGCGGGCACACCTCGTAGCGGAAGGGCTCCATGCTGTAGTTCGCGCGTCCCTGGCTGAGCCCGCGAACCGCCTGCACGTAACCGAACATTTCGCTGAGGGGCGCAATCGCCGCGATGATGGTGATGTCTTCGTCTTTCTCGGTGCTCTCGATGCGTGCGCGGCGGCTGTTCAGGTCGCCGATCACGGCGCCGGTGAATTCGTCGGGCGTACGCACTTCCACCTTCATCATCGGCTCGAGCACTTCCGTGCCGACCTTCTCGAGCAGCTCACGATAGGCGAGGCGCGCGGCATCCTTGTACGCGAAGTCCTTGCTGTCGACGTCGTGGTAGCTGCCGTCGTACAACTCGGCCTTGACGCCCTGCACCGGGTAGCCGGCCAGCCCGCCGGTGCGGCAAGCTTCGCGGACGCCTTCTTCAGCGCTCTTGATGAACTGGCGCGGAATGGCGCCGCCGACGATCTTGTCCTCGACGATTACCTTGTCGGAATCTTCGTCGGTCAGGCTCGACCAGCGAATCTTGACGTGTCCATAGCTGCCCGCGCCGCCGGTCTGCTTCTTGTGCAGGCCCTCGGTTTCGAGTTCACCCGGGACCTGGATGGTTTCACGGTATGCCACGCGCGGCTGGCCGACGTTGGCGTCCACCTTGAACTCACGCAGGATGCGGTCGCGGATGATATCGAGGTGCAGCTCGCCCATGCCCGCGATGATCGTCTGCTGGGTTTCTGCGTCGAGCATGACGCGGAAGGTCGGGTCGTCCTTGGCCATCTTGCGAAGCGCGTTGGCCAGCTTTTCGCGATCGGCGTTGGTCTTCGGCTCGATCGACATGGCGATCACCGTTTCCGGGAAAGTGATCGACCCGAGAGCCAGCACGTCGTCGTTATCACAGAGCGTGTCGCCGGTCTGGGTGTTGTTCAGGCCGAGCACGCCGACGATGTCGCCCGCGCCGGCCTCGTCGATGTTTTCGCGCTTGATGCTGTGCATGCGCAGCAGGCGGTTGATGCGTTCCTTCTTCTTGGTGCGCGGGTTCCAGACGCCGCTTCCGGCCTTCAGGACGCCCGAGTAAATGCGCACGTAGGTAAGGTCGCCATGCTCTTCCGTTGCCGTCTTGAACGCAAGCGCCGCCAGCGGACCGTTAGGGTCGGCGGGAAGCTTGCGGGGCTCTTTCTCTTCGTCCTTGGGATCGAAGGCGTCAACCGGCGGGATGTCGGTCGGGGCCGGCAGATACCAGACAACGCCGTCCAGCACTTCCTGCACGCCCTTGTCGCGCAGGGCGCTGCCGCAGAACACCGGGATGCACTTGAAGTTCAGGGTGCCGGTGCGCAAAGCCTTACGGATCATGTCGTTGGTGACCTGGTCCTGCTTTTCCTCAAGGAACAACTCGCCGATTTCATCGTCGATGTCGGCCAGCTTCTCGATCATTTCCATGCGGGCCATCTCGGCTTCGTCCTTGAGGTCGGACGGGATTTCGTGATGGACGCGATTTACGCCCTTGTCACCTTCGAAGGTGACGGCGCGCATTTCGATCAGGTCGATGGTGCCCTGCAGCTCTGTCTCCTGCCCCCAGGGAAGCTGCACCGCGATCGGGTTGGCGTTCAGGCGACGGACCATCGAGTCGACGGCCTTTTTGAAGTTCGCGCCGATCTTGTCCATCTTGTTAATGAAGGCGAGGCGCGGAACCTTGTACTTGTTGGCCTGGCGCCAAACGGTTTCGGACTGCGCCTCGACGCCTTCCTTGCCGTCGAACACGGCGACCGCGCCGTCGAGGACGCGCAGCGAGCGTTCCACTTCGGCGGTGAAGTCAACGTGGCCCGGCGTGTCGATGATGTTGACGACGTAGCGGTCATCGTTCAGCGGGTCGGTCCAGGCGCAGGTCGTCGCGGCCGAGGTGATGGTGATGCCGCGTTCCTGCTCCTGCGCCATCCAGTCCATGGTGGCGGCGCCGTCGTGCACTTCGCCGATGGCGTGCTCTTTGCCGGTGTAAAACAGTACGCGCTCGGTCGTCGTCGTCTTGCCGGCGTCGATGTGGGCGATAATCCCGATGTTGCGTGTCTTTGCGAGGTCCAGGAGTGCCACTTGTTTCTCCGTCGTCCTTTCAGCCCGTAAAATTCACAGGCCGGTCACCCGATACGTCTCAAGCGGCCGGCCCAAGCGACTTTCGCCGCTTGCCAGACACCTGAAACTTACCTGCCGCTGCAGGCAGTTTTTCAAGCTCCGCCCCCGAATCGGGGGCCTGTATAAAGGGCCGCGAACCAGCCGCGACTACCGTTTGTTTTCCACACGCTTCCGCGCGGGCGCGAAAGTGTATTGCGCCGCGCCCCAAAGTCAACGGGCAGCAGCCGAGTTTTAGGGTATCGAGTAAAGCAGGGTCCCTGAAGCGGGACCCTGCCTTGAGATTCGATACCGGCTACCAGGCAAAGTGGCTGAAGGCCTTGTTGGCCTCGGCCATGCGGTGCGTTTCTTCGCGCTTCTTGACCGCCGCACCTTCGCGCTTGAACGCGTCGCCCAGTTCCTCGGCGAGGCACTTGTACATCGGCTTGCCCTTGCGGGAGCGCGCAGCGCTGATCAGCCAGCGGAAAGCGAGCGCCTGCTGGCGTTTCGCACCCACGGGCTTCGGCACCTGGTAGGTGGCGCCGCCGACGCGCTTGGAGCGCACCTCGACCATGGGACGAATGTTGTTCACCGCCTCGTTGAAGACTTCGAGCGGTTCCTTTTCAGGAATGCGCTCCTTCAGCACGTCGAGGGCATTGTACACGATGCGCTGGGCCGTCGTGCGCTTGCCGCTGTCCATGATCGAGTTGATAAACTTCGTCAGCAGTTTGCTGTTGTAGACCGGGTCCGGTTTCAGGAACCGCTCAGTCGATTTATAGTTTCGGGGCATAGCCTCTATTGCTCCGGAACGCCTTGGTTTGCGTAAGGGGCGCGAATCG
>JAGQRI010000158.1:11741-26218 GCA_020425515.1 Planctomycetota bacterium | reverse complement strand
AAGATCAAGTCGTGGGACATCGCCCCGTTCGCGGCGCTGTTGAAAGAAGCCGGCGGCAAGCTGACGGATTTCAGCGGCGAGGAAACGGTCTACACGGGCAACGTGGTATGCAGCAACGGCGCCCTGCACGACGCCGCGATCAAAGCCATGAAAGGCAAGCTGCCGAAGCTGGATTTGAAGTAGGCGGCACAAGCGGTTTGACGCGAAGGTGCGAAGAAAAGCGAAGGACGCGAAGTCGCAGGGCACGGTACGCCCGACATTTCTTCCATTCAGGACAGGCGCGGAGCGCCGTAACAAGATTAGCCCCCGGCAGCTCCGCTGCCGGGGGTATTCGATGGTGGAGAATCTGAGGCGCGGATGCGCCGATACAACGGTTCGCATCGTTCTGCCGGCGCATCCGCGCCTCGGAAGAAGCGCTCAACGGACCCCCAGCAGCAAAGCTGCTGGGGGCTAATGCTGTTACGGCGCTCCGCGCCTGACTGCCACCGACGGACCGGGCTACGATCTTCCGGACCGGGTTACGGTCTTTTGGGCCGGGCTACGATCCTTCCGCCTTTCAGCCTTGAGTACCTGGTGGGTATCAAACCCCAGCCCTGGCGGGCTGGGCTATGAATCTTCAGCCCCTTCGCGGGCTTCGCACCTGTTCGCGTTAACCGAAAACCGCCGCTTTCGCGGCGGTTTGTTTTTAGATGCTGGGGCCGTGGGCGGGCGGGCTTACGCCTCTTGAGCCGCCGGGTGGGCGGTGGCGCCCGTGGTGTTCGCGTACGCCCTCATGGCGGGTGCGTTTGCCCTCGGCGCCGTGGACGGCGTGGGTGCCCTTCATGGCCTCGGGCAGTTTGCCGGCCTTGAACGCGGCCAGTGCCTCATCCACGCCGAGCTCGGGCGCTTCCAGCCACAGGTGCAAATCGCGCGCGTGCAGGTTGGCGAAGCAGTCGTCCTCGAAGTGCTGGCCGATCAGGTCGGTCACCTTCGCAATGCTGAGCGCCTCGCCCAGGTCGAAATCCTCGGCCTTGGGGTCGAACGGGATGTCCACCTTCTCGTGCGAGCCGTCGTCCTGGATGCGATAGACCTCAACGGCCTCAAAGTGCCGTCCGTTGTCATCGACGGGCGCGACGGTTCGGTTCTCGTGCAGTACCAGTGCCAGCAGTTTCATGGTTGCCCCCTATGTGTTCCTGCAATCGTAACGGGCAATCCGCCGAAACTCGTCCGAAAAATCCGCCGCGAAATCCGGCGCCCTAGGCGGGCTCGACCAGGCCTCGCAGGCAGTGATAGCCGCGCGCCAGATAATCCCTGACGAACGTGCCGGCCTGCTCGAACATCTGGCGGTGGCGCTGGTTCTTGGCATCGGGCTTGAGCAGGCGCAACACGTTGCTCGCGTGCAGGAAGCGCAGCTCGACGCGCGGGGTGATTTCCGGGTCGAGGTCATCCAGCACTTGCTGGGCCGCCTCGAGGTGCTTGAGCGCCAGCTTGCGCTCCCTGCCCAGGCGGAACAGTTGCGCGGCGTAGGCCTGCTCGGTGAAGCGCGTCACCGCCGACTGCTTCTGTTCGGTGTTTTCGATGTGCACCAGCATGCGCTGGCCGGCGGTCGCCCCGCCTTCGCGCAGTACCTCAAGCAGGCAGGAAACCTGCACGGCCAAGGCCTCCTCCGGGTTGATCAGCCCCTTGCGGTCGCCGATGCCGCGTTTCAGCACCAGCTCGAGGTCTTCTTCGCGCTCGGAGAAGACGGCGTAGCTGGCCAGGCGGCTCCACTTGGCGTCGTTGTCGCCGCCGAAGGTCGCGGCCTGCTCCAGCGTCATCGAGCCCTCAAGCAACTGCCCGCGGGCGAGCGACTGCTGGGTGTTGTGGGTATAGGAGGGATCGACCAACGGGATCATGCGGCGCAATGAATCCAGCCCGGTCTGCAGGTCGCCGAGCTCGACGTCGAGGGTCGCGGCCGTGGACTCGAGGGTCGGGTCGCTGTTGTCGGTCATGGCGAAAGCGGCGCGGGCGCAGCGGCGGGCTTCCTTCAGGCGCCAGCAGTGGTTCAGCACCTGCACGAAGTTGTGGGCCTCGGGCAGCATCCACTCGTCGAACGTGCCGTGGTGTACAAGGAAGGAAAGGTAGCTGCGGCGCTGGTGCGGCAGGGCTTCTTCGGGTTCGCCGTTGTAGTGGTGGAAGTGGGACTGCACGCCTTCGTACTGCGCGCGCAGGAAGCCGTCGTCGGTCAAGCGGCTGACCTGCTCAAGCGCCTGCAGGATGGTCTCGGCGCGGTTCATGTCGCGCTTCATCAGGGCGGCGCGGGCGTCTTCGACCAACTTGATGAAAATCTTGCGGCTGTGCTCGTGCAGCTTGTCGCGCAGCCCTTCGTGTTTCTTCAGTGTTTCGTTCAGCTCGCGCAGCACCCCCAGGTGGTGCTTGCCGGTCAGGCTGCCGAGGCGCATGCGGCTGACCGCGGCCATGGCGTCCACCAGCGCGAGCAGGTCGCCGGCCATCTCCTGCGTGCCGGTGTTGATATCGGACAGGTAGGCCGTGCCCTCGCCGGTCAGCAGCCAGGCGGGGTTGACCCCGAGCCCCTCCACCAGCGCCGCGGCGAACTCGATCGGCATGCGCGTGCCGTTGACGTAGCGGCTGACGTTGTTGCGCGAGAACTCGGTCTTGCGGGCGATGTCAGCCTGGGAGTGCTGTTCGGCAAGCTCGGCCAGGCGTTGCTGGATCTGCTCGGCGCGTTCGGCGTTGCGGTCTAGTGCGGTGCTCATGGCGGGCTCCTGTCCCGGATTCGTTGTGCGTGGGAACTTTGTACCAATGCCGGTACATAGTTTCAGTGACAAAATTAAGTTTTTACACCTGATCGGGTACAAAGACTGCACGACGGTTCCAACACAGGAGTGCACGATGCTTTCACGATTCTCAGTTATCTGCCTGATCGCGGCGGCCACGGCGGTCGCGCTCGCGGCCCAGCCGACGGTGAATTCCGTTTCGCCGGGGCGCAACGCGGTGAACGCGGCGGCGACGACCAACGTGTCCGCCGACTTTTCGACCAACATGGGCGCGCCCACCGGCAGCACCTTCCGCGTATGGAGCAACCTGCGCGGCTGGCTCGGCGGCAGCTACAGCGGCGGCGGCACCGGCAGCCTCTCGCTCGACCCAAGCAGCAACCTGCTGCCCGGCGAGAAGATCCAGGTCATCCTCACCAGCGGGCTGCAGGACACATCCTCGAACCCGCTGACCGGCGGCTACCAGTGGCAGTTCGACGCGGAATCCAGCGCCGGCCCGGGCACCTGGGACAAGCGCAGCGTGCCCAGCGGCCAGTACAACCCGTTCGACGTGGCCTTCGGCGACATCGACGGCGACGGCGACATCGACATGATCACGGCCGGCGGCGGCAACGTCGGCTACGACAAGAAGTGCATCAACGACGGGAACGGAAACTTCACTACTTATGACATCGCCTACGTCGCCGACGGCAGCTACTGCTGCGCGCTGGCCGACATGGACAACGACGGCGACCTCGACGCCATCATCGGCAACCACCCCGTGAACACGGGCGGCAACACGATCTCGGCGGCGAACCGCATTCACTGGAACGACGGCAACGGCAACTTCTACTCCAGCTCGACGTTCGGCACGAGCACGGACGAAACGATCGACCTGGACGTCGGCGACGTCGACGGTGACGGCGACATCGACATCGTGACCGCCAACGGCACGATCAACGGCCAGAATGACTACGTCTACTTCAATGACGGCAACGGCAACCTGACCGCGGTCGCGTTCAGCTGGATCGCCAGTTCGAACATCCCGGTTTCGGACACGGCCTGGTCGATCAAGCTCGCGGACGTGGACGGCGACGGGGACCTCGACGCGATCGTCGGGATCTGCGGCATCATCACCACGGCCGACAACATCATTTACCTGAACGACGGCGCGGGCAACTTCAACCGCCAGAACTCGTTCGTGTTCGAGTCCGGCGCGGTGATCGAGGCGATCGCCACCGGCGACTTCGACGGCGACGGCGACCTCGACATCATCTGCGGCGGCAACGGGCTGTGCCCGAGCAGCGTCTACTTCAACGACGGCAACGCGAACTTCACGGCGCAGCAATGGGACGCAAGCAGCCTGGTGGTGTACTCGCTCACGGCTGCGGACATGGACGCCGACGGCGACCTGGACGTGCTGGTGGGCTGCGAGTCGGGCACCGCCTCCTTCATCATGTTCAACAACGGCTCGGGCGCGTTCAGCAGCGGCGCGGCCGGCAACAAAACCGTCGGCACCGGCACCAACGGCCAGTGGGGCATGGCGGTGGCTGACGTCGACGGCGACAACGACCTCGACGTCGGCATGACCGACGCCATCGCCTTCAACGGCAGCGGCGTCCCGGCCTTCAACGTGACGGCAAACGGCAACGCGCTGATGAGCGGCGACACGGTCCAGGTGGCCAACAACGCCAGCGTCGCGAGCGCCGCATTGAGCATCGGGCTGAGCGACCCCGAAGGCGACCAGATCAGCGTAAGCGCCACCATCAGCAACAGCAGCTCGCAGGGCTTCGCCATGAGCGAGTGGACCTCGGGCGCCGCCTACGGCCCTTACACCCTCACGCCCGGCACCGGCACCTTCAACGTTTCGAACATCACCCACGACGTCGTGCTGACCGCCACGGACGGCGTCGAGACCGCCACATTTATCCTGCACATCGACGTCGGAACGGTGGCCAACGCGGCGCCGGTGATCTCGCTGGACACCTACAACGGCGCGGTCGCCAACGGCGGCAACATCAACGTGGCCTACAACTCGAAGCTCAGTGCGCTCGGCATGGCGATCACCGTCAACGACGCCGACAACGACAACGTCGCCATCACGGCTGAGCTCGCCAACGCGAACGGCATGGGCTTCGGCGCTTCCAGCTTCACCCACGCCAAGGCCGCGGCCCCCTACACCTATTACCCGTGGTACGGCACGTTCAACCAGCAGGGCGTCGTGCTGAGCTTCCTGCTCAAGGCCGACGACGGCGTGGGCGGCGTCAGCGACTTCCGCTTCACGATCACCATTTCGACAAGCGGCAACTGGACGCCGACCTACGCGGTCACCAGCAACGGCAACCCGGTGAACCAGTTCGACGTGCTGAGCGTCAACTACGGCGCCACGCTTGCCTCGCTCAACCTGCAAGTCGTGATCAGCGACCTGAACAACGACAACGTCACCATGTCCGCCTACATCAGCAACGTCGGCAGCACCGGGCTGCTTGATACCGAGTTCCAGCAGAACGGCGCCACCCCGATCACGCTCAATCCCGCCAGCGGCACCTTCAACAGCGCCAACACCACGCACTACTTCACCATGTACGTCGATGACGGCCCCGGCGCGACCGTGACCTTCAAGTTCTACGTCGAGGTCGGCCCCGTCACCAACTCGGCCCCGGTGATCAGCGTCAGCGGCAACGCCGGCAGTATCGGCAACGGCGCGACCGTCAACGTCAACCACAACGACACGCTGGCCTCGCTTGGGCTCGCCATCCAGGTCACCGACGCCAACAACGACAACGTCGTCCTTACCGGCACGGTCAGCAACACGGGCGGCACCGGCATCCTCAACAGCCAGTTCAGCAACAACGCCACCGCGCCATACACGCTGAACCCGAGCACCGGCGTGTTCAACCAGGCAAGCACCACCCACACCGTCAGCCTCACCGCGGACGACGGCAACGGCGGCAGCGCGACCCTCAGCTTCAACATCGTGGTGGCCTCGGCCGCGAACAACCCGCCCGCGATCAGCGTCAGCGGCAGCGCGGGCAGCATCGGCAACGGCTCGACCGTCAACGTCAGCTACAACGACACGCTGGCCTCACTGGGGCTGGCAATCAGCGTGACCGACGCCGACAACGACAGCGTCAGCCTCACCGGCACGGTCAGCAACACCACCGGCACCGGCATCCTCAACAGCCAGTTCAGCAACACCGCCACCGCGCCATACACCGTCAACCCGAGCAGCGGCACCTTCAACCAGGCGAGCACGACCCACGTGGTCTCGCTCAGTGTCGACGACGGCTACGGCGGCACGGCCAGCTTCAGCTTCAGCATCGCCGTCGGCGCCGCGCCGAACAACCCGCCCGCCATCAGCGTCAGCGGCAGCGCGGGCAGCATCGGCAACGGCGCGACGATCAACGTGAATTACAACGACACCCTGGCTTCACTCGGGCTGACGATCAGCGTCGCCGACGCCGACAACGACAGCGTGGTCCTGACGGGCACGGTCAGCAACATCGCCGGCACCGGCATCCTGAACAGCCAGTTCAGCAACACCGCGACCGCCCCCTACACCGTCAACCCGAGCAGCGGCACCTTCAACCAGGCGAGCACGACCCATGTCGTTTCGCTCAGCATTGACGACGGCAACGGCGGGACCGCCAGCTTCGGGTTCAGCATCAGCGTCGGCGCCGCGCCGAACAACCCGCCCGCCATCAGCGTCAGCGGCAGCGCGGGCAGCATCGGCAACGGCGCGACGATCAACGTGAACTTCAACGACACGCTTGCTTCACTCGGGCTGACCATCAGCGTCACCGACGCCGACAACGACAGCGTCGTCCTCACCGGCACGGTCAGCAACACGGCCGGCACCGGCATCCTGAACAGCCAGTTCAGCAACACCGCCACCGCGCCCTACACGGTCAGCCCCACAGCCGGCACGTTCAACCAGGGCGGCGTGACCCACAGCGTCAGCCTCAGCATCGACGACGGCAACGGCGGCACGGCCAGCATGGGCTTCGACATCGTGGTCGGCCCGGCCCCGGCACCGAGCATCGAGGTGTATGAAACGGTCGCCGGCGGCGTGCAGATCAACCCCGGCTCGGCCGCCAGCGGTAACCGCAACTTCGGGTCGCAACTGATCGCGGCCGGGCAGACCGCGGCCCTGACCGTCGTGATCCACAACGCCGGCAACGCCAACCTGGCCGTCAACTCCGTGACGATCAGCGGCGCCGACGCGGGCGAGTTCGTGCTGGCCACCGGCGGCGTCAGCGGCAACGTGAGCGCGAACGGCAGCACCAGCTTCACGGTCGCGTTCGACCCGAACACCGCCGGCTCGAAGGTCGCGACCATCGAGATCAACCACAACGACGGCAGCGTCGCCAACCCCTTCACCTTCGAGGTGGCGGGCATCGGCACCACCCCGGCGCCGGCCCCGATCATCGTGGTCTCGGAAAACGGCAACACCGTCGCGAACGGGGCCGCGGCCAACGGCGGGCGCGCGTTCGGCAGCGTCACCGAGAACAACCCGGCCGGCGTGGTCATCATGGTCACCAACGCCGGCAACGCGAACCTGGTGGTCGGCTCGCCGACGCTCAGCGGCCCGGATGCGTCGCAGTTCAGCATCAGCGGCACGGTCGGCACGCTCGCGCCGGGCACCAGCGCGACCTTCACGGTCACCTACCTGGCGTCCAGCGTCGGCAGCCACAACGCGACCGTCAGTTTCACCCACAACGATACCAGCACCACCACCCCGTTCAGCTTCGCCGTGAGCGGCACGACCACGGCGGCCGGCGGCACCAGCGGCGGCGGCTCGGGCGGCAGCGGCGGGTGCGTCGCGGGCAGCGGGCTGTCGTTCAGCGGGCTGCTGTTCCTGTTCCTGCTGTGCGGGCTGGCGATTGCCAGGAAACGGCGTCTCGCCTAGGAAGCGACCCGGTCATCCCGAAGGGCCCCGCGAGCGTAGCGCGGGGCCCTTCCCCGTTAATCCCGATCCGGTGCAGCGAAATTCACCCGTACCCAAGTCGGTACACAATTGAATCCACTGTTTTCATTTTTCCTACCGTTTTGGGTACACCATACGCACGACGGTTCCCTAAGGAGAAACTACTCATGCGTACCCGATTCACTGCAATCTGCGTACTGACGGCCCTCGCGGCCACGGTGCTCGCGGCCCAGCCGACGGTCACGTCGCTTTCGCCCGCGCGCAACACCAACGACGCCGCGACGACCACCAACTTCGACGCCGGCTTCTCGGCCAACATGGCGACGCCCGGCAGCAACGACATCCGCGCCTGGAGCAACCTGCGCGGCAAGCTGGCCGGCGCCATCAGCGGCGGCGGCACCGGCACCCTGACCTTCAACCCTAACCAGGACCTGCTGCCCGGCGAGCAGGTCAGCATCACGCTGACCGACGCGCTGCAGCAGCAGGGCGGGCCGAACCTCGCCGCGCCCGAGCTGTGGCAACTGCGCGCCAAGGCGGGGCAGGGCCCGGGCGTCTTCGACCGCGTGCACAACGCCACCGCCATGACCTCCGGCTGGGACGTCGAATTCGGCGACCTGGACGGAGACGGCGACCTCGACATGGTCGGCGTCACCAACGGCCAGAACTACATCTACCTGAACGACGGCAACGGCGGCTTCAGCAGCACGGCGCTCGGCTCGCCGGACGGCAGCTATGCGTGCGCGCTGGCCGACTTCGACGACGACGGCGACCTCGACATCGTCACCGCCGCCTCCCCCATCGCGACTTCTACCGGCACCCTGCCCGGCCAGAACCTGCTGTACCTCAACGACGGCAGCGCCGGCTTCAGCAGCACCGTCAACCTGGGCCCGTCGAACAGCTACTCGATCGACGTCACCACCGGCGACATCGACGGCGACGGCGACATCGACATCGTGTTCGGCAACGGCAGCGTCAGCGCCGCGCCCAACGACATCTTCGTGAACGACGGCAGCGCCAACTTCACACGCCGCGGCGTGCTGATCTCAACGGGCTCGACCGGCGAATTCAGCGACAACACCTGGTGCGTGCACCTGGCCGACGCCGACAACGACGGCGACCTCGACCTGTTCACCGGCAACTTCGACTTCGGCCCGACGCAGTCCTACCTGTTCCTCAACGACGGCGCGGGCAACTACGCCCTCTTCACCGGCAGCACGCCGACCGGGATCGCGCTCGGCGCCACACAGATCGTCGTCGGCATGAGCGTCGCCGACTTCAACGGGGACGGCTGGGTGGACGTCGCCTTCGGCGACCTCGGCCAGCCGGCCATGAGCACCTACGACCGCATCTCGATCTACTGGAACAATGGCAGCGGCGCGTTCCCCACCTCGACCGTGCTGAGTGCCGCGGACATCCCCTACGCGCTGGAAGCGGGCGACATTGACGGCGACGGCGACCTCGACCTTGCGGTCGGCTTCGAAAACACCGCCGGCTACGTGCTGCACAACAACGCCGGCACCTTCAGCACCACGAGCCCGCTCGCCTCGGCCAGCGCGCACAACCTGGCATTCGCCGACATCGACGGCGACGGCGATCTCGACTGCGCCTCGCCGGACCACGTGTTCTTCAACGGCACCAACCCGCCGGGGATCAACGTCCAGGTCAGCGGCAACTGGCTCAACGACGGCGACACCGTCAACGTGAACTACAACGACAGCGTGGCATCGCTGAACGTCTGGATCACGATTTCGGATGCCGACAGCGACCCCGTCAGCCTCGCCACCCAGATCACCAACAGCACCACGCAGGGCTTCAACATCGGCGAATGGTCGGCCGGCAGCGGCGCGGTCCCCTACTCGCTGGCGCCGCAGTATGGCGCGTTCAACCAGGCCGGCGTCACCCACGACGTCACGCTGACCGCCACCGACAACGGCAACGAAGTCACCACCTTCACCTTCCACGTCGCGGTCGGCACTTCGTCGAACGCCGCGCCGGGCATCGTCGTCACCAGCAACTCGGCAACGGTCGTCAACGGCGGCACGCTGAACGTCAACTGGGGCACCAGCCTCAGCGCACTGGGGCTTCAGATTGCGGTCAGCGACGCCGACAGCGACCCGGTTGCGCTTACCGGCACGGTCAGCAACGGCGGCGGCACCGGCATCCTGAACAGCGAGTTCAGCAACAGCGGCGCGACGCCCTACACGCTGACGCCCGGCACAGGCACATTCAACCAGGGCGGCGTCACCCACGTGGTCAGCCTCAGCGCCGACGACGGCAACGGCGGGGCCAGCAACTTCAGCTTCAACATCGTGACAGGCCCCGCCCCTGCCCCGGCCATCGAGGTTTATGAAACCGTAGCCGGCGGCGTGCAGATCAACCCGGGCTCGGCCGCCAGCGGCAACCGCAACTTCGGCTCGCAGTTGATCGCGGCCGGGCAGACCGCGGCGCTGACCGTGGTGATTCACAACGCGGGCAACGCCGACCTGAGCGTTACCAGCGTGACCCTGGCCGGCAACAACCCCTCCGAGTTCGTGCTGAACACGGGCGGCATCAGCGGCCCGATCACGCCGGGCAACGACGGCAGCTTCACGGTCGCCTTCGACCCCTCGACCGTCGGCAACAAGATCGCGGCCGTCACGATCAATCACAACGACGGCAGCGTCGCCAACCCGTTCACCTTCGAGGTCAGTGGCGTCGGCACCGCGCCCGCCCCCGCCCCGATCATCGTGGTTTCGGAAAACGGCAACACCGTCGCCAACGGGGCCGCTGCCAACGGCGGACGCGCGTTCGGCAACCTGCTGCTGAATTCCGCTTCGGCCCCGCTGACCATTACCGTCAGCAACGCCGGCAACGCCGACCTGGTGATCGGCGCGCCGGTCCTCGGCGGTGCTGACGCCGGCGAGTTCAGTGTCAGCGGCACGGGCGCAACTGTACCGGCCGGCCAGAGCGTTACCTTCACTGTCACCTACCTGGCGGCGAACGTGGGCACCCATGCTGCGACGGTCAGCTTCACCCACAACGACACCAGCACCGGCACGCCGTTCAGCTTCGGCGTCAGCGGCACGACCAGCGCGGCCGTGCAGGCCGGGAGCACCGGCGGCGGCGTAGGCGGAAGCGGCGGCGGTTGCGTCGCGGGCAGCAGCGTCAGCCTGATCGGGCTGCTGTTCCTGCTCCTTGTAGGTGGGCTTGCCATAGTGCGGAACCGTCGAATCACGGACTAGGACCCCACCAACTGAAGACCCCGCAGCCCTCCATTGCTGCGGGGTCTTTCATTTAAGGCTCATGGCGCTCAGGAGTTCTTCGGCTTGAGTGTGCCGACGAGGTCACTGATTCGCTTCACGCCCGCATCGATCAGGCGCTGCTTCAAACCGTTGTGGATGGTCTGGCCGGCGTCGGGCTCGACAAAGAGGATCGTGCCGAGCTGCACGGCGCTTGCGCCCGCGACCATGAACTCCAGCACGTCGTCGGCATTGCTGATGCCGCCGATCGCGATCACCGGCAGCTTCACCGCGTTCGCCACCTGCCACACGCAGCGCAGGGCGACCGGTTTCACGGCCGGGCCACTGAGCCCGCCGGTGTAATTCGCCACCAGCGCTTCCTTTTTGCGCCAGTCGACGGCCATGCCGACCAGCGTGTTGATCGCGCTCAGGATGTCGGCGCCTCCGCGCTCGGCAGCACGTGCAATCTCGGCGATGTCCGTGACGTTGGGCGACAGCTTGGCGATCAGCGGCAGTTTGGTCTTCTCGCGGCAGGCGGCGACCAGGCGTTCGCACTCGCCGGGGTCGCTGGCGAAGCGCATGCCGCCCGCGACGTTCGGGCAGCTCAGGTTGAGCTCCAGCGCGGCGATGCCTTCCTCCGCGTCAAAGCGCTCGACCAGCCAGACGTATTCCTCGAAGTCGTGACCGACGACGTTGACGACGGCCTTGGGGCCGAAGCTGCGCATGGGCGGCAGGGTATTCTTGATGAACGCCTCGTAGCCTTCGTTCTGCAGCCCGATGGCGTTGATCATGCCGGCACTGGTCTCCGCGGTGCGCGGGTACGGGTTGCCGAGGCGCGGGTTGCGGCTGATCGATTTGCCGACCAACGCGCCGTAGACCGCGAGGTCGTGGTAGCGGTCGAGCTCCTTCCCGTAACCGCTGCAGCCGCTGGCGGTCATCAGGGGTGACGAAAGCTCGAGCGGCCCGAGCTTGACGCTGAGGTCAAGCGCCATCGGGCGTCTCCTTTTTGTCAGCCTTCTTCTTCTTGTCCGATTTGAACGACATCAGGATCAGGATGATCACGCCGGCGATGATCTCGATGTCGGCCACGTTGAAGACCGGGTACTTCACGGGAATTTCGAAGTTGATGATCTTCGTGCCGTTGAAGGGCAGGTCGAAGATGAAGAACATGAAATCGCGCACGTGCCCCAGCAGCAGGCGGTCGTACAGGTTGCCGATCGCCCCGGCCCCCACCAGCGCCAGCGCCACCAGGAAGAACTTGCGCTTCGGGTCGGCCTTCCACATGTAGAACATCAGCGCCGCCAGCACGAGGCTCGCGATCATCGCCAGTACGAACGGCTTGCCGTCCATGATGCTGAAGGCGGCGCCCTGGTTCTCGGCCCACTTCCAGCCGATGAAGCCGTCGATGATTGGCGTGACGCGCGGGGCGGTCGGGCGCACGTAGGTGTCGGCCCAGGCCTTGGTGGCGATGTCGGCGATCAGCGCGCCGATCAGCGTCAGCCAGAACAGACCCTTGCGGGTGAAGGCGCGCTGCATCGGCGTGAGCTCGGTGTCTTCCATACCGGGAATGTACGGGGGCAACGCCCGGGCGACAAGCCCGCGACGGGGGGCTTCGCGTAATCTATGCTGGGGCCATGACCGCGCCGTCGCTCTACATCCACATCCCGTTCTGCGTGCGCAAGTGCGAGTACTGCGACTTCTACAGCGGCGTCGCGGGCGAGGCGGAAATCGACCGCTACCTCGACGCGCTTGAGGCCGAGTTCCGCTTGCGATTCCCGGACGGGCTGGCGCCGCGCACGGTATTCATCGGCGGCGGCACGCCCACGCGCCTGTCGGCCGAGCAGTTGAACCGGCTGGGCAAAATCCTGCGCGCCCGCGTAAGCCTCGATGGCTGCATCGAGTTCAGTTGCGAGATCAACCCGGGCACACTCACGCCGGAAAAGGCCGCCGCGCTGAAACGCATGGGCGTAAACCGGGCGAGTTTCGGCGTGCAGTCGTTCCAGCCGAAGTTCCTCAAAGGGCTCGGGCGCATCTATGAGGCGGGCACGGCCACGGGCGCCGTCGAAATGGCCCGCGCGGCCGGCATCGAACGCGTCAGCATGGACCTGATGTTCGCCCTGCCCGGCCAGACGCTGGACGACCTGAAGGACGACCTCACCCGGGCGCTGGCGCACGGCACCGAACACCTGAGCCTGTACGCCCTGACGTTCGAGGACGACACGCCCTTGACGCGTCAATTACTCAACGGCGAGGTCGAGCCGTGCGAGGAAGAACTCGAGCGCGCGATGTTCGAGCTGGTCGGCGAGACTTGCGCCGCGCATGGGCTGGAGCGCTACGAGGTCAGCAACTTCGCGCGCCCCGGCGCCGAGTGCCGGCACAACCTGGTTTACTGGACCGGCGGCGACTGGCACGGCGTCGGCGCGGGCGCGCACGCCATGCTCGGCGGCGAGATCGGCCGCAACGCCGCGGACTTCAAGGCCTACACGCGCATGCTGCTGGATGAAAACAGTCTCCCCGTCGCCGACCGCGAACTGCTAGCCCCGCAGGCCCGCGCGGAGTCGCTGCTGCTGATGGGACTGCGCTTGAAGCAGGGCGTCGAGCTTGCGACCTTCGAGCGCTTCGCCGGCGCGAGTTTTGAATCGCTGTGCGGCGACGCGGCCCGGCGTCTGGCCTCAATGGGCCTGCTGGAACTGACCCCGACTCACGTCCGGGCAACCAGCGAAGGCTTGCTGCTGCTCGACAACCTGGTGGTCGAACTGGCCGCGGCAATGGAACCGGCAACCGCATGAATTTCGAATCGCGAATTTCGAATTGCGAATTCACGGGCCCTGCGGTCGTACGCCGGGTCATTCGCAATTCGAAATTCGTAATTCTCAATTGCCTTTGCCTTCTGCTGCTTGGCGCCTGCGCGACCACACAACGCACGGTCGAGCCGCTGCCCGGCGAGAACCACAACTGGGACCACACCGGCTACGACAACGCACGCCTTTCGATCGTGGCGATCGTCGTCGAGAACGCGACCGGCGACGCCTTCGGCGCGGGCATCGTCTACGACGACGGCGGGCGCATCATCACCGCGCACCACGTGGTCGAGGACGCCGACCGCATCCTGCTGATCCTCGCCGGCGGCTACACCGTCCGCGCCACGGTGATCGGCAGCGACCCGGTGTTCGACTTCGCGCTGCTGCAGGCCGAGACCGTGCTGGCCGACCGCATGCAGCCCGCGCGCTTCGCGAAAGGCGACCCCAAGCCCGGCGAGCCGGTCTGGAACCTCGGCAACCCGTTCGGCACCTCGCGCTTCGGCGGCGAGCCCAGCGTCGGCCACGGCGTCGTCAGCGCCGTGCACCGCACGTACCTGAATGACTCGACGGGGCGCCTGTACCTCGACGGCATCCAGCACGACGCGGCCACCAACCCGGGCAACTCCGGCGGCGGCATCTTCAACGACCGCGGTGAGCTGATGGGCATGAACGCGCTGATCACCACCACGCGCGAAACCCCCGGCGATTCCGGCGTCGCGTTCGCCGTGCCCGCGCACATATTGAAGAAGCAGGCCGAGCTGATCATCGGCGGCGGCAAGCCCAGCCACGGCTGGTTCGG
>JAGQRI010000158.1:0-11605 GCA_020425515.1 Planctomycetota bacterium | reverse complement strand
ACAAGGAAGTGTTCGGCATCCACGAGGTGCTGACGCTCGAGGACGCCTACGTGCCCGGGCAGGAAGTGAAACTCACCATCAACCGCGCCGGGCGCGAGTTCGACATCAATGTCTTGACGGGTCAACGCCCCTGGGAGCTGCCGTAGCTGCGGCTGTGTCACGCCTGCAGCCGAACCGTCACGATCACTGTACCGTTGTAGGTGAAGCCGCGCTCGGTGATCTGCTTCGTGATTTCGGCGTACTCTGCACGGTCGGGGTCTTCGGGCGGTAGCTGATCCAGCAATGGCTTCGACAGGTCTTCGATGGCCTGCTGCGTGATGTTGGCAACGTGGCGGTAATGCTCGGCCTCAATGTCGTAGTCGCCTTCCGGCAGGGCCGCCGCGATCTCGCTGACCGGGATGCACGGCCTGTGCACGCTGCCGTTGCGCTCGTGCTGGCGCTTCCACCAGCGATCCCAGCGCTCGGCGATTTGCTGGACGGGGTCTGACAAGTCGAACCACGGCTCGGCGATCAGCAGCCCTTTCCTTGCGACGCGCACGCACTCGCGCAATGCGGCCGGCAGGTCGGACAGGTGGTGCGGGACGTGGCGCAGCGTCACCCACTCGAAGTCCCCGGCGCCGAATGGCAGTTGCTCGACGTCGCCGCGGATGATCTGCGGGTCGTTGCCGGGCGCCTGCGGGTCGATCCCGGTGGCGAGAATGCCGGCCTGGCTGAGTTGGTTGACGAGCACGCCGCGCCCGCAGCCGACGTCGAGCACGGACTCCGGCTCGAGCTCGATCAGGCGCAGCACGAAGCGGTCAAACAGGCGCAACCATTCGCGCTGGATGTCAGGGTCACGATCCATGCTGGGAGTATAGGTTGGCGCGCTCGTGCTTCGCACTCGCAATTACGAACTGCGCTACGCAACGACGCGATGAGCGCGACGGACGCGACGAGTCTTTCATTTGCCGAAGGCTTTCGCGACGACTTGAACCACAGTGGCACTGAGAAAACAGAGTACTGAAAACTGCTTTTGCAGTTCTCTGTGCACTCTATGGCCCTGTCGTGAAAAGCGGTTGCGGTTCAGGGGCCGGTGCGGCGGTAGATGCGCCAGATCTGCGTGAACGTGGTGAAGTAAAGGCTGCCGTCGAGGCCCTCGATGATGTCCAGCGGCTTGTTGGCCCCGCCGGTGTCCACCAGGTCGGCGAAGACCTGCTCGCTGGCGATGTTGACCGGCGGGTTGCCGTCCATGGCGAAGCGGTAGATCTTCGAGTCGTCATAGCTGCAGATGTACAGGCTGTTCGCGTAGCCCGACGGGAACGTGTTGCCGGTGTGGTAGGTGATGCCGGTCGGCACGATCACCACCGGCCAGTTCCGGATGCGCACGCCGATTTCCGAGCCGGGTATGCCGGTCGCGTTTTCCCACTCGTAGTTCTTGCCGGCGACGAGGTAGTTCAGTTCGTCGTTGCTGTTCGGCCCGTTATCGACGCCGAGCAGCGTGCCGGTGCCCGGGTGCACGCACATGCCGAAGGTATTGCGGATGCCGCGGCACCACTCGAACTGGTCCGAACCCGTGAACGGGTTGTTCGACGGGCGGGTCCCGTCGGCGTTGTAGTGCAGGATGCGCCCGGCCAATGAGCCGTCGGTCTGCGCGTTGGCCGAGTTGGCCGAGTCGCCGACGCTGATCACGAACGTGCCGTCGTTCAGGAACTCGATCGCGCCCGAGTTGTGGATGTTCGCCGTGGGCAGGTTGTCGACGATCACGGTCGGGTTCGTGCCGACGCCGCCGACTTCCTCATAGCGGATCACCTGCTGCCGGTCGCCGCCGCCCGGGTTTACGCACGCCACCACGAACACGTAGTGGTCCGTCGTGAAATTCGGCGAGACGGCGATGCCGAGCAGCCCTTGCTCCGAGCCACCCAGCACGCCGAGCGTCGCCCAAGTCGTCTGGGTGTACGGCGAGGTCGGCTGCACTGTGATGATCGTGCCGCCGAGCAGGCTGACGAACAGCCGCCCGTCGGGCGCCTGGTCGAGCTTGCAGGGCGTGTTCAACCCGGTCTTGATCAGCTCGGGCTTGAAGTAGTAGTCAAGGTCGAGCCAGTTGGACGGCAGCGGGTCGCGCGGGCCGGGGTCGGGAATGGCCGAGCTTCCGCCGCCCCCGCCGCCGCCGCCTTCGTCGCCGCCCTTGCAGCCGGCAACCAGGGCCAGCAACACGAGCACGAACAGGATTGTCAGTCGCTTCTGCATCAGACCACGTTAATCGTCGAACTGGTTGGCTGCGTTTCCGGGAAGATCGGCGCGGCGTTCTGGCCGAGGTGCCCCTGGATCAGGTTTCGGTACACGTCGCGGAAGTCGGTGCTGTAGGGCAGGTACTCGGCGTTCAGGTCGGCGTCGAGCAGCGGGTCGCCGTGGATGCCGCCGTTCACCGGGCCGCCCGTCACGATCATCGTGTTGGCGTGGCCGTGGTCGGTGCCGTCGGAGCCGTTTTCGTAATTTCGGCGCCCGAACTCGCTGATCACGACGACCACGGTGTCGTTCCAGACGCCCTGTGTGGACAGGTCCGTGAAGAACACGCCCAGCGCGTCGTCGATTTCGCCGAACAGGCTGACCTGCCGCGCCGACTGGTCCGAGTGCGTGTCGAACCCGCCGATGCCGGTGTAGAAAATGTCGGTTTCGAAGCCGCCGTAGATCAGCAGGGCGATGTCGCGCAGGCGGCGGCCCATGTTGGTGAGGCTGGTGGCCGAGCCCGCGCGCAACGGGTACTGGATGCTGTTGGTGGTCTCGTACGCCTCGTAGTCGATGATGGCCTGCGTCATCTGCGCCTCGGCCGTGTAGGCGGCCTCGGCGGCGGCGGCCACCTGCCCCTTGGTGCCCGTGGCGGGCTGCAGTGACAGGATGTTCTCGATCACCTCGCGGCGGAGGGCGTGGTTGTTGCTGTAGTGGTAGTCGATGTCGTAGCGGAATGACTCGACGCTGCTGACCAGGAACGGGTTGCTGGTCGCGCCCTCGAAGTCGAGGCGCCGCCCCACGCCGATTGAGGCCAGGCCCATTGAGGTCGGCGCGTACAGGTTGCCGTAGCGCGCCACCCAGCCCGGCGCGAGCCCGCCCAGCGAGGCGATGCCGCTGCGCGCGCCATAGCTCCAGACGTCC
The DNA here is from genome assembly GCA_020425515.1 of Planctomycetota bacterium. Classification (GTDB taxonomy): domain Bacteria; phylum Planctomycetota; class UBA8742; order UBA2392; family UBA2392; genus JACKID01. The sequence goes on along the minus strand of JAGQRI010000158.1, from coordinate 8,476 downwards.
TCGCTGACGAAGTGGCTGAGGTTCTTGTTGGGGTAGCCGACCTTCTGGACGAACGCCGCCTGGCCCGCGTTCCAGCGCGCCTGCAGGTTTACGAACGACGGGTGCAGCTCGAACTCGCTTACGTTCGGACCGCCGGTCAGCGACAGCCCCTGCCCCTGCGTGAAGCCGATGGTCGGGCGCCGCGTCTGGTAGATGGTGGCCACGCTGCCCGTTACCGGGATCAGCATGTTCAGCCCGTCGCAGCCGCCCAGCATGTTGATCACCACCAGCCGCTTGTGGTTCGGGAGCGGCGTGGCCTTGGCGAGCTTCGAGGCCAGCGGCGAGGTGCCGTTGCTCATCGCGCCGAGGGCAAGCGCCCCCGCGCCGGCGGCGCCAACGCGCAGGAAGTTACGGCGCGATTCGTTCACGAGGTTTCCGTTGCTCATCGCAGTCTCCTAACGCAGTTGGTAGCTGGGGTGCTGGCCGAGGATGTACAGAAGCCCGCGTATCTTCTTGTTGCGGTCCACGGGGTCCTGGAAATTCCACGGGTCGCTGAAATTGCCCCCGCTGTTGCGGTCGGTGTTCAGGTAGTCGATGCAGGCCTGGCGCTGGTTGGCCTCAAGCTCAACCTGCAGCAGCCACGCCAGGTGATCGACGACTTCCGGGGCACTGGTCTTGTTGCCGGGGATCAGGTCGCCGACGTCCACGCCGGACTGGGCCGATTCGTGGCTGTAGTAAACGCAGTCGCGCAGGAAGTTGGCGCGCTCGAGCAGCGCCTGGCTGGACAGCCACGATTCGCCGGAAGGCCAGCCGTTCACGGTCGGCGGCTGGCTGGGGCGCTGGCCGATGTCGATCAGCGAGCTGTCGATGCGCGAGGGCGAGACTTCCAGCCCGGTGGTGCGCATAAAGCCGATGTTGTGCTCAACGGGGCTCTTGATCAGGCTCCGCTTGGCGGTCGGCGAAAAGAACGCCTTGGACAGGAAGATGCGCTTGAACAGCGTCTTCATGTCGTAGTTGCTCTGGCGCAGGTCGCCGGCAAGGTTATCGACAACACTCTGCGGCGGGTTCGGATAGACGTAGTACTCCCACAGCTTGCGACAGATGAACTCGGCGACTGGCTTGTTGGCGAGCGTCAGGTCCACCATGTCCTGGTATTCCTGCTGGCTGTTGCCGTTCAGCGTCAGCCCGAAGATGGACTTGCTGGTGTTGTCGTGGCGGTTGTTGTCGAAGACCATGACGTACTGGTCGCGCCCCGGCCCGGCGTTGTTGGCGGCAAGGACGCGCCGGTAGCCGGTGAAGGCACGGCTGGCCTCGACGATGTCGGCCTGGGTGTAGCCGTTGTCGGCGCCGAGGGTGAACAGTTCCCAGAACTCGCGGGCGAAGTTTTCGTTCGGCGCGTTCTTGGTGCTGACGTAGCCATCCAGCCAGATCAGCATCACCCAGTCGGTCGCCATCTGGTACAGCAGGCTGCGCAGGTTGTCGGTGCCGTGGAAGCGCCACAGGTTGATGTGGTTGAACATCCACCACATGCTTTGCGCGTCGAGTACCTCGTCGCTGGTGGCGAAGTGGTCGTGCCAGAACATCGCCAGGTGTTCCTGGAACGGGTTGTCGTTGTGGACCATCAGCCATTCCCACCAGCGGGCGACTTCGGTCGTGTTCGGAAAATCCTTGTCGGCGACGGTGGCGCTGAGGGCCTGGGCTTCGAGCGTCGGGTCCTGCTGCAGGCTGAGCATCCAGTCGAGGTAGTTTTCGTACCCCATCTGGTTCAGGCGTTGCAGGTCCTGCGGGCGGAAACCGAAGTGCGTGCGCTGCAGGAAGTAGATGCGGTCTTCCTGGCTGAGCTGGTTCACCGATGACAGGTCTTCCTCGACCGGTACGTTCGACTTGTCCTCGCTGGTGCTGCAGCCCGTGTTGCCAAGGCCGAGCACGCTGAAACAGATCAGCGGAATCGCGAGTGCGGACAGTCTCCTCAGCATGGGTGCCTCCCGGTGCCTGGGCATGACTTGATGAATGAATGGTTTGGACTTCGTCTATTGTGCGATACGCCCGGGGCGCCCGCAAAATAAACCGCTGCCGGAAACTCAGATTCCGGAGTAACTCGACTCACACTCACGGTCATTGGGTTGTGCCCGATGTGCGATCTGATTCGATTGCGGGCTAACCGGCCTTGCGGGCGGCCTTCTTCTGCGACGATGACAGCGCGGCAACGTGCAGCTCGCCGTCTTTGAAGTTGACCTCGACGGTCTGTTCGTCGCCGGGCTTCAGTGTGCTGACCCACTTGCGCTCGGTGTCGTCGTCGGCGCGCACAATGACGGTTGCGCTTTCCAGCGCATCGGCATCCTTGGCGGCGCTGTCGGACGCGGACTTCTGTTTGCTGACTTCGAGCGCGAACCCCGTCCGCCCGACCGCCGTCACCTTGCCGGTCAGTTTGCCGACAAAACCCTTTGCGCTGTCCGGCAACGCTGCTTCCGGCAGGGCGGCGTCACTGGGGATCGGACCATACAGTTCAGTGGGATCGGCGTCCTTCGCGTCCGGGTCGAGCCCGTACAGGGCGTTGAAGTACTGCGCGTAGGCGTGAATCACCAGCTTGTCGAACCCCTTCTGCTTGCCGAGGTCGCGGCTGAGGTCGGCAACGGTATCGAGGAACTTGCGCGGGTCGGCCTTCACCTGCTCGGCGAAAGTCTCCTCGGGCGCGGCGTTGAAGCTGCCGGTCTCGATGGCGATGTCGGCGCGCTTGTCGGTTTTCTCGGCGTACTGCAGCAGCGGGGCGGCGAGTTGCTTCACCGTCGCCGGCTTGTTGCTGTAGGCCATCAGCGTGGCCGTGGTCAGCTCGTCCAGGAAATGCTGGAAGACCTTGCGCCCCTGCCAGTCCTGCCGCAGCCACAGCGGCTTGAACGCGGCGCCGAGGCTGAGCCTGGCCTTCAGCTCGTCGTTACGCGCGCCCATCAGCTTGAACATCTCCAGCATGCCCGGGTAGGCGTCGGTTGAGTCCGGCTCCTGGTCGCAGTGCAGCCCGGCCACGCGCGCTTTGGGGTGGCGCTTGTTGAACTCGGCCAAAGTATCCACCAGGTCGGTGACATGCTCCCGGTTGCTGAGGTCGTTGGCGTCGTCGTTGAGGTACCACATGAAGTGAACCTCGAGCCCCTGCCCGTTCAGCATCTCGATGGTGCCCGCCAGCTTGTCCTCGTTCGGCAGCTTGTGGGCCTTGTACTGCGCCTCCCAGTCCCACTGGATCGAGCCGAGGAACAGGTAGACGCGCGTGAAGCCGTGCAGCTTCGCGAACGCCGCCAGCCGGTCGCCCAGCCCGTTCAGGTTGTCCCCCACGGCGTGATGGTTGGAATCGCGCGGCGTCGGCTTCACGCTGCTGGCGTTCCAGACGTACAGCCCCTTGTCGGCCTCAACATATTTGTCGGCGGCGCCAAGCACGCCCGCAAAGGCGAACAGGATAAGCAGCAGGTGTCGCATCGCGGCATCCTGTGCGCGCGCCGGCGGGAAGTCCAGAAGTTCCTTGTGACCTGAAGCCTATTCGCGACAATTGGTAGTCAACCTGCCTAGGAGCACGCCATGAGCCTGCGCGATCAACTTGAAGGAGAATGGGCCAGGCTCGGTGAAGTGCCGCCGGACGCCCTTGAGGACGCCCGGCTCAACGCGCACTTTGCATTCCAGGTCGTCGCGGCCGCCGGCGTCAGCCTGATCCCGGCCGCCGATGACGACAGCCACACCTCCGCCGAGTGGCTGGATCGCCTGCAGTCTTTGATCGGTCAGGAGATTCCGGGCGGCTTCCGCGTGGCGCTGCGCCTGCGGGACTTGCGCCTCCAGCTTCTGCAGAAGGGCGGCATTGAGCTGGTCTCGGTGCCGATGGAAGGGAAGTCGATCCAGGCCGGCATCGATTGGCTGAAGAAGTCCATTAAAGAAGAAGCAGGCCTGGACGCGCCCCCGGGCATCGGGCGCCCGCGCTACGAGATGCCGGAATTCGACGCGGACAAGCTGAAGGCCGACCCGGAAAAGCTGGGTGCGCTGGCCCGCTGGTACGCTAACGCGGACCGCGCCCTGCAGTTCATCGCCGCGCGCGAGAAGGAAGCTTCAAGGGTGATGTGCTGGCCGCACCACTTCGACCTGGCGACGTTGCTGACGCTGGAAGACGGACGCACGATCGGCATCGGCATGTCGCCGGGCGACGAGAACTACCGGCAGCCCTACTACTATGTCACGCCGCACCCGTACCCGAAGGGCGACCTGCCGGCGCTGACCGGCGGCGGGACCTGGCACCGCAAGGGCTGGACCGGCGCGGTGCTGTCAGGCAACAAGCTGGCCTCCGGCGACAGCGCATCGCGCCAGGTGGAAACGCTGACCGAGTTTCTGAATTCAGCCATCGCCGCCTGCCGCGAACTGTAGGCGCACACGAAAACGGCGACAGTCCCCAACTGCGGGGACAGTCCCCTTCGTTTTACTTGCGCGGGTTGTGGGCCGGGTTGCCTGTTCGCCTCAGGTTCGAGCGGAAGGTGGTCCACTCGGGGCCTTTGCCTTTCAGATGCACCGCGAACGCGCGCCCGTAGTTGTTCTTGAACTCGTCGGTGCTGGTGCCGACGCCGTTGATGAAAAACGCCTCGGTCAGCCCGTCGCCGTCTAGATCGGCCACCAGCACGGCGCTGGAGATATCCTCCCACATGCTGTCGTCCTTGATGCGGGCGTCGAAGCGGAAGGTTTCCTCGCCGGTCTTGCCGTCACGCGCCACGAGCGCCAGGTGGTCGGCGTACAGCACGTCCATGTCGCGGTCGCCGTCCACGTCGGTGACGACCACGCCGCGGTCGAGCAGCCTGTCCATGTCTTTCTTCCAGAGTTCGAAACCGTCCTGGGCCGCGATGCAGTAAAGCTTGTGCCCGCCGAACACCAGTTCTTCCTTCTTGTCGCCGTCGACGTCGGCGCAGGTGATCGGTGAGAACAGGTAGTCGTCGTAGTGCTTGTGCCACTTTTCCTCGCCCTTGGCGCTGATGGCGTAGACGTCGCCCTGGCAGGTGGTGACGAAGACGGTCTTCTGGTCGCCGCTGAGCGCGACGCCGTGGTACATGCCCATCGACTTGCTGTCGCCCGCGGTCTCAAACTTCCAGATGTCGGTGCCGTCGGCGCCGTTCAACGCGTGCACGCAGTTGTCGCCGCGCCAGGTCGTCACGATGACGTCGAGAATCTTGTCGGCGTTGAGGTCCACCAGCACGGGCTCGGACTGGATGCAGCCGCGGAAATAGCGCTGCCAGAGCTGCTTGTGCCCGTCGGCCGAGTAGCAGGTGACGGCGCCTTCGCCCTTGCCCTCCCACATGCTGCCGATGACGAATTCCTTGGTGCCGTCGCCGTCGAGGTCGGCAATCGCAACCGGAGAGTCGGTGCTGTTGGGCAGCTTGAACTTCCAGTTGAGCGTGCCGTCCGGCGCGAGGTCGTAGAAATGCCCGCTGCTGGAATCGGCGCTGAAGACTTCGAGCTTGCCGTCGCCGTCGAGGTCGTCGATCGCAATCGAGGCATCCAAAGGGCCGCGGTCGGACTTGTGCTTCCAGACCACCTTGCCGGTCGCGCCGTTCACGCAGAAGACGTGCTGCTCGCCGAAGTAGCTGCCGAAGACGACCTCGGGGGTGCCGTCGCCGTCGAGGTCGGCAATCGCGCCGCTGCCCTTGGTGTCGGACTTCATGTCGACGGTCCACAGCACGCCTTCGGGCGGCTCGCCGTTGCCCATCTGTTTCTTGAGCGCGTCGATTTCATGCCGCAGCTCGGCCGCCTCGCCTTCAACTTTCTCAAGCCGCTTCTCCAGCGCCTTGAGCCGCTGTGCGGGCGTAGGCGCGGCATCCTGCGCGACGACAGCGCCGGTCATGGCGCACAGCGCCAGCAACACGATCAGTTTTCGCATGGTTACCCCCGGCGCATAGTACGTACGAGGCGCATCAAATGCGAAAACGCCCCGGCGTGGGCCGGGGCGTTTTTTCAGGAGGGGCGTGCTACTTTTCGTCGGCTTCCCACTTCAGCCAGGCCTCGATCTTTTCGTCGAAGCTGCGCCCGGTGAGTTCCATGACGGTATCGCCGTCGGAAGTCATCTTGATCAGCTTGCCGAACCAGCCGTTGTCCGCGACCCACATTTCGGTGGTGTGGCCGTCGTCCTTGATGATGGTCTTTTCGCCGTTGAACTCGAAGTCGCACATCTTGAGCGCCTTGAAGTCCTCATGCAGCACGAAGCCCGCGGGCTTGGCCTCGCCGGTTTCACCCTGCTTGAGCTCCATGATCTCGATTTCCTTGGGCTCTTCGCCGGGCTTGCCGATCCAGGCCTTCTTGACGTTGGTCTTGCCGGCCTCGGCCCAGGCGTCGATCTGGTAGGCGAGGATGTAGCCCTGGCCCATGTCGTTCTCGACGATGAACTCGCTCTTGGTGCCCGCGGCCTTGGCGGCCACCTGCCACTTGGAGACGCTCTTCATGCCGCCGAAGTTGCTGGTAACTTCCCAGTACTGGCCGACGGAGACGAAACTGTGCATCGCGATCATCGGCGAAACCTTGATGGTGCCGTCGGTGTACATCTTGATGGTGGCGTCGAGCGCGGCGTCGTTGCTGTCGCCGCCGCAGGCGCTTTCACCGGTGCACGCGTTGCAGCCGCCGCCTTCGCCGCTGTCGCCGCTGTCAGTGGTGCTCTTGCAGCCGGCGAATGCCATGCCTACCACGAGGATGGCGGCCAGGAGCGTGAGTGTCTTCTTCATGGGTAAGGACTCCGTGTTCGTTAGTTTTTCGATCAACCTGCGAAGCCTTGTAGCAGGGGTACTTAAAGACATTGTGAAGATCGTGTTGGACCGTCATGAACCCTTACCCAAGGGGACTGACAGTGGTCAGTGGCCGGTGGTCAGTGGCCGGAAAAAGCCGCAGTTGCTGGCCACTGACCACTGGCCACTTCACTTCTAAAACCGGAACTATGCAGCGACTGGTCATCATCAACGTCGTCGGGCTTACGCCGAAGCTGATCAGGCTGGCGCCGCGCCTTTCGAAGCTGGCGGCCAAGCCCCTGACGGGTGTGTTCCCGGCCGTCACCATGAGCGCGCAGGCCGGCATGCTGACCGGCACCCAGCCCGCCGAGCACGGCGTGGTGGGCAACACCTGGTTCTGGCGCGAACTGGGCGAGGTGCGCAACTGGGTCCAGAGCAACCGGCTGATACAACGCGAGCCGCTGTACCGGACCGCAAAGCAACGCGACGAGAGCTTCACCTGCGCCAAGATGTTCTGGTGGTTCAACCAGGGCAGCGGCTGTGACTGGAGCTGCACGCCGAAACCCCACTACGGCAGCGACGGCAGCAAGGAGTTCGACATCCTGACCGAGCCGCCGGAGCTCGCAGGCGATCTCAAGGGCGCGCTCGGCGATTTTCCGTTCCATGCGTTCTGGGGGCCGATGGCCGGGTTGCCGAGCAGCGACTGGATCGCGCGCGCGACGGCCAAGGTCATGCGCGACAAGCAGCCGACGCTGACCCTGTGCTACCTGCCGCACCTCGATTACGACCTGCAACGCTTCGGCGACAAGGCCGACGTGGACAGGCTCGTGCGCGAAGTTGACGCCTGCGCCGCGCGGGTGCTGGACGCCGCCGCGGAGATCGATGCCAAGGTGCTGGTGGTGAGCGAGTACGGGATCACACCGGTCAACAAGCCCGTGTTTCCCAACCGCGAGTTGCGCCGCGCCGGGTTTATGCGTGTGCGCCAAGGCCCGTTCGGTGAGATGCTGGACGTCCACGAATCGCGCGCGTTCGCCGTTTGCGACCACCAGGCGGCCCACGTCTATGTCCGCGACGCGGGCGACATTGAGACGGTCAAATCGCTGCTGGCCGGCACGGACGGTGTTGCCCGGATACTGGCCGGCGACGAACGGGGCGGGCTTGGCATCGACCACGCCAACGCGGGCGACATCGTCGTGTTGAGCGAGCCGGACGCGTGGTTTGCCTATCCCTACTGGCTCGACGACGCGAACGCGCCGGACTTCGCGCGCAGCGTGGATATCCACCGCAAGCCGGGCTACGACCCCTGCGAGCTGTTCCTGGCGGGCAGCAAGTTCGGCATGGGGCTGACGCTGCTTCGCAAGAAGCTGGGGTTCCGCTATCGCTTCCGGTCATGCCCGCTGGACGCTTCGCTGGTCAAGGGCAGCCACGGGTTGCCGGCCCGCGCCCCCGAAGACGGCCCGGTGATCGCCTGCGACAACGCGGATACGCTGCCGGACGCGCCGGCGATGACAGACGTGAAAGGGTTGGCATTGCGGATGATGGGATTGGACAGCTAGGGCACGTTCAGCTTTCCTGTAGCGACGGAACGTACCGGAAGCACCATACGCAGAGGTGCCATGCCAAGCCCCGCAGGGGCGTCACAGATTAGCCGGGCGGTGACCGAGCACGCCGCAGGCGGGCAAGGGAACCCCCGGAACGCCGCCCAAAATTTCCCGAGCCCGCGGAGTGGGCGGCATAGAAGATTCGAAAACGTCCGGACTTGCCGCAGG